>NZ_CP070950.1:949161-1265548 GCF_017084525.1 Conexibacter sp. SYSU D00693
GCCGAGGCCGAAGGCGACGGTCGGCGACGTCGGGGTGACGACGAAGTCGACCTGCTCGAAGGCCTGGCGGAAGTCCTGCGCGATGAGCGTGCGGACCTTCTGGGCCGAGGCGTAGTACGCGTCGTAGTAGCCCGAGCTCAGCGCGTAGGTGCCGAGCATCACGCGGCGCTTGACCTCCGCGCCGAAGCCGTCGTGGCGGGTGCGCGTGTACATCGTCAGGAGGTCCTTGGCCTCCTTGTCGCGCATGCCGTAGCGCACGCCGTCGAAGCGCGCGAGGTTCGACGAGCACTCCGCCGGGGCGAGCACGTAGTAGGCGCTCAGGCCGTAGTCGGCGTGGGGCAGCGGCACGCGCTTGATCGTGGCGCCGAGCCCCTCGGCCAGCTGCAGCGTCTCCTCGAAGCGGGCGAAGACGCCGTCCTCGATGCCCTCGCCGGTGAGCTCCTCGGGGACGCCGAGCGTGATGCCGTCGAGGCGCTGCGCGCTGGGCAGGGCGATCTCGTCGGGGTGCTGCAGCGAGGTCGAGTCGCGCGGGTCGTCGCCGACCATGTGGCGGTACAGCAGCGCGGCGTCGGTGACGTCGCGCGTGAGCGGGCCCGCCTGGTCCAGCGACGAGGCGAAGGCGATCATCCCGTAGCGCGAGACCGTCCCGTAGGTCGGCTTGAGCCCGACGATCCCGCACAGCGCGGCGGGCTGGCGGATCGAGCCGCCGGTGTCGGTCCCCAGCGCCCAGGGCGCGGTGCCGTCGGCGACCGCCGCGGCGCTGCCGCCGCTCGAGCCGCCCGGGACGCGGCCGCGGTCCCACGGGTTGAGGACGGCGCCGTAGGCCGAGTTCTCGTTGGACGAGCCCATGGCGAACTCGTCCTGGTTGGTCTTGGCCAGCAGCGGCGCGCCGGCCCTGGTCAGCCGGTCGACGACGGTCGCCGTGTAGGGCGGGCGGTAGTCCTCGAGGATCTTCGAGCCGGCCTGCGACGGCACGCCCTCGGTGCAGAAGAGGTCCTTGACGCCGAGCGGGACGCCGCCCAGCGGGCCGTCCTGGTGCAGCTCGGCCGGCGCCTGGTCGGCGACCCAGACGTACGCGTTGAGCTCGTCGGCCGCGGCGGCGCCGCGGTAGGCCTCGAACAGCTCGCGCGCGTCGAGGTCGCCCGCGGCCACGGCGTCGGCGGCCTGCTTGGCCGTGAGCTGCCTCACGCCTGCGGGCTCGGGACGAGGAAGCCGCCGTCCTGCACGGCCGGGGCGTTGGCCAGCGCGACGTCGCGCGGCAGCGACGGGGTGACCTCGTCGGGACGCAGCGCGTTGGCGACCTCGACGACGTGGCTCGTCGGCGGCACGTCGGTCAGGTCGAGCGTCTGGAGCTTCTCGATGTGGCCGAGGATCTTCGTGAGCTCCTCGCTCATCCGGCCCACCTCGTCGTCGGTGAGCTCCAGGCGCGCCAGGCGGGCGACGTGCAGGACCTGCTCGCGGTCGATCATGCGACGGCCCAGTCTAGGACCGTCGCCGCCCTCAGGACCCTGCGCCCGGGATGGGCCGCGCCGGGGGCGGCGTGTACGCCGACTCCGGCGCGTCCTTGCGCTCGTCGCCCATCGCCAGCCACGAGCCGACCGGGATGAGGACCGCGACGAGCAGGCCGGCCCAGCCCGCCGGCTCCAGGGCGACCTGCGTGTTGCCCAGGCCGGCGTCGAGGGCGGGCTGGAGGACGAGGGCGCGCAGCAGCAGCGCGGGCACGAGCAGGATCCCGAGCATCGAGGTCCAGATGTCGGCGGTCATGATCCACGCGACCGGCCGGCCCTTCGCGGTGACCACGACGAGCGCCAGGCCCAGGAGGGCGAGCACGACCAGCAGGACCACGAGGACGATGCCCAGGCCGCCGTAGCCCGTGGCGGTCAGGCCCTCGCCCTCGAACCAGTCGAGGGCGAGCAGGACCAGGAGCGCGGCGCTCGCCGCGCCGCACAGCAGCTCGCCGTGACGCAGGCGCCCGAGGCCCATCAGGCCGCGACCTCCTCGAGCTGGAGCTCGGCCGCGCGCAGCGTGTTGCGCAGCAGGCAGGCGATCGTCATCGGGCCCACGCCGCCGGGGACGGGGGTGATGGCCGACGCGGCCTCGGACGCCGCAGCGAAGTCCACGTCCCCGGTGAGCCCGGTCTCGAGCCGGTTCATGCCCACGTCGATCACGACGGCGCCCGGCTTGACCCAGTCGCCCTTCACGAGGTGCGCGACGCCGACCGCCGCGATGAGGACGTCGGCGCGCCGGCAGACCTCGCGCAGGTCGCGCGTTCGCGAGTGGCAGACGGTGACCGTCGCGTTGGCCGCCAGCAGCAGCTGGGCCATCGGCTTGCCGAAGAGGTTGGACCGGCCGATGACGACGGCCTCGGCGCCCCGGAGCTCGGCGCCCGCCTCGGCGAGCAGGAGCATCACGCCCTCGGGCGTGCACGGCCGCAGCCCCTCCATCCCCAGCGCCAGGCGGCCGGCGCTCGCGACCGTCAGGCCGTCGACGTCCTTGCGCGCGTCGATGCGGTTGGTGAGCTCGACGCCGTCGAGGTGGTCCGGGACCGGCAGCTGGCAGAGGATGCCGCTGACGTCGGGGTCCTCGTTGAGGCGGTCGAGCAGCGCGACGACCTCCTCGCGCGGCGCGTCGCCCGGCAGGCGGTGGTCGAAGCCCTGGATGCCGACCTCGGCGCAGGCCTTCTGCTTGCCGCCGACGTACACCGCGCTGGCGGGGTCGTCGCCGACGAGGACGGTGGCCAGGCCGGGGCGGCGGCCGTGGCGGTCCACGAACGCCTGCACCTCCTCCGCGACCGCGGCTCGGGTGCGTGCCGCGAGGGCCTTGCCGTCGATGATCTGGGCCGCCATCGGGCCGGACCCTAGCGCTTGGTCAGCGGGGCGAAGTCGGCCATGAGCTTGCGCTCGACGCCGTCCTTGGCGAAGCGCACGACGACGACGCCGCCCGGCTCCACGGACAGCACGACGCCGTCGCCGAAGGCGGCGTGGACGACGTCGTCGCCCTGGGCGAAGCCGGCGGCCGGCGCGTCCTGGCGGGCGGCGGCCCAGCTCGACATCGCCCGCGGGCGACCGCCGCCGGACGGCCCCGAGCCCGCGAAGGCGCCCAGGCCGCCCTCGCGGTCCAGGAGGTCGGGCGGCAGCTCGCCGAGGAAGCGGCTGGGCAGCCCCGGCGTCGCGGCGCCGAAGACCGACCGCCGGCGCGCGTGCGAGAGCGTGAGGTCCTTCATCGCGCGGGTGATGCCGACGTAGCAGAGCCGGCGCTCCTCCTCGAGCGTGCCCTCGTCGACCGAGCGCGAGTGCGGGAAGACGCCCTCCTCCATCCCCAGGATGAAGACCGTCGGGTACTCGAGGCCCTTGGCGTTGTGGAGCGTCATGAGGGTCACGAGCCCCTCGTCGTCGCGGCGCGTGTCGGCGTCGGCCACGAGCGCGAGCTGCTGGAGGAACAGGTCGAGCCGGTCCTCCGACGGGTCGGTCGTCGCGTCGAACTCCCGCGCCGCCTCACCGAGCGCGGCGAGGTTCTCGATGCGCCCCTGCGCCTCGATCGTGCGCTCGGCCTCCAGCGCCTCGAGGTAGCCGGTCTCGTGGAGGATCGCCTCGAGCAGGTCGCCCACCGGCACGCCCTCCTGCGCGCGCGAGCGCAGGTCCTGCATCGTCGCCATGAACCGCGTGAGCGCCTTGATCGCCGCGGTCCCCAGGCCGGGCACCGCCGTCGGCTCCGCGGCCGCCTCCCAGACCGGGATGCCCATCGCGTCGGCGTGGCTGAGCACGCGCTGCAGTGAGGTGTTGCCGATGCCGCGCCGCGGCGTGTTGACGATCCGGGCGAAGGCGATGCCGTCGGCCGGGTTGGCCAGGACGGTGAGGTAGGCGATCGCGTCCTTGACCTCGGCGCGCTCGTAGAACTTCGTGCCGCCGACGACCTGGTAGCCGATCTCGCGGCGCACGAGCTGGTCCTCGAGCACCCGGGACTGCGCGTTGGTGCGGTAGAAGACCGCGATCTCGCTGCGGCTGTGGCCCTCGTCGACGAGCCGCTCGACCTCGCCCACGACGAACCGCGCCTCGGCGTGCTCGTCGTCGAGCTCGCGCACCCGGATGGGCTCGCCGCGGCCGTTGTCGGTCCACAGCTCCTTCTCCATCTGGTCGCGGTTGTGGCGGATGAGCGCGTTGGCCGCGTCGAGGATCGTCTGCGTCGAGCGGTAGTTCTGCTCGAGGCGCACGACCTTCGCCTCCGGGAAGTCGTCCTGGAAGTCGAGGATGTTGCGGATGTCCGCGCCGCGGAACGAGTAGACCGACTGCGCGTCGTCGCCGACGACCATGAGGTTGCCGTGCTCGCCGGCGATGAGCTGCAGCAGCCGGTACTGCGCGTGGTTGGTGTCCTGGTACTCGTCGACGAGGACCCAGCGGAAGGCGGCGCTGTAGCGGGCGCGCACCTCGGGGAAGAGCTCGAGGACGTTGACGACGCGCACGAGCAGGTCGTCGAAGTCCATGGCGTTGGCCTTCAGCAGCGCCTGCTCGTAGAGCTCGAAGGCCTCGCCGACGACCTCCTCGTAGGGGCCCGACACGAGCTCGCGGTGGGCGGCGGCGTCGCGCAGCTTGTTCTTGGCGTCGGAGATCTGGTGCTGGACGCTGGCCGGCGTGAAGCGCTTGACGTCGGCGCCGATCTCCTCGAGGCAGCGCTTGACCAGCCGTCGGGAGTCGGCCGCGTCGTAGATCGTGAAGGAGCGGGTGTAGCCCAGCCGCGGCGCCTCGGCCCGCAGGATCCGCGCGCAGGCGGCGTGGAACGTCGAGACCCACATCGCGCGCGTGGAGTGGCCGAGCAGCCCCTCGACGCGCTCGCGCATCTCCCCCGCGGCCTTGTTGGTGAACGTGATGGCCAGGACCTCGCCCGGCCGCGCCAGCCCGGTGTGCACGAGGTAGGCGATGCGGTGCGTGAGCACGCGCGTCTTGCCCGAGCCTGCGCCCGCGAGGACCAGCAGCGGGCCCTCCTCGTGGGTGACGGCGTCGCGCTGCGGGTCGTTGAGCCCCTCCAGCAGCGAGGCGATGCGGTCGTCGGCGGCGGTGGGGCCCATCCCCTCCGAGGATAGGCGCGAGACCGGGCGGCATAGGCTGCGCGGCGTGCCCGGCCTGCTCGACGAGGTGCGCGCGTCCTGCGCGGCCATCGCTGCGGACGCGCGCTCGGTGCGCATCGCGCCCGAGGCGCTCGAGCGCCTCGTGGTCAGCGAGGACGTCCCGGCCCCCACGCTGGACCCCGAGCGCCACTTCCTCGAGGGCTCCGAGCTCGAGGTCGCGACCTACCTCCTGGTCCTCGACGCGGTGAACTTCGGCTCGGGCTGGTTCCCGACGCTGCGCAAGCGCGCGCTGCCCGACGGCTCGACGGTCTCCGGCTACTTCACGGTCGCCTGGGCGCTGGCCGACCGCTGGCGCGCCCACGGCTCCTGGACCAACGACGAGCTGCGCGCGATGCGCACCGAGGAGGTCGCCGACGTCCTGGGCCAGCGGCGTGACCACGAGCTCATGAGCCTCTACGCGCAGGCGCTGCGCGAGCTGGGGCGCTTCCTCGGCGACCACACCGCGCTGGACCTCGTGACCGTCGCGCGCGGGAGCGCCGAGCGGCTCGCGGAGGCCGTGGTCGAGCACATGGCGCTGTGGGACGACCGCGGCTTCTTCAAGCGCGCGCAGATCCTCGCCCACGACCTGGCGATCGCCGGCCTCGCCTCGTTCACCGACCTCGACCGGCTCACGATCTTCGCCGACAACCTCGTCCCCCACGTCCTGCGGGTGGAGGGCGCCCTCGTCCTCGACCCCGAGCTCGAGGCCCGGATCGACCGCGAGGAGCTCCTGCCCCCCGGCCGCGAGGAGCGCGAGCTGCGGGCGTGCGCCCTGCACGCCTGCGAGCTCGTCAGCGCCCGGACCGGGGTCGCTCCCCGCGTGCTCGACGTCTGGCTGTGGAACCGCGGCCAGGCTCAAGCGGTCAAGGCGCGGCCCCGACACCGGACGAGGTGCGTCTTCTACTAGCGGCTGCCGCCTCCCTCACGCTCCTCCTCGCCCCGCCGGCCCACGCGGTCGTCGGCGGCACCCCGCTGGACGTGGCCGCCGACGCGCCGTGGCTCGTCAAGGCCGGCCCGTGCTCCGGCACGCTCGTCGCGCCCGACCTCGTCGTGACCGCCGCGCACTGCGCGGACGGGACGCCCCTGGCGCAGCTCGCGGCGC
Source organism: Conexibacter sp. SYSU D00693 (assembly GCF_017084525.1). Lineage (GTDB taxonomy): Bacteria > Actinomycetota > Thermoleophilia > Solirubrobacterales > Solirubrobacteraceae > Baekduia. The sequence goes on from NZ_CP070950.1 coordinate 955,365, forward strand.
GGCCCGCCGCCGGCGGCCCCGCGGTCCCCGCCGTCGCCCTGACGGTCCACCCCTCCTACGGCCTCGCGCCCACGCCCCACCACGACGTCGCGGCGATCGGCCTGGCCGCCGCGCCCGCCGGCACGGCGGTCCTCCCCGTCGCGGGTGGCCCGCCCGCCGCGGCGACGCCCGTGTGGGTCGCCGGCTGGGGCGCGACGGACGTCGCGGGGACCGAGCGCAAGCCGGTCTTCGGCCCGCGCGCGGCCGACCCGCTGCGCGGCGCGCTCGCCGCGCTGGACCGCACGACGTGCACGCGCTGGTACGCGGGCCACAAGCCGCGCACCCCGCTCGACGCGTCGATGGTCTGCGCGCGCGACCCGCTCGAGCCGGCCGGTCTGGGCCGTGCGGTGGCGCCGTGCCTGGGCGACTCGGGCGGCGCGCTCGTGGCGCCCGGACCGGTGCTGGCCGGCGTCTTCTCGTGGACGCACCGCTGCGGCGACGAGGGCGACCCGTCCGTCTTCACCGGCGCGGGGGCCGTGCGGGCGGTCGTGGCGCGCGCTAGCCGCCGGCCGGGTTCGGCCCGCGCACGGGGCGCAGCTTCGTCACGGGGGCGGCGGGCGGCTCGACGTCCTGGAGCGACGCGACGCGGCGCTCGAGGTCGCGCAGCCGCGCGCTGAGCTCCTTGATCGCGTCGGCGACCGGGTCGGGCAGGTGGATCCAGTCGGCGTCCGGCCCATCGGGGCGGCGGCCCTCGATGCGCACGACGTGACCGGGGTTGCCGACGACCGTCGAGTCCGGCGGCACGTCGGTGATGACGACCGAGCCCGCGCCGATCTTCGCGCCGTCGCCGACCTCGATCGGCCCCAGGAGCTTGGCGCCCGAGCCGATGACGACGCGGTCGCCGACCGTCGGGTGGCGCTTGCCGGTGGCGAAGCCCGTGCCGCCGAGCGTGACCCCCTGGTAGAGCGTCACGTCGTCGCCGACCTCGGCGGTCTCCCCCACCACGACGCCCATGCCGTGGTCGATGAACAGCCCGCGGCCGATGCGCGCGCCGGGGTGGATCTCCACGCCTGTGACGGCGCGCGTGACGTAGGCGATGGAGCGCGGCGCGAGCGGGACGCCCGCGTCGTGCAGGGCCTTGGCGACGCGGTGGGCCAGGACGGCCTGGACGCCGGGCCAGCTCGCGAGGATCTCCACGGAGGAGACGCCGCGGGCGGCGGGGTCGCGCTCGTGCGCGGCGGCGACGTCGCGGCGCACCTCGCCGGCGACCCGCCAGACCAGCCCAAGGCCGAGCATCTGCGATCGAGGGTAGCGGCCTAGGTCGGGGCGAAGAAGGGGGCGCTCACGTAGCGCTCCCCGCTGTCGGGGAGCACGAGCGCGATGCGCTTGCCCTGGGACTCGGGCCGGCGCGCGACCTCCAGTGCCCCGTACAGCGCGGCGCCGCACGACATGCCGCTGAGGATCCCCTCGCGCGCGGCCAGCAGGTGGGCGAGCTGGATCGCGTCGTCGTCGGGGCACTGCAGGACCTCGTCGACGACGTCGCGGTCGAAGACCTGCGGGACGAAGCCGGCGCCGATGCCCTGGATGCGGTGCGGGCCCGGCGGGCGCCCGGAGAGGACCGCCGAGGAGGCGGGCTCGACGGCCACGACCTGGCACGTCGGGTTGCGGCTCTTGAGGAACCGCCCGACGCCGGTGACGGTGCCGCCGGTCCCCACGCCGCCGACGAAGACGTCGACGTCGCCGTCCAGGGCCTCCCAGATCTCCGGGCCGGTGCCGGTCTCGTGGGCGGCGGGGTTCGCGGGGTTGGAGAACTGGTCGGGCAGGAAGACGTCGGGGCCCGTGGCCAGGCGCCGGGCGGCGGCGACCGCCTCGTCCATCCCGCCCATCGACTCGACGATCTCCACGCGCGCGCCGTAGAGCTTGAGCAGGGCCTCGCGCTCCCGGCTCATGCCCTGGGGCAGGAAGATCGCGAGGTCGTAGCCCTTGGCGGCGCAGACGAAGGCGAGCGCGATGCCGGTGTTGCCCGAGGTCGCCTCGACGATCGTCGTGCGGCCCGGCTCGATCTGGCCCGCGCGCTCGGCCGCCTCGACCATGGCGACGCCGATGCGGTCCTTGACCGAGCCGCCCGGGTTGGCCGCCTCGAGCTTGGCGAAGAGCTCGACGCCCTCGGGCGCCAGGCGGGTCAGCTGGACCATCGGCGTGTGGCCGACGTGCTCGGCGATGTTCGTCGGGACGCGGGCCACGTGCGGCCCCTCACGCTACAGGGACCGCTCAGGGCTCCACGGGCCGCGCCGTCGGGTCGACGATCGACCCGCCGGCGTCCGGGCGCTTGCACAGGACGCCCAGGACGAGCGGCTCGGCGGTCGTCCGGCTGATGCCGGCGTGGGGCGCGACGAGGACCGTCGCGGTCGCGTCGGTCCCGATGCGCGTGCCGGGCGCGTACGCGGCGTCGACGCGCCCGCCCTCGGGGGGCAGCAGGTCGGCGACGCGCAGGCCCGGCGGGCAGGCGACGTCCAGGCGCTGCTCGCGCGGCACGACGCGGTGGCGGACGACCGCCGTCCCCGACGGCAGCGGCGCGGCCATCGCGACGGCGCCGCCGGGCAGCGCGAGGCTGCGCAGGGCGACGGGTGACGGGTCGCCGGCGGCGAAGACCTGCACCCCCAGCGTCGTGCCGGCCGCGACGACGGCGGCCGTGCCGGCCGCGGCCTTCGCGCCGCCCGTCGCCTTGCCCGCGGCGAAGAGCTTCACGCCGGTCAGCGCCAGGAGGAGCCCGGCGGGCGGCGCAAGGACGTGCAGCTGCCGGCGCTGGGCCTTCAGCGCCCCGCGCAGGGCCCGGCACTCGGGGCATGTCGCCACGTGGCGCAAGGTCCGGGCGTTCGCGCGGCGCCGCTCGTCGTGGGCGGCGAGGAGGTCGTCGCGGAACGGTCCGCAGTCGGCCGAGCGTGCCTCGTGGGCGCGGGCCAGGCCGCAGCGCGCGCGGTGCACCAGGCTGCGGGCCGCCAGCGGGGTGACCTGCAGCTCGGCGGCGACCTCGGCGTGGCTGAGGCCGTCGAGCTCGCGGCGCACGAGCGCGTGGCGCTGGGAGGTCGGCAGCGCCGCGACGTCGTCGAGCAGCCGGCGCAGGTCGTCGCGGCGCTCGGCGGCGACCACGGGCTCGTCGCGCGGGTCGGCGAGCAGGACGGTGTCCTCCAGCTCGACGGCGCCCCCGCGCACGCGCCCGAGCTCGTCCAGGCAGCAGTTGCGCACGAGGCGGTAGAGCCACGGGCGCAGCTGCATCGGGCGGTCGTCGCGGCGCAGCGCGCGGTGCGCCCGCCACAGCGCCTCCTGGACGACGTCCTCGGCGAGGTCCGGGCCCGCCTGGCGCAGGACCTTGCCGGCGAAGCGCGTGAGCTGCGGGCGGTAGCGCGCGTCGAGCTGCTCGAACGCCGCCTCGTCGCCGCCGCGGAAGGCGGCGACGAGGCGCTCGTCGTCCAGGCGCCGGGTCACGAGCGTCCCGGCGCGCACAGGACCTTCGAGACGAGCCAGCCCTGGGCGCCGGTGCGCTGGGCGCGCACGAGCGACCAGCGGCCGTTGGCGGTCCGTCCCAGGACGACGAACCGCTGGGGCTTGCGCAGCTGGGCGACGGCGAACCCGCCGGGCGCGTCGCGCAGGGCCACGCGGTCGACGCACAGCGCACGCGCCGGCGCGGCCGCCGCGGCCGGAGCCGCGGCGGCGAGGAGGGCGCCGCCCGTCAGGGCGAGGGCGACCGCGTGGGTGGCGCGGCCGGCGCTCACTGCTGGGCGCTGGGCGTCTGGCGCAGCACGCGGGAGTGCATGGCGAGCGTCGTGCGGCCGGTGAGCTGGCCGGTGCTGACGCGCACCACGAGGTCCATGCTGTCCCCGCGCGCGCGGGTCGTGCCGACGAGCGTCACGGTGACGGGCCCGCTCTGGGCGGCGCGGCCCTTGACCTTCTTCTTGGCGGTCTTCAGGCGCTTGGCCTTCAGGGCGCGGCTGGCCTTCGCCGTCCGGGCCTTGCCGGAGGCCGGGTACGGGTTGCCGTAGGGGTCGAGCGTCGGCTTGCCGTCGGCGCCGACGAAGTCCCATCCGACGGCCTTGCAGCTCGCGCCGAAGCGCAGCGACTCGGCGTTGAGCTTGGCCTCGCTCTCCGGGCGGACGAACGTGCCGTCGGGCTGCTTGACGGCGCCGGGGATGCCGCCGTTCGGGGTGTTCGCGGCGGCCGGCTCGGGCTCGACGACGCCGAAGTACTCGAACGTCTGGGCGGCCAGGTCGATGCCGGGGCCGCTGATCTCGATGCCCTGGCACGGCAGGACGGTGTTCCAGTCCTGGCCGAGCGCCTCGACCGGGAGGCGGTACTCCTTGGAGGTGTTGGACTCGAGGGTGTAGGTCGCGTCGTACTTGACGACCTTGCTCGGGTCGAAGTGCGGCGCGGGCCGGTCCTGGGCCGCGACGGCGGTGCTCGAGGCGGTGGCGGCGAGCAGGGCGGCGGCGGCGATGGTGCGGGTCTTGGTCACTTGCGGTGCTCCTTCGGGGTTGGCGAGGGGAGAACCGCCCGCCGCACGTCGATGTTGCGGCACTTGTGCGCCGGTCGTGGTGGAGCTGCCTAGAGTCGCTGCCATGGGCAGCCACGCCACGAAGCGCAACCTCCTCACCGATGTCGAGGACCAGGCCGCGAAGCACGGGATGGGCGCCGTGCTCGAGGGGCGGTTCCTGCGCGAGCAGCTCGACGCGGAGGGCGTCGGCCTGAGCCTCCAGCGCATCAAGCCGGGGCAGCGCGTGCCGTTCGGCCACCGCCACCGGCGCCAGGAGGAGCTCTACGTCGTGGTGCGCGGCGGGGGACGGGCGAAGGTCGAGGACGAGGTGCTCGAGCTGGGCCAGTGGGACGTCCTGCGGGTGGCCGCCGCGGCGTGGCGCGGGTTCGAGGCGGGGCCCGACGGGCTGGACGTCATCGCCTTCGGCGCGCCGGCCGGCGGCGATCGCAGCGAGGCCGAGACGGAGATGGGCTGGTGGGCGGACTGAGCTAGCCGGCCGGCGGCGCCGTCTGCGGCGTCGCCGTCGGGCCCGGCGTCGCGAGCGGGGGCGGGGCGGGCTGCTCCGGAGCCGCTGCGGGGCTCGGGGCGGGCGGCGAAGGAGGCGGCGACTCGGTCGTCGGCGCGGGCGTCGGCTCGGGCGCCGGCTGCGGGGCGGGCGTCGGTGCCGGTGTGGCTCCGGCCTCGCGCAGGATCCGCTCGCGGGAGCGCTCGCGCAGGGCACGCGCCTCGACCTGGGCGCGGAAGCGGTCGCGCTCCGTGGGCCGGCTGCGGGCCACCATCCGGCGGGCGCGGGCGTTGCAGGCGTCGTCCTTCGGGCCCTCGCAGCCCAGGGTCGCCTTGGCCTCGGTGAGCCGCTGCCACTTCAGGACCCGCTCCTCGAGCAGGTCGGGCTGCTCGCGGTCCTGGCGGTGGGCGACCGCCACGCCGCGCCCGCGCGGCGCGGGCGTGCCCGAGGCCGGGGTCGTCGTGTATGCGGGCGGGGCCGGCACCGCGACCGCCGGGCCGAGGGCGAGCGCGGCGCGGGTCGTCCTGCCGGGGGCGTCGCTGCGCTGCGCCCCACCGGGCGCGGGCTGACCGCTGGTGGTGGCGGCGCCCTCGCGCCGCGACGTCGTCTCGGCGTCCGGGCGCACGGCCGGCGCGCCCGCGAGCAGCACGGACGCGGCGCACGCTGCGGCGCAGAGCTTCGCGCTCAGCGCGCTCACGCTCGCCTCACCGGGCGCCTGGGCGAGGCTGAGGACCCGCAGCGAGGCGTCGCCGCGCACGAACGCCGTCGCGGCCGACCACCAGCCGAGCAGGCCGCCGCCGAGGACGGGCAGCGCGCGCGGGCCGCGGCCCAGCTCCGCTGCGAGGACGGCGCAGTCGTCGCAGCGGCGCACGTGGCGGTGCACGGCCGCCGAGGCGCGGATGCCGCGCGCGGCGCTGGTCCGCAGCGCGGCGCGGACGTCGTCGCAGCGCAGGCTCGTGCGCTCGTCGACGTGGCGGCGCACCGCCGCGCGGGCGCGCGCGACGAGGGCCTTGGCCGCCGGCTCGGGGGTCGTCAGCGTCTGGCCGATCTCGGCGAGCGTCGCGCCGCCCAGGGCGCTGAGGACGAACGCCCGGCGCTGGCGCTCGGGCAGCGCGTGGAGCGCGTCGAACGCCGCCTCGAGGTCCTCGCGGGTGCAGAGCGTCGCGTGGACGTCCGGCCCGGGCACCTCGAGCCCCTCCGACAGTGCGGTGCTCGTGCGCACCGCGGCGCTGCGCAGGGTGTCGAGCGCGCGGCGCAGGGCGACGGTGTAGAGCCAGGCCCGCGGCTGGTCGAGCCGGCCGCCGGCGCGCAGGTGGTGGACCGCCGCCTCGAAGGCCTCCTGGCAGGCGTCCTCGGCCAGCTCGCGCGACCCGACCCGCCGCTCCACCAGCCGCAGCACCGCGGCCCAGTGAGCGGTCAGCGCCTGCTCGTCGGGGTGGGCGGGCGGCGCGCAGGACGGGCTCGGCATCGCTCCGGTGACGGACGAACGCCGACGAGGTGACGCACCTTCGTCGGACACCGGCAGGGGCGTCACCGGCGGCCGCCTGGGCCGACGACCTGGTGCCCCCGTCGCGGGGCGCACCCACCACCACCGACTCCACGGAGGACGACCACCATGCAGCTCCGCATCCTCACACGGCCCGTGCTCGCCGCGGGCGCCGTCGCCGCCGCACTGGGGATGTCCCCGGCCGCGGCCTCCGCCGCCCCCGCCGCCCCCGCCGGCCCGCCCCCGCCCATCCCGTCCGACCCGGCCGACCCGCCGACGGTCACGGCCCACGTCGAGCTCCTCCGCGAGGACGGCAGCCTCATCCGCCGCTACGACTGCGCCTGGCAGACCGCGCCCGACACCGACGACTGCTGGTTCGTCGTCCACGACGGCCCGGATCGCGTGAGGTTCCTCAAGGCCCAGGGCGCCGCGAAGGCCACGACCACCACCGGCGTCCCGGGCCGCGGTCAGGGCGAGGGCACGCTCGAGCAGCGCGCCGACGGCACCTGGCTGTACCGCGGCTCGCACACCTTCGAGAACGGCTTCACCCGCACCTGGGGCTTCGTCGCCGATCCGTCCGGCACGACGTGGGTGCGCTGGGAGGTCTCGGACCAGCCGAGCACCGCCGGCGTCGCGCGCGCCTCGACCTCGCGCCGGGCGATCGGCCGGGCGTCGTCGAAGCTGAGGGCCAAGCGGAAGGTGCGCGGGCGCTAGCTCGCCCCGATGACGCCTCGTGCATGTCCTGCATGCACGAGGCGTCACGCGGCGCGCTCCAAGGCCGCCCGCAGCGCCGAGAGGACCGCGACCGGCTGCTCCTCGACCTGCACGCGGGTGAAGCGCAGCACCTGCCATCCACGAGCGACCGCGCGGGCGTCGCGGTCGTGGTCGCGGTTCCACTGCCGCACGTTGCCGTGCCACGTCCAGCTGTCCGTCTCGACGGCGACCCGCCGCTCGGGCCACGCGAAGTCGACGTGGTGGCCCTTCGCCAGACGATGCTGCGTGGCCGGCCGCGGCAGGCCGCCGTGCCGGCACAGGGCGAAGAAGGTGCGTTCGAGCTTGGAGCGCGTGCCCTCGTCCAACTGCTCGAGCAGGGCATCGAGCGACCGAGCCCCGGGTCGACGGAGCGCACGTGCCTCCAGCACGCGCGACACGTCCAGCTGGCGGCGGTGGAGGAGCTCCATGGCGAGGTCGAGCAGTCGGCCGCGCTCCCACTGCGCCGCGAGGTCGACGAGCGTCCGCGTCGGGGACGTGACGGGGATGCCATGACGGCGTGTGCGGTCGCTGGGCGTCAGGACCTTGGCGCGGTGCACGACGATGCCCGGCCGGCCGTCGGCCCGGCCGAGCGCGATCACGTCGACCTGCGGCCGGCGCTGCGGCGCGAGTCCGTGGAGCGCGGCGGCCGACTCGTGGCTCAGCACGCCGTTGCTCGCAAGCGTCGCGGCGAGCCAGCGTGCGTGCGGCGTGAGCACGGGTGTGACGCTGAAGACGCCGACGTGGACGCGGTGCAGCCAGCGTTGAGCCACGGCGTGCTGGATCGCGCCGCGCCCCCACCCGAGGTCGCGAAGCTGAGCCGTGGTGATCAGCGCGTGCTGCCGGCGCGCGATCTCGATGACGCCTCGTGCATGCATCACCTGCTCTAGGCGTCAACGGGTCGAAGTCCGCCCCCCTTGGCTGCCGCCGAGCGCAACGTCAAGGCCCCGGATTGCGCCCGAGCGCAACGCCGCCCCGCCCGCAGGACCGCACGTCCAACGCCCGCGGCGACGGCTTGGACCGCCACCCCGTACGGCCCGCGAGACCCACGCCGCAGGCTGCACCGCCATGAGCACCGTGGCCCAGCCGGCCGGGGCGTCCGCCCTCGCCGAGCCCAAGGCCCGGGAGCAGCACGGCCGCCTGTCGGCCGGCGCTCTCGGGCTCCCCAGCGTCCTGTTCTGCATCGTCACCGGCGCGGCGCCGCTGGCGGCGATGATGTTCAACGTCCCGATCACCGTCCTGGGTGGCGGGTTCGGGGCGCCGGCGGCGTTCCTGATCGCGACCGTCGTCCTGACGATCTTCTCCGTCGGCTACATCGAGATGAGCCGGCGGGTGACCGCGGCCGGCGGCTTCTACACGTTCGTCACGCGCGGGCTCGGACCGGTGGCCGGGCTGGGCTGCGGGATCCTCATCGCCTTCTGCTACATCGTCTTCGCGGCGGCGGTGATGGGCTCGCTGGGCTACTTCACCGCCACGAGCTTCGAGGCGTGGTTCGGCATCGACCTGCCCGGCTACGTCTACACGCTGCTCGGCCTCGCGGTCATCTCCGCCTTCGGCTGGTTCCACATCGAGCTGACCGCCAAGGTCCTCGGCGTCGCGCTCGTCGCGGAGGTCCTGGCGCTCACGATCCTCGCCGTCGGCGTGCTGGTCGCGGGCGGCGACAGCGGCCTGAGCCTGTCGCCGATCAACCCGGTCGAGGTCTTCGACAACGAGGGGGCCATCCAGACCTTCGGCGCCGCGGCGGCCGGCGTCGCCCTCTTCGGCGCGTTCTGGTCGTGGGTGGGCTTCGAGATGGCGCCCAACTACGCCGAGGAGTCGCGCGACCCCAAGCGCATCGCCAAGGCCGCGACGTACGGCTCGGTCATCGGCCTGGGCATCTTCTACGTCTTCATCAGCTGGGTCTTCGTGATGGGCTGGGGCACCGACGGCGTCGCCCCGGCGGTCAACGCCCAGTTCGAGGGCGAGTACGGCTCGGCCTTCTACCCCCTGACCGACCGCTACGTCGGCGGCGCGCTGACCACGGGCCTCGAGGTCCTCGTCATCACGAGCTCCTTCGCCTGCGCGATGGCCTTCTACAACACGGCCGCGCGCTACCTGTACTCGCTCTCGCGCGAGCGGATCCTCCCCGCCCAGCTCGGCCGGACCCACCCGGACCGCCACAGCCCGTACTTCGCCTCCATGGTCGTCACGGCGATCGTCGGCCTCTACGTCCTGGGCTTCACGCTCTACGACTCCTCCACCGAGGCGTCGCTGCTCAAGCTCGGGACCTGGTCGCCGCTGCTCGGCGTCCTCGGGATCCTCGCCGTCCAGGCCATCGCGTCCTTCGCGATCCTGCGCTACTTCCTCACCGCCGCGAAGGACGGCTTCCACTGGTTCAAGACGCTGGTCGCCCCCGTCATCGGCGGCCTCGCGCAGGTCGGTGCCTGCTGGCTGCTGATCGACAACCGCGGCGACCTCGCGGGCGACAGCGACGTCTTCTTCGTCAAGGCGATCCCGTGGCTCGTGGTCGGCGGCTTCCTCGTCGGCGTCGTCATGGCGCTCTGGCTGCGCAGCTCGGCCAAGGACGTCTACGCGGAGATCGGCGCCTACGAGCACGACGACCCCCAGGTCCACGAGCCCCGCGCGGCCGGCGGCGCCCTGAGCCCCGTCGGCGCCTGACGCCTCCCCCACCCCTCACCAGCACGTCAAGGAGCGAGCCATGAACCCGCTGACCACCCCTGCCCCCGACACCACGACGACCGCCCTGCACCCGCTCGAGCCGCTGAGCGCCGAGGAGGTCGAGGCCGCCGCCGCGGTCCTCAAGGCGCAGCGCGGCCTCGGCGCGAGCTGGCGCTTCGTCTTCGTGATGCTCCACGAGCCGCCCAAGGAGGCGGTGCGCGGCTGGACGCCCGAGCGGGCCGTCCCGCGCGAGGCCTTCGTCGTCCTGCGCGACCGCGAGACGCGCGGCACCTACGAGGCGACGGTGTCCCTGACCACCAAGGAGGTCCTGACCTTCGAGCGCGTCGAGGGCATGCAGGCGCCCATCACCATGGAGGAGTTCATGGCGACCGAGGAGCTGGTGCGCGCCGACGCGCGCTGGCAGGACGCCATGCGCAAGCGCGGGGTCGAGGACTTCGAGCTCTGCATGCTCGACCCCTGGGCCTCCTCCTACACCGGTCCGGCGGACGACCCCGGCACGCGCCGCATCTGCCGCCCGCTGACCTGGGTGCGCTCGGGCCCCGGCGACCACGGCTACGCGCGGCCGGTCGAGGGACTGCTCGTCGTCGTCGACCTCGACGAGATGGCCGTCGCGGAGGTCGTCGACCACGGCGTCGTCCCGCTGCCCCCCAAGCCGGGCAACTACGTCCCCGAGCTGCTCGGCGCCGACAACGTCCCGTCGGTCACCGCCCTGCGCGACGACGTCAAGCCGATCGACATCACCCAGCCGCAGGGCCCGAGCTTCTCGGTCGACGGCCATCACGTGATCTGGCAGAAGTGGCACCTGCGCCTGGGCTTCAACGCCAAGGAGGGCCTCGTCCTGCACGACGTCGGCTACGAGGACGGCGGCACCGTGCGCCCGATCATCGCGCGCGCGTCGCTCTCGGAGATGTACGTGCCCTACGGCGACCCGGCGCCCACCCACCAGTTCAAGAACGTCTTCGACATGGGCGAGTACGGCATCGGCTGGCTCGCCAACCCGCTGACCCTCGGCTGCGACTGCCTCGGCGACATCCGCTACTTCGACGGCGTCGTCAGCGACCAGGACGGCGGCGCGATGACGATCCCCAACGCCATCTGCATGCACGAGGAGGACGCCGGCATCAGCTGGAAGCACACGGACTTCCGCACCGAGGAGGTCGAGGTCCGCCGGCTGCGCCGCCTCGTCGTCTCGATGATCGCCACCGTCGGCAACTACGAGTACGGGTACTTCTGGTACCTCTACACCGACGGGACGATCGAGTACGAGGTCAAGCTCACCGGCGTGATCTCGACCGGCGCGGTGCCCGACGGCGTCAAGCCCAAGCACGGCACGCTCGTCGCCCCCGGCCTCTACGGCCCCCACCACCAGCACTTCTTCTGCGTGCGGCTGGACATGGAGGTCGACGGGCCGCAGAACACCGTCGTCGAGGTCGACTCCGAGCCCTTGCCCCTCGGCCCCGACAACCCCGTCGGCACGGCGTGGGTGACCAAGCGCAAGGTCCTCGCCACCGAGCAGGAGGCCCAGCGCGTCATCGACCCGCTGCGCGCGCGGTACTGGAAGGTCGAGAACCCGGGACGGCTCAACGGCGTCGGCGAGCCCGTCTCCTACAAGCTCATGCCGGGCGACAACGTCCTGCCGATGGCCCACGCCGACAGCCAGCAGGCCCCGCGCAGCGGCTTCGCCCACAAGCACCTGTGGGTGACGCCCTACGCGCCCGAGGAGCGCTACGCCGCGGGCGACTACCCCAACCAGCACCCCGGCGGCGAGGGCCTGCCGAAGTGGACGGCCGCCGACCGGCCGGTCGAGGACACGGACCTGGTCGTCTGGTACTCGTTCGGCGCCCACCACGTGGTGCGTCCCGAGGACTGGCCGGTCATGCCGGTGAGCCACATCGGCTTCAAGCTCAAGCCCGTCGGCTTCTTCGACGGCAACCCGGCGCTGGACATGCCCCGCAGCGCGGCCGGTGCGCACTGCGAGCACCACCACAGCGAGGGTCCGATCGTCTAGGGCTCCACGTGCCCTTCGCGCACGTCGGGGGTGTGCCGGTGGAGGAGGTCCTGGCCGCGGGCCCGGGCCTCCTCGCCGCCGGCGGCGCCTGCCTGGTGGTGCTGCGCGCGCGGGTGGCCGGCGGCGGCGAGGCTCAGCCGGCGGGCGGCGCCGGCGGCCCCGCGAAGAGGCGGTGGACGCGCAGGGCCGTCTCGAGCTCCGCCCGCCGCGCGGCGACGGGATGGCCGAGCAGGTCCTCGACGCGGCGCAGGCGGTAGGAGACCGTCCGCGGCGCCACCCCGAGCGTCGCGGCCGCGCCGGCGACGCTCTCGCGCGCGGCGAACCACGCCTCGAGCGTCTCGACCAGCGCGCCGTGGCGCCCCGGCTCGGCGGCGAGCGGGCCGAGCTCGGCGCGCGCGACGTCGGCGGCGGTGCGGGCGTCCCCCAGCGCGAGCGCCTCGAGCGCCGCGCTGCGCACGTCGACCAGGCCGGAGCCGCGCGACGTGGCGATCCGCGCGGCGAGCAGCGCCTGGCGGTGGGCGGCGGCGAAGCCCGCGGGCCCGCCGAGCCCCGCCGGCCCCTGCAGCCCCGCGGCGCGCAGGCGGTGCAGCGCCGCCGGCGCGTCGGCGGTGGCCAGCCACGCCCAGAGCCGGCCGTCGGGCGCCCGGACGGCCAGGTGCGGGACGCCGAGCGCGTCGGCCGTGGCCGCCACCGCCGCCTCGCCCGCCGGGTCCGCCGCGACGAGCGCGAGCTGCGTGGCACCGACGTCGTGCCCGAGCGCCTGCGCGTCGCCGCCGGCGAGCGCCGTCTGCACCAGGCGCAGTCGCCGCAACCCCGGCCACGCCTCGAGCCGGGCCCGCTCCGCGGCGTACTCGCGCGCGACGAGCGGCATGACGGCGTCCATGTAGGCGTGCACGGCCAGCGTGGCGGCGCGCAGCTCGCGCAGCGCCTCGCGCGGCTGGGCCACCGGCTCGCGGTCCAGCACCTCGAAGACGTGGTCGAGGACCACCTGCTCGCCCAGGCGGTAGGTGCGCAGCAGCGCCTGGACCTGCGCCCCGCACTGGGCGACGACGTCGGCCTCCAGGCGCGCGCCGTCCGGCAGGCCGCGCGGCGGCACCAGCGGCTCGCGCAGCGCGAGGACCATGAGCTCGGTGTTGTCCCTGGTGCTGCGCTGCACGGCATCGCGCAGCGCCGGGTCGTCGGTCACCCACAGCTCGGGCACCTCGCGCAGCTGGCGCTCCATGAGCTCCTCGACGATCGCGTCCGTCCGCTGCTGCACCCGGTCGGCGAGCACCGTGCCTGGGGCCTGGCTGTCGCGCATCCCCCGACGGTGCCAAGCGACTCGCGATCACGACACGGACCGCGGGCCAGAGCGCGTTGGACCGCGCGGCGCGTCGTGCTAGGTCTCGCAGGCGATGCCGTCGCCGTCGGGGTCGAGCCCGTAGGGGTCGGTGCCCACGGAGTCGAAGTCGGCGTCCGGGATGTCGCTGCAGCCGACGTCGCCGAGGTCGGTCGGGACGCAGGCGCCCTCGTAGTCGGCGGAGCAGGCGTCGCCGTCGGCGGAGGCGGTGTCCGTCGTGTCGGTGTCGGTCTCGTCGCCGATCGCGTCGGTGTCCGTGTCGCCGTAGAGGCCGTCGTCGGCGGTGACGGTGCGCGTGCGCGTCCGCGTGACCGTCTTCGTCACCGTGTCGGTCGCCGCGACGGTCACGACCCGGTCGACGGTGCGCTCACCGCCGCCACCGGCGCCGCCGATGACGATGCCGAGGACCAGCCCGGCCAGCGCGAGGGCGACCATCGCCGCCGTGGCCCGGCCGGTGGACATCTGCTCCATCGCGTCCGAGCATCACCGCCGGTTGACGCCGCGTCAAGCGCTACAGGGCCTCGAGCGCGACCAGCGCGGCCCCGCGTTCGCGCACGCGCTCGGTGAGCGGCGAGCCCAGCAGCTGCTCGGCGCGGGCCAGGCGACGGGCGACCGTGTTGCGGTGCAGCCCGAGGGCGTGGGCGGTGCGCGACTGGTCGTGGGCGGCGGCGTAGAACGCCGAGAGCGTCGCCCGCAGCAGGGCGGCGCCGGGAGCGGCGAGCGGGCCGAGCTCCTCGTCGGCGAAGCGCCGCGCGGCGTCGGCGTCGCGGGTGAGCAGGGCGGCGAGGGCGACGTCCTCGTAGCGGGTCAGCACCGCGTCGCCGCCGCGGCGGGCGACGACGAGCGCGAGGTCGGCCTGCTCGCGCGAGCGGGCGAAGCCGGCGGCGCCGTCCTGCGCGCTCCCGGCGACCGCGCGCAGGCCCGCCGCCGCCAGCGCCTCCGTGAGCGCCGACCACCTCGGCGCGGTGAGCCAGGCCACCACCGCGCCGCCGGGCTCGGCCACGAGCAGCGGCCGCTCGCTGCCGGCGGTGCGCAGCGCGGCCCGGACCTCGTCGACGAGGGCCTCGCCCTCCTGCCCGTCGCGCCACGCGAGCACCGCGACGTGCGCGCCGTCGAGGCGGTGGCCGAGCACGCGCTCGGCCTCCTCGGTGTCCACGACGGTGCCGGTGAGCAGCGCGCGCAGGACCTGGTCGCGGCGGGCGGCGTCGCGGCGGATGCTGGCCTCGCGCTCGGCGTCGTAGGCGGCGGCGACGTCGGCCATCGCGGCGTCCGCGTAGCGGAAGGTCAGCAGCCCGATCCGCGCGACGGCGGCGGTGACGTCGGCCTCGTCGGCCAGCGGCGCGAGCTCGACCGCCCGGGCGAAGGACGCCTCCTGGCCCAGGCGGTAGGAGCGCAGGAGCTCGGCGAGCGGGACGCCCTCGCGGGCGAGGTGCTGGCCGAACGCGAGCGCCGCGGGCGGCGCGTGGAAGCCGTCGGTGAGCCCGAGGCGCAGCACCTCCGCGAAGCCCTGGAGCAGCGCGCGCGTGCCCTCGGCCGCGAGCTGCCGGCGGCGCGGGTCGCCGACGACCGCGGGGACCTCGGCCTCCACGCGCTCGAGCACGAGCCGCGTCGCGGTCTCGCCCTGGAGCGCGACGTCGCGCCCGAGCACCTCCTCCAGCGTCGCCATCTGGTGCACAATGCACCACACAGCACCCTGGATGCAACGCAATCGCCCTTGCTGCGCTGCACCGCGCCCCGGGACACTCGCTCGCATGCTGCAGCAGGCAGGAGGGGCGCAGCCGGGGTCACGCGGGGTCGCCATCACGGGCGGCGCGCGCGGGATCGGGCTCGCCACCGCGAAGGCCCTCTCCGCCCAGGGGGACCGGGTGGTCCTCGGCGACCTCGACGGCGAGCTCGCCGCGCTCGAGGCGTCGAGGATCCCCGGGGCCGCCGGCTTCGCGCTCGACGTCACCGACGAGGCCTCCTTCGCCGGCTTCCTCGACGAGGCCCGCGCCCACCTCGGCCGCCTCGACGTCCTCGTCAACAACGCGGGGATCATGCCCACGGGCCCCTTCCTCGAGCAGTCGCCCGAGCTCGCCGCCCGCATGCTCGAGGTCAACGTCCTCGGCGTCGCCCGCGGCGTCCGGCTCGCGCTGCCCGAGATGCTCGAGCGCCGCCACGGCCAGGTCGTCAACGTCGCCTCGGTCGCCGGCCGCAGCGTGGCCGCGGGCATGGCCACCTACTGCGCGACGAAGCACGCCGTCGTCGGCCTCACCCGCGCCCTGCGCCGCGAGCACCACGCCAGCGGCGTGCGCTTCACGCTCGTCATGCCGTCGTTCACCAACACGCGCCTGGTCGACGGCGCCGACGCCGGACTCGTCCCCGTCGCCGAGCCCGGCGAGGTCGCGGCCGCGATCGCCCAGGCCATCGCCCAGCCGCGCGACGAGCTCGTCGTCCCGCGCGCCGCCGCCGTGCTCACCCACGCGATCGAGCGCCTCCTCCCCCGCGCCGCCGCCGACGCCCTCGCCCGCCGGCTCGGCGCCGACCGGATGTTCCTCACCGCCGACGGCCGCGATCGCGGTGCCGGCCCGACCCAGCGCGAGGCCGTGCTCCTCGGCGATCGCCCGTGAGGGCGACGACCCTCGCCGCGGCCGCCGGCCTCGCCGCTTCCGCGCTGTTCGCCGCGCTCCTCGCGGCAGCGGGAGCGGGACACCTCGACGGACCGCCTGCCGGCGTCCTGGCCCTGCCGCTCCTGGGCCTGGCCGTCGCGCCGGCGGTCCGCGAGGCGGTCCGCCGCGACGACGGGCGCCTGCTCCTCGTCCTCGGCGCCGCCTGGACGATCGCGCCGCTGCTCGACCAGCACCTGGTCGGGGCCGTCGCGGTCGACGGCACCCTCCCCCACCTCCTGCTGCACACCGCCGGCTGGGCGCCGCTCCTCGCCGGCTCCCAGCGCCTCACCCACCCGCGACCCGTCGTGATCCGATGACCGCCACCGCCACCAGGACCCAGACCCCCACGGTCGCCATCGTCGGCGCCGGCTTCGGCGGCCTCGCCGCCGCCATCGAGCTCAAGCGCCACGGCATCGAGTCCTTCACCGTACTCGAGCGCGCCGACCACGTCGGCGGGGTCTGGCAGGCCAACCAGTACCCCGGCGCCGCGTGCGACGTCCCGTCGGTCATCTACCAGTTCTCCTTCGCGCTCAAGCCGGACTGGTCGCGGCGCTTCGGCACGCAGGACGAGATCCGCCGCTACCTGCACGACGTCGCGCGCGAGCAGGGCGTGCTCGACCACGTCCGCTTCGGCGCCGAGGTCACCGCCGCCACGTTCGACGAGGGCACCGGCCGGTGGACGGTCGAGCTCGCCGGCGGGGAGCAGCTCGAGGTCGACGTCCTGCTCTGCGCCCCCGGGCAGCTCAGCCGCCCGAAGGTGCCCGACCTCCCGGGCCGCGCGGACTTCGCGGGCGCGCAGTTCCACTCGGCCGAGTGGGACCACGGCGTCAGCCTCGAGGGCAAGCGCGTCGTCGTCGTGGGCGGCGGCGCGAGCGCCGTCCAGGTCGTCCCGGCCATCGCCGACACCGCCGCGCACGTGACCGTCGTCCAGCGCTCGCCCAGCTGGATCGTCAACAAGTGGGACTGGACGCCCGGCCGCGTCGAGCGCGCGCTGATGCGCTCGCCGCGCGCGCAGCGGCTCTACCACAACGCGATGTGGCTCTGGTTCGAGTCGCGCTACCCCGTGGTCAAGCGCGCGAGCCGGCCGCTGCGCTGGGCGTGGGAGCAGGAGCGCAAGGCGACGATGCGCCGCATCCTCAAGGACCCCCAGAAGGTCAGGGCCTGCACGCCCGACTACCAGATGGGCTGCAACCGGCTGCTGCTCTCGCGCGCCTGGTACCCGACCCTCGCACGCCCGGACGTCGACGTCGTGGGCGCGGGCGTCGACCGGCTCACGGCCGGTGGCGTGGTCTGCAGCGACGGCACCCACGTGGCCGCCGACGTCGTCGTGTGGTGCACGGGCTTCACCGCCACCGAGTACCTCGCGCCCATGGAGATCACGGGGCGCGGCGGGCGGACGATCCGCGAGGCGTGGGCCGAGGGCCCCGAGGCCTACCTCGGGCTGACGACGCCCGGCTTCCCGAACCTCTTCATGAGCTACGGCCCCAACACCGGGTCGCTGACCAACACGATCGTCTACCTGCTCGAGCGCCAGGCGTCCTACATGCGCCAGGCCGTCGAGCACCTCGGCGCCCGCGGCGGCTGGATCGACGTGCGCGAGGATGTCCACGCCGCCTTCAACGCCGAGGTGCAGGAGCGGCTGGCCGGGACGGTCTTCACCACGGGCTGCCCCGGCTGGTACACGACCGACTCGGGGAAGGTGACCCAGGTCTGGTGTGGCAGCCACGTCGAGTACGGCAAGCGCGTGGCCCGCTTCGACCCGCGCGCCTACGAGCACCACCCGGCGCGTGACCGCACGCCCGACGAGCCCCAGGAGGTCGCGGCGTGAGCGCGACGATCGACCGGCCGGCCCCCGCGCCCGCCACCTACCTGCGCCCCGGCGAGCGGCTCGACCGCCCGCCCGTCGCCCTCATCCCCGAGCGCGACCGGCCCGACGGCCCGGTGACCACCTCCCGCCTGCGCCGCAGCGTCGCCGCCTACGCCGCGATGGCCGGCGCGGGAGCGGTCGCCGCGCGCGTCCTGGGCGCCCGCCCGGCCGCGAACGCCGCGCTGGGCACCGTCCTGCCCGGCGCCGGCTACCTCAGCGCCGGTCGGCCGGTCGCCTTCGCCTCGACGCAGGCCGCCTTCGGCCTGTCGCTCGTCGCGTGGCTGGGCAGCGGCAACGTCGTCGCGCCCGTCGCGACGTGGGCGGGCAGCGCGCTGCACAGCGCCCGGCGCCCCGCCGCCCGCCGCGGCGCCACCACCGCCGTGCCCGCCACCGCCGCTGCCGTCCTGGCCTCCGGCTGGGCCGCGCGCGAGCTCGCCCATCGCGGCGCCGTCCGCCGGCGCGACCGGCGCAACGCCCGCCTGCGCGCGCTGGCGGCCGACGAGGCCGTCAGCGCGGCCCCGCGCGTCGAGACGCCGAAGGGCCCCGCCCGCCCCCAGGTCGGTCCCGAGCTCACCGCCGACGAGCTCGCCCACGCCCGCTGGGTGCTCGACCGCGCCCTGCAGCCCGTCGACCAGTTCGAGGGCTTCGACAAGATCGAGCAGTTCCAGACGAGCTCGGTCCGCTACCAGGTCACCACGCTCGGCCACGCGCTGTCGACGCTGCAGTTCGAGCGCACGCCGGCCTTCCACGGCTACCTGTCCGAGGCCCAGCGCCGCCTCATCGACAAGTGGCAGGAGCGCATCTGCTGGGCCTACTGGGCCAAGGAGTCGGTCTGGGGCCACCTCGCCTACAACCCCGACCCCGTCCCGCGCGACAACATCATGCTCACGGGCTGGCTGGGCTACCAGATCGCCTCCTACGCCTCGAACACCGGCGACCGCCGCTACGAGGAGCCCGGCTCGATCACGTTCCGCCACCCGCGCGGCCAGGCCTACGAGCACTCCTTCCACTCGATCGTCCACGCCCTCGTGCGCGGCTTCGAGGGCTCGGACTTCACGCTCTTCCCCTGCGAGCCCAACTGGATCTACGCGCTGTGCAACGGCTACGGCGTCCTGCCCCTGCCGGTGCACGACCGGCTCCACGGCACGGACTTCTCCGAGCGCGTGCTGCCGAGCTTCCGCCGCGCGTTCGAGCAGGAGTTCCTGAGCGTCGACGGCCGGACCGTCGGCATCCGGTCCTCGCTCACCGGCTTCTCGCTGCCGGCGATGACGTCGATCCTCAGCGACTGCGCGGTGATCTGGCAGCTCTCCCCCGTCTTCCCCGACCTCGCCCGCGGCCTCTGGGAGGTCGTGCGCGACGAGTGGATCGAGGTCCCCTCCACGGGGCCGGTCCGGATCGCCATGAAGGGCTGGGACAAGGTCGACCTGGGCAACTACAAGCGCGAGGTCCCGGCCACCGCGTTCAGCGCGATCAGCTGGGCGGCGCTCGAGATGGGCGACACGGAGCTCGCCGCCCGCCTGCGTGCCGACGCCGAGGCGACGCTCGACCCGGTCGTCGACGGCGGCGTCAAGCACTATCGCCGCATCTCGACGCTGAACAACGGCGCACTGCTCGGCGCGTTCGCCGGCGGGGTGAGCACCCACCGCCGGCGGATCGCGGGCGGCCTGCCCGAGGCGCTGGCGCGCGGTCCCGTCCTCGACGGCGCCGCCTACCCGGACGTCCTGGTCGCGCGGGCCACGAGCGACGGCGAGGACCTCGAGCTCGTGCTGCGCCCCGGTCGCGACGACGCCGGACGCCAGACCCTGGAGGTCGCCCGCCTGACGCCGGGCCGGACCTACGCCCTGCGCGGAGCGACGACCGAGGCGGTCACCGCCGGCCCGGACGGCAGAGCCCGCGTGGACGTCGACCTGGACGGGCGCACCGAGGTGCGCCTGGTCCCGGAGGCCTGAGCGATGTGCCCCGCATGCCTGGCGGTCGCGGCCCTGGTGGGCGCCGTCTTCCGCCCGTGGCGGGCACGCCGGCGGGCGCACGCCGCGGCCGAGGCCGCGGCGTGGCGCCCTGAGGCGTCCTAGGCGACGAGCTTGAACTCGCCGACGAGGCGCGCGAGCTCCTCGGCGGTCTGGTTCAGCGTCCCGGCCGACGCGGCGATCTGCTCCGTCGCGGTCGACGTCTGCTGCGTGGAGGCGGAGACCTGCTGCGTGGCGGCCGAGGTCTGCTCGGACACCGTGGCGACCGCGTCCACCTCCTCGCCCATGCGCTGCGAGGTGTGCGACAGGTGGTCGACCGCCGCGGCGATCTCCCCGACGCGCGCGCCCATCTCCTCGACCTGGGCGGAGATCCGCTCGAAGGCCGCACGGGCCTGCTCCACGGTCTGCGCGCCCTGGTCGGTGCGGTCGGCGCCGAGCTCGACGACCGACACGGCCCGCGAGGTCTCGGCCTGGATCTCCCGGATCAGCTCGGCGATGGAGCCCGCGGCCTTCGAGGACTCCTCGGCGAGCTTGCGGACCTCCTCGGCGACCACGGCGAAGCCGCGGCCCTGCTCCCCGGCCCGGGCCGCCTCGATGGCGGCGTTGAGCGCCAGGAGGTTCGTCTGCTCGGAGATGCCGGTGATGGCGTCGACGATGCCGCCGATCTGCTCGGACTTCGCGCCCAGGCCGCGGATGGCCTCGGTCGCCTGCCCGGAGGCATCGCGCACCGCCGCCATGGCCTCGGTGGCCTGGCGGACGGCGTCGGCACCCTCGCCGGCCAGCTCCCGCGCGGCGACGGCCGCCTTCGTGGTCTCGTCGGCCGTGCGGGCCGACGTGCGCGCCGCGTCGAGCATGTCGCCGGTCAGGCGACGGGCGCCCTCGACGGCCTGGACCTGGCGCTCGGCGCCGCCGGCGACGTCGTCGACCGCGTGGGCGATCTCCGCGACGGCGCGGCCGGTGTCCTGCGACGTCGTGGCCATCTCGGCCGAGGCGCTCGACAGCGTGCGCGCGCCCTGCGAGACGCGGCTGATCATGCCGCCCAGCCCGTCGAGCGAGCGGTTGTAGCTCTCGATCGAGGCGGCGGTGTCGCGGCGGATCTCCTCCACGACCTCGGCGACCGTGCCGATCTCGTCCGACGAACGAGGCGTGACGGCCTCGGTCTGCGCCGTCGCCCGGACCGTCAGGTCGCCCTGGGCGACGGCGTCGAGGCCGCGGCGCAGGTCGGCGGTGTCCTGCTCGCGCAGGGAGCGCAGCGCCTTGACGATGTCGCCGACGCTGCGGCGCAGCAGCGCCGAGATGCGCAGCGACAGGCCGGCGCCCACCAGGACCGCCAGCAGCAGCGTGAGGAGGATGGCCTTCCTGCCGTTGCCGTAGGCGTCGTCGATCTTGTCGTTGGAGGCGGTGGCGAACTTGTCCGACGCGGCGGAGAAGGAGCCGGCGAACGTCTCGATGTCGGCGGCGGCCTTGGGGATCTCGACGCCTGCCTTGGCCTGCGCGTCCTTGGTGGACTTCGGGTTGATCGCCGTGGCGAGCGCGCTGTTGTAGCGGGTCACGGCGTCGGTGATCTTCGCCGCGGCGGCCTGCTGCTCGGGCGGCGCCGCCTTCAGCGACGCGAGCGCGACCTTGAGGTTCTTCTGGTCCTGGCGGATGGCGGGCAGGATCGGCTTGCCCTGCTTCGCGGTGCCGGCCTTCTCAGGGCCGTACTGGAGGACGAGCTTCTCGTAGCGGGTGGACTGGAGCATGAGGTCCTTGGCGAGGCCCTGGATCCAGACGGCGGCGACCGTCGGGGTGTAGGCCTTGTCGTGCAGGTCGTGGCCCGACTGCTTGACGGACCCGAGCTGGCCGATCGCCACGAACGACCCGATCGCGCAGAGCACGATCAGGGCCGCCGAGGTCCCCAGGAGCTTGGTGCGGATGGAGAGGCGCATGACCAGGGTCATCGGCCGGACGTGCGACATCTTCGTGCAGATCCCCGGTTCCGGGGGTCCGGCGGCGCGCTGCCGCCGCCGATCGGGCGTCAGTGGACAGATCGACGACGAACGGCAGCGCGCCACCGGCCGGTAGGGGGAGGGTCAGCGCTGGCGGGCGGGATCGAGCACGGCCTTGACGACGTCCTTGGCGACCGCGCTGATGCTCGCCGGCTCGCCGCCCTGCTCGGCGCGGCGCGTGACGAGCTCCCGCAGACCGCCGACGAGCATGACCGCCGTCTCCGGCGCCACGGGCGGCACCCCGGCGTCGCGCATGCTCTCCGTGTCCGCCAGGCGCATCACCAGGTCGGCGAAGCGGTCCATCAGCGCCCGCTCGCGCGCGACCGCCGCCGCGCCGAGCGCCGGCAGCTCGCGGGCGTAGCTCACCATCAGGTCCGCGTCGAGCGCGAGGCCCGCGACGTACGCGTCGATGGCCTGGTCGACCTGGCGGTCCCAGGGCGCGGCCGGGTCGACGGCAGCCTCGACGTGCTCCACGAGTGCCGTTCCCGTGGCCTCGAAGAGCTCGAGGTAGCACGTCTCCTTGTCGGGGAACTGCTCGTAGAACGTCCGTCGCGACGTGCGCGCGTGGCGCACGACGTCCGAGATCTTGGTCTGCCGGAAGCCCTTCTCGCGCACGGACGCGGCCATCCCCGCGAGCAGCCGCTCGCGATGGCCCGTGCTGGCGGGCGGCGCCTGCGCAGCGACCTCGCTCATCCTCGGCCCAACGTACCCGCGCCGCAGGACGCCGAGCGCCAGGATGCAGGGGGATGGCCGCGGCGGTGCGCAACCTCATCAACGTCAAGGCGGTCGACAAGGGCTACGGCAGCCGGTCGGTCCTGCGCGACGTGACCCTCGGCGTGGCGGCCGGCGAGCGCATCGGCGTCGTCGGGCGCAATGGCGAGGGCAAGTCGACGCTGCTGGCGCTGCTCACCGGCGCCGAGGAGCCCGACGCCGGCGCGGTCACGCGGGCCGGCGACCTCCAGCTCGGCGTGGTCGGCCAGGCCGACGAGCTGTCCTCGGAGCGGACGGTGCGCGAGGAGCTCGTCGGCGGCCGCGCCGACCACGAGTGGGCGAGCGATGCCCGCTTCCGCGACGTCCTGGACGGCCTGCTCGGCGGCGTGGCCCTCGCCCGCTTCCCGCAGGGGCTCGACACGCCCGTCGGGCCGCTGTCGGGCGGCGAGCGCCGGCGCATCGCGCTGGCCCGCGCGCTGCTCGACGACCCCGAGCTCCTCGTGCTGGACGAGCCGACCAACCACCTGGACGTCGAGGGCGTCGACTGGCTCGCCCGCCACCTCGCCGCGCGCCGCGGCACGCTGCTCGTCGTCACCCACGACCGCTGGTTCCTCGACGCCGTCTGCACCCACACGTGGGAGGTCGCCGACGGCGGCGTCCACCAGCACGAGGGCGGCTACGCGGCCTACGTCCTCGCCCGCGCCGAGCGCGACCGCGTCGAGGCGGCGCGCGACGCCCGCCGCCGCCAGCTCGTGCGCAAGGAGCTGGCGTGGCTGCGCCGCGGGCCGCCTGCGCGCACGTCCAAGCCGAAGTTCCGCATCGAGGCGGCGACGGCGCTCATCGCCGACGAGCCCGAGCCGCGCGACCGCGTCGAGCTCCTGCGCTTCTCCACCGCGCGCCTGGGCGACAGCGTGCTGGACGCCGAGGAGGTGGCCGTCGCCTTCGGCGACAAGGTCCTGCTGCGTGGGGCGACCTGGCGGCTCGGTCCCGGCGACCGCGTCGCGCTCGTCGGCGTCAACGGCTCGGGGAAGTCCACGTTGCTGCGCGTGCTGGCGGGCGCGGTCGAGCCGCAGTCGGGCCTGGTCAAGCGGGGGGCGACCGTGCAGCTGGCGATGCTCAGCCAGGACGCCGTCGAGCTGCCGGGCCACCTGCGGGTGCTCGAGGCGCTCGAGGAGGTGCGGGGCCGCATCCGCCTGGCCGACGGCCGCGAGCTCACGGCCGGCTCGCTGGCCGAGCGCTTCGGCTTCCGCGGCGACCGGGCCCGCACGCCCGTGCGCGACCTCAGCGGCGGCGAGCGCCGGCGCCTGCAGCTCATGCGGCTGCTCATGGGCGAGCCCAACGTCCTGCTGCTCGACGAGCCCACCAACGACCTCGACACGGACACGCTCGCCGCGCTCGAGGACCTCCTCGACGGCTGGCCGGGGACGCTCGTCGTCGTCAGCCACGACCGCTACTTCGTCGAGCGCGTCTGCGACGACGTGCACTGCCTCGACGGGACGGGGAAGGTCCGCCACCTCCCCGGCGGCATCGACCAGTACCTCGCGGAGCGCCGCGACGCCGAGGCGGCGCTGAGCGCGCCGCCCGCCGCGGCCGCCCCGGCGGCGGGCGCCAAGCCCGCCGGCGCCGTCCTGCGCGACGCGCGCAAGGCCGCCGACCGCGCGGAGCGGGCGCTCGAGAAGCTCGCCGGCCGCGAGGCCGCCCTCCACGAGGAGATGGCGGGCTCCGCGACCGACCACGCGCGCCTGCGCGAGCTCGACGACGAGCTGCGGGCGCTGCGCGAGCAGCGCGAGGAGCTGGAGGCCGCCTGGCTGGCGGCCTCCGAGCTCCTCGAGGGGTGAGCCCCTACTGCCCGGCGCCAGGCGCCCGCGCGGCGGTCACCCGGACGGTCGCCTGGCGCTCCTCCTTCGCGTTGCGCACCGTGATCGACACGCCCAGCTGCTTGCCCTCGTCACCCGGGTTGCCCGACCCGAGGACGATCGCGCCGCCCTGCAGCGTCTTGCCGTAGAGCTCGGTCGCGGGCTTGCCGTTGGCCTGCACCACGCGCGTCGAGTAGCGCTCGTTGCCGCGCGACGGGATCACGACGGACCCGTCGACGTCGCGGAAGAAGATGGAGCTCCCCCGCGCCTCCAGCCCCGGGTACCAGCCCAGGCTGTCGGTGAACGCCGCGACGCCCGGACGGGGCTGCACCGTGGTGCAGAGCACCGCGGTCGGCTGCCCGTCGTCGGCGAAGCAGTCCTTGGCCTGGGACGTCGTGCGTGAGCTGAACGCCGCGTCGGAGGCGTTCACGCGGACCGGGAAGTTCTCCAGGTCCGACTCCCCGTCGACGTAGTGCTCGGCCGCCCTGCCGGTGTGGCGCAGGGGATCGAAGTGCGAGTCGACCAGGAGGAGGCCGCCCTTCGAGCCGGTGCTGGGCAGGTCGAACAGGTGCGCCGTCGGGTGGTTGTCCTCGCCGTAGGTCGTGTCGCGGTACCAGACCAGCATGCCCGGGGCGTTGTAGGCGACCTTCTCGACGCGCCAGGCGCCGCCCGCCGCCGGGTCCGACGGCGCGTAGGTCGAGTCGTAGCCGTAGGCCAGGCCGCGGTCGAACCCGTCGAGGTTGCGCCACTCCGCGAGGTAGTAGTGCGCGCGCTCCGAGACGCCGGGGTCAAGCCGCCAGCCCTCGCCGGTGGTGGAGGTGAACGACGCGACCGTCGGCGTCCAGCCGTTGTTGGCCTCCGCGTCGTCGCTCCACACCGTCTCGGCGCCGTTGGTCAGCGACAGGTCGTCCACGAACCAGCCGCGCTCCTCGAACGCCTCGTCGGTGGCGTAGCGCAGACGCACCTGGACCGTCTGGCCCGCGAACGGGGCGAGGTCCACGTAGTCGTGGCGCCAGCCGCCGCTGGACCCGGTCAGGCCGAACCGCTTGCCGCCGAAGTCCTGCATGCGGCCGTTGGGGTCCTCGTAGTCGGCGGGCGTGCTCACGCGCGCGCCGCCCTCGGTGAAGACCTCCTGCTCGGCCCAGGTCTGGCCGCCGTCGGTCGAGACCTCGACGAAGCCGAAGTCCCAGTCCTCCTCGATGACGTAGTCGTTCCACATCCGGAGCTTCACGTCGGTGCCCTGCGGCACGGCGAGCGTCCGGGTGAGGCGCACGTCGGCCCACTCCTGGTCGTCACCGGTCCACCAGGCGCGCTGCCCGCTGTGCGGCGTCGTGAGGCGCAGCTGCTTGGGCGGCAGCTCCACGCGCAGGCCGTCCTCGGTGCCGACCGGCGTCCGCGAGGTCTGGCCGAGCGTGACGTCGCGCGGCCGGGCGCCGACGGGGACGACGGCGGGGTCGGCCCAGCCCAGGACCCACTTGTCCCAGATGCCCATGTGCGTGGGCAGCGACTGGAAGATCGGCCCGGAGTGCGAGCCCGAGCTCATGAGGTCCCAGAACTCGATGTCGGAGTCCGCCGCGTTCGACGTGTCGTAGAGGTCCGGCAGGCCGAGGTCGTGGCCGTACTCGTGGGAGAAGACGCCGACGCCGGAGTCCTCGGGCTGGACGATGTAGTTGTCGAGCCGGAGGCCGGTGTCGCCGATCTCGTCGCCGTCGATGACGCTCGACGAGTGCGCCCAGATCGCGTACGGGCCCTGGGCACCGCCGCCCGAGGACTTGTCCTTGCCGGCGTGCACGAGCACGACGTGGTCGACGTAGCCGTCGGGCTCGTCGACGACCTCGTCGCCGTCGCGGTCGAACTGGTCCTCGGCGTCGTAGTCCTCGAGCGGGAACTCCGGGTCCTGCTCGACGAGGGCGTTGACGGCGTCGATGGCCAGCTGGCCCGGGCCCTTCGGGTTGTCGGGGTGGCCGACCTGGCGCTGGGGCTCGCCGGCCTCCCAGCCGCCGTCGTCGGTCTTCGTGCAGCGGTCGGCGCCGTACCAGGCCTCGGAGTGGTCGACCTTGACCCACGGGGTCGCGGCGCCCGTCACGGTGTAGGCGCCCTTGGACATCTCGAGGTAGTGGTTGCGCATCGTCGACCCGGAGATGTCGATCCCCCGCTGGCCGTCGGGCCCGCGCAGGTCGGGGCGCACGCGCTCGGTGATGCCCTCGGTGCTGTAGAGCAGCTTGTCGTAGTGGGCCGGGCTGAAGTCCGGGACCCAGAAGGTGTTGTTGTCGGGGAAGGGCGCCTTGGCCGGGTCGGGCATCTGGTTGTGCAGCGGCCCGCTCTGGACCGTGCCGGGCACGCAGGTGCGGTCGCCGAAGACGGTCTTCGGGACCATGACGCCGGAGAAGTCGTCCTTGGCCGCCTCGTCGAACTCGACGAGGATCGTCAGGAGCTTGGCCTCCTGGGTCTCGGGCGCCTGCTTGAACTCGGCGGGGTTGCGGCCGGTCTTGGTCGCCTTGTCCTCGTCGGCGGCCAGCAGCCGCGCGGCCTTCGGGTTGCCGCCGGTGTGGGAGCGCTCGAAGCGCCACGCGTCCTCGAGCGCCTTGGGCTGCGGCGTCTTCTCGTCCTTGCGCTGGCGGAAGGCCGGGGCGACCGGGTTGAGCCACGCCTGGCCGGCGCGGTCGGGCAGGGCGGCGCTGGCCGCGGTGCGCCGCTCGTCGTCGTCGGCGACGGCAAGCGGGATGCCGGCGCCCGCGAGCAGGGCGAACGCCGTGGCGACGGCCGCGATGCGACCGCCGGTCGAGCCCTCGTTGGACAAGGGGTCCTCCGTGTGGGAATGGGGTGGGTCGCCGGGGCGGCGCGCCCGGCGTCCCCCCGGAAGCGCGGCAAGCTACACCTGTCAGGGGCTCCTGTGTGGCCGGCGGGTCGCCTGCGGACCCGCCGGTCCGGCAGAGGTTTCAAGATCGGTGCTGACCGACCGCTCAGGCGCCCTGCTCGGGCAGCACCTCGGGCAGGCCGAACGCCGGGATCAGGCGACCGGAGAACGTCGTGAACTCGGCGATCTTGTCGCCGCGCACCCGCAGGACGTCGAGCTTGAACGCGCGGAAGCGGTCGTCACCCGGGGCCCGCAGGTAGCAGGCCGCGGCGGGGTGCCGGTTGGCGCGGGTCGGCAGCAGGCGCCACTCCCCCATCCCGCTCTCGTGGGCGCGGGCGAGCAGCGGCCGCAGCGCGTCGATGCCCTGGAAGGCCATCGGGTGGGGCGGCATGGTGATGCGGATGTCCTCGGTCACCATCGCGAGGGCGGCGGCGCTGTCGCCCGACTCGTGCGTGGCGATGTAGCCGGCCAGGAGCCTGGCCTCCGTCTCGGTCGTCTCGCGGGCGGTCCAGTCCTCGCGACGATCGTGCGGCAGGTGCTCGCGCAGCGTCGCGCGCGCCCGCTGCAGCGCGCTGTTGACCGCCGCCACCCCCATGTCGAGGTGCTCGGCCACGTCGCGCGCCGGCCAGTCGAGGACCTCGCGCAGGACCAGCACCGCGCGCTGCCGGGCCGGCAGGAGCTGGATCGCGGCGAGGAACGCGAGCTCGATCGTCTCGCGCGCGACGAGCGCCGCGTCGGGCTCCTCGTCGGCGGGCGCGACCTCCTCGAGCAGCTGGTCGGGGTAGGGCTGCAGCCACGGGACGTCGCCGAAGGACGCCAGTGACGGGACGCGCCGCCCGTCGCGCTTGATCGCGTCGAGGCACGCGTTCGTGGCGATCCTGTAGAGCCACGCCCGCAGCCACTCGCGGCGCTCCAGCGTGTCGCGGCGGTTCCACGCGCGCGCGAAGGTCTCCTGGACGAGGTCCTCGGCCTCCTCGAAGTTCCCCACCATCCGGTAGCAGTGGACGTGGAGCTCGCGCCGGTGGCGCCGGGCCGCCACCTCGAACTCCGCCTCGCTGTCGAGCACCCGCGCATCCTCGGTCATGGATGATGGGACGGCGCCGGCAGCGAGACTCATCGGTCGCCCGGGCTTGCGCTGACGGTCCGTCAGAGCTACGGTTGCGTAGGTATGGCGCTCCTCGACGAGCCGGCGACCACCCCGACGGCCCTCGTGGGCGAGGCTCCGCCCTCCCCCGCCGGCCCGATCAGCGAGGAGGAGCTGGCGGGCCTTGCGGCGCCGCCCGAGGTCCCGCTGCCCGGAGCGCTCCAGGTCCTGCGCTTCAGCCAGCGCCAGATCGAGTTCGTGTTCGGCGGCCGCCGGCGCCTGGGCGACGTCTTCCGCTTCCACGGCCCCGTCCCCGGCCGTCCCGTGCTCACCGCGCACCCCGACCACGTCCGGTCGATCTTCACCGCGAAGGTCGAGCACGTGCCCACGCTCACGTCGGAGTCGCCGCTGCGTCCGGTCGTCGGGCCCAACTCGGTCCTGACCGCCAACGGCCCGCGCCACCTGCGCCAGCGCAAGCTCCTGCTCCCCCCGTTCCACGGCGAGGCGATCGCGCAGTACCGCGAGATGATCACCGAGGCCGCGGAGCGCGAGATCGCCCGCTGGCCCGTCGGGAGGCCGCTCGCCCTGGCCCCGCGCATGCAGGCGATCACGCTGGACGTGATCATGGCCGGGATCTTCGGCATCGAGGGCAAGCCGTCGCCCGGCACGCCGGAGTTCGGCCTGCGCCAGGCCACGCGCCAGCTCGTGCAGGCCTCGACGTGGCCGGTCTACGGGCTCGTCGAGCTCATGAACCTCGGCAACGACGAGCCGATCGGCTTCACGAAGGCGGGCCTGCGCATCCTCGACGGCTTCACCTTCTCGGTCATCAAGCGCCGCCGCGCCGCCGCCGACCTGGAGGAGCGCCGGGACATCCTCTCGCTGCTGCTCCAGGCCCGCACGGAGGAGGGCGAGCCCCTCACCGACCAGGAGCTGCGCGACGAGCTGCTGACGCTCGTGCTCGCCGGCCACGAGACGACGGCCAACCAGCTCGCCTGGACCTGGGAGCGGCTCACCCGCACGCCCGCGGCGCACGAGCGGCTGCTGGACGCGGTGCGCGAGGGCGACGACGCCGCGGCCAGCGCCGAGGTCGACGCGGTCCTGCACGAGTCGATGCGCTCGCGGCCGGTGATCCCGGTGATCGGGCGCCGGGTGCAGGCGCCCTGGCAGCTGGGTCGGTACGGCGTGCCGGCCGGGACGCCCATCTCGATGAGCATCCTCCTCGTCCACCACCGCGAGGACGTCTACCCCGACCCGTTCAGCTTCCGGCCCGAGCGCTGGCACGACGCGAAGCCCGGGACGTACTCGTGGCTGCCGTTCGGCGGCGGGACGCGGCGCTGCCTGGGCGCCGCGCTCGCCATGGCGGAGATGCGTGTCGTCCTGCGCGCGATGGCGCAGCGCCTGGACCTCGAGGCCGTCGACCCCGAGCCCGAGCGCGCGGTGCACCGCAACGTCACGATGATCCCCCGCCACGGGGCGCGGGTCGTGGTGCGCCGGCGCCTCTAGCGTCGCCGGACCGACCCGGCCCCGGGCTGTGACCGGGCGCACGTAGGCCCGGAGGAGGAGGATCGATGTACCATCGATCGATGTCGACTTCGACGCTCGCGCGCATCGACGAGGTCGCCCGGTGGCGCGGCGACCTCCCGCGGGTACGGCTGGCGCTCGAGGCCGAGGCCGCGGCGATCGCCCGGCCCCGCATCTGGCCGGACACGCTCGGCGCCCTGGCCTCGACGGGCTGGCGCGTGCTGCGCGCCGCCGCGCCCGACGCACCGGTGGCGCTCCTCACCGCGGCGGCCTCGGCGGCGGGCCTGCCGGTCGCGCCGCCGGCCGCCTCGGCCGGGACGCTGGAGCGCGCGCAGCGCCTGGTCCGGGCGGGCGGGCCGACGTACGTGAAGCTGGGGCAGTTCATCGCCAGCGCCCGGGGACTGCTCCCGGACGCGTGGGTGGACGCCTTCGGCTGGTGTCGCGACGCGGCCCCGCCGCTGGCGCCTGGGGTGGTGGCGGAGGTCGTCGCCCGCGAACTGGGCGACGCGCGAGGGCGGCTGGCCTGGCTCGACGACGAGCCGCTGGCCGCCGGGTCCATCGGCCAGGCCCACCGCGGACGCCTCGACGACGGCACCGACGTCGTCGTGAAGGTCCGCCGCCCCGGCCTGCGCCGCCAGGTGCGCTCGGACGTCGAGACGCTCGCGCTCGCCGCGGCCGCCGCCGAGCGCCTGCACCCCGCCGCCGCCGCGGCGAACCTGACGGGCTTCGTCGAGCTCTTCGCCTCGCTGGTCCTGCAGGAGCTCGACCTGCGCCTCGAGGCGCTCAACCTCGTCGAGAGCGCGGCGATGTTCGAGCGGCGCGGGCTGGACCACGTCCGTGTCCCGCGTCCTGTCGAGGGCCTGGTGACCGAGCGCCTGCTCGTCATGGACGCACTGCCCGGGGTCCCCTACGACCGCGCAGCGGCCGAGCAGGGCCCCGTCGACGGCGAGCGCCTGCTGGGGCTGGCGATCCAGGGCGTGCTGCAGTGCACCCTGCTCGACGGCCTCTTCCACGGCGACCTGCACGCGGGCAACGTCCTCGTCGCACCCGACGGCGACTTCTCGCTCGTCGACTTCGGCATCTGCGGTCGCCTGGACGACCGCCGGCGCGCGGCGCTCGTCCGCTACCTCCTCGGCTTCGCCGCCTCGGACGCCGCCGCGCAGGTCGCGGCGATGCAGCAGTTCGGCGCCGTACCGGCCGACGCGCACGTCGGCGCGCTCGCCCGCGAGCTCCAGGCCGAGCTCGACCGCCTGGACGCCCGCGCCGACGGCGCCGTGACCTTCGACCGCCTCGGCGACACCCTCGGCCGGCTGCTGCGCGTCCTGGCGGCCAACGGCTTCACGATGCCCAAGGAGCTCGTCCTCTTCTTCAAGAACCTGCTCTACCTCAGCGCCTTCGCCGCGTCGGTCGCGCCCGAGGCCGACCTGTTCGCCGAGGTGACGGGCGTCCTGGGCCGCATCGGCGAGGAGCACGGGGACGAGCTGTCGGCGCTGCTGGCCTAGCCGGGCAGCGCGCGCAGCACCCGGCGCACGACCGGCCCGGCCGCGTCGTCCCCCAGCTCGCCGGGCCGTGCCACGACGCTCGCGGCGACCGCGTAGCGCGGGGCGTCGGCCGGTGTGAGGGCGATGAGGCTCGCCTGGGTGCGGCCGTCCGCACGACCCATCGTCCCGGTCTTCGCCGCGACGCGCGGGCGGAGGTCGCGCAGCGTCTTCGCGGTGCCGCGTCGCACGGCGTCGGCCATCGCGCCGCGGACGGTGGCCGCGACCTCGGGGCGCCACACGCGGTCGTGCGCGAAGGTCGCGGCGAGCTGCGCGAGGTCGTGGACGGTGGCGACCTGGGTCTCGTCGGGATCGACGTAGGCGCCCGTGCCGTCCTGGAGCGGCGCCGGTGTGACGGGGAAGCCGGCGCGCCGGGCGGCGGCGAAGAGCCGGCGGCGCCCGACGCGCAGCGAGAGGTCGACGAAGGCGGTGTTCGACGAGACGACGAGGCCGTCGGCCACGTCGATGGGGCCGAAGCGCTCGCCGCGGAAGTTCGTCATCCCCAGCTCGGGGATCGCGTCGCCCTCGAGCTGCGTGCCGGCGGTGATGACCCGCGCCTGCAGCGCGGCCGCGGCGACGAGCGTCTTGTAGGTGGAGCCGGGCCGGACGCGGGTGCGGCGTGGGTCGTGCCCGCCGCGGCCGGCCGCCGCGACCGTCCTGCCGGTCCGGGCGTCGAGGACGACGACCCCGCCGGTGCGGGTGCCGAGGGCCCGGCGGGCGACGGCGGCGAGGTCCGGCGCGGGCGCGGCGGGAGCCGTCGCCGTGGCGCTCGCCGGGCGCCGCTCGTCGGCGGCCGGCGCCGTCGTCCGGTCGTCGCCGCAGCCGGCCGCGAGCGCGGCCGACGAGGCGATCAGCGCGCCTGCGGCGCGGAGGCCTTGGACCATTGCGCCTTGTGGACGCGCTTGAGGGCCTGGTACTCCGCCAGGGCCTCGGGCGAGTCGACGTCGCCGAGCGTCGGGTGCCACGGCACCAGCTCGTGCGCGGCCGCGACGCCGAAGCGCTTGGCCAGGACGGCGCCCAGCGCCTTGACCTTCATCTCGCCGAAGCCGGGGAGCGCCTCCAGGTTGGCCCTGAGCTCCGCGGCGTCCTGCGCGTCGGTCCACACCCGCGCGGCGTCGCCGTCGTAGTGGTCGCGGACGTGGACGGCCAGCTCGTGCACCCGCTGGGCCATCGACCCCGGGAAGCGGTGCACGGCCGGCTTCTCGCGGAAGACCGCCTCGAGGTCGGCGTCGGCCAGCGCGGCGGCGTCGAGCGACCCGATCCGCTCCTTGATGGCCAGCGGCCCGACGAAGGCCTTCTGGACGGTCACCTGCTGGTCGAGGACGAAGCCCACCAGGAGCGCCATGGGGTCCTGCGCGATGAGCGCGTTGGCC
This sequence comes from Conexibacter sp. SYSU D00693, assembly GCF_017084525.1. Lineage (GTDB taxonomy): Bacteria > Actinomycetota > Thermoleophilia > Solirubrobacterales > Solirubrobacteraceae > Baekduia. Next base: position 988,049 of record NZ_CP070950.1, read on the forward strand.
TCCTCGGACGCCGTGAAGTGCAGCTGCTCGGGCACGGCCGCGATCCTACGCCTGCCCGACGAGCGTCTGACGCCGGTCCGGGCAGCAGGTGTCAGACACCTGTCGCGCGGGGTGGCGTCGGGCTACGCTCGGCCGGGAACACCCCGCCCTCCGATGCCGCCGCTCGTCCTCGCCCTCCTCGCCGTCCTGGCCGCCGGCGCCCTCCTCGTCGAGGCGGTGCCCGTCCCGCGGCCGCTGCGCCGCCACGCGTCGTCGCTGTGCGTCGCCTTCCTGGCGCTCTCGGTCGCGGCCGCCGGCGCGACGGTCGTGCTGGCGCTCGTCGAGCAGTGGGCCGGCGTCGCGGCCGGGATCCTCACGACGCCCGGGCTCGGGCTGCTGGCCCTCTGGGTGGCCGGGCGCTACGAGGTCCCCGCGCGCAACGCGGCACCGGCGCGCGACGCCGAGGACGACGAGGGCGGCGGCGGGCCGCCGCCGCGCCGTCCCTCCCCCGCGGGACCGTCGCCGCAGGGCCTGCCGTGGCCCGACTTCGACGCCGCGCGGGTGGCGTGGGAGCGCGACGCCGCGCCGGCGCGCGAGCGCGAGCCGGTCGGCGTCTAGCGGCGCCGGGCGCGCCTGCGCGCCTGCCCGAGCGCCGCCGGCAGGTCGCTCTCCGGCAGCACCGGGAGGAGCAGCCGCGACGGACGCTCGCCGCCGAGGCGCACGGTCGTGACGCCGGGCAGGGTCGGCAGGGAGGCCAGCGATGCCCCGACCAGCGTGAGGCGGATGCGGTGCCCCGCGCGGAAGCGGTTGCCGATCGGCCAGAGCTCCACCTGCAGGCGGCGGCTGCGGCCCGGGGCGGTCGGGCGCTTGCGCGAGAAGTCGCCGTAGGGCTGGACGAGCGCGCCCGACGCATCGCGCAGCGACCGGGCCTCGTCGACCTCCGGGAAGGACGACAGCAGCCGGCCGCTGGCCACCGGATGCGGCACGCCGGCGGCGTCGACGTCCGAGACGACCGCCCACACGGCGGTCTCCGGGGCCGTCGTCGCGAGGTCGACCTCGACCGCCGCGGGCCCCGCGGCGACGACGTCCCGGCGCAGCGGCGCGGTCGTGTACGACAACCCGAGCGGCTCGCTGAGCGTCATGTCGCTCAGCACGGGCAGGGCGCTCGTGAGCGCGTTGATCCCGAAGCCGCCGACGATCCCGGCGTTCGGCGGGTCCGTCTGCAGCGGGATCGACGGCAGCGCCGCGAAGGACTGCCGTCCGCCCTTCGCCGGCGCGCCGAGGGTGAGCGTCCCGGCGCTGGGCGACAGCGAGGTGCCGCTGCGCCGCGCGTCGAGCGCCAGACGCTCCCAGCGCGTGCCGGGCACGGGCCAGTCCCCCGCGTCGCGCGCGACGACCTTGCCGCCGACGGTGAAGTCCTCCCGGTCGCCGTCGGCCAGGAGCATCCGCACCCGCGGCTCGCGCTCGGCGCCGTTGTCGACGCCGCGCACGTGGTGGTCCAGCCACGCCCGGGACGCGGCGAGCCCGCCGTCGGTGCCCTTCGGCGCGCCGTCGTGGGCGCCCACCACCAGCAGGTGGGCGCCGTCGTCGCGCAGCGCCTGGAAGGCCTGGAAGGCCCCGCGCGACTCGACGTCGAAGAACGACCCGACCATGAGGACCGGCAGGTCGTTGACGTCGCCGCGGAAGCCGCGGGCGCGCCACCAGCCGTCGAGCGTCGGGTGCGCGAGCTCGTCCAGGCCGGCCTTGAGCAGGCCCCCCAGGACACCCAGCGCCGAACCCGGGTCGCGCCGGATCCGGTCGAGGCCCTGCGCCAGGGCCGGCACGCCGATGAGGCCCATCACGCCGGCCCCGGGCACGAGGTTGTTCACGCCGCCAGGGACGAGCAGGTCGCGGTAGAGCTCGAACGTCCCCGAGCCGAGGACCGCCGCCTCGACGCAGGGCAGCTCGAGGTGGAGGCTGTTGTAGATGGTGATCGCGCTGGCGCTGAACCCGCGCAGCGCGAGCCTGCCGGCGCTCCACGGCTGGTCGCAGGCCCATCGCAGGACCTCGGCGACGTCGCGTTGGGTGCGCGGACCGAGCGCGTCGAACGACCCGTCGCTGTCCCCGGTCCCGCGGATCTGGACGAGCAGGTGGTTGTAGGCCGGGCCGGCGTCGAGCGTCCCGCTGGCGCGGCCGTACGGGCTGAACTCGACGAGCGTCGGGCGTGCGAGCAGCGGGGCTTGACCGGTCAGCGTCGTCTGCAGGGTCACGCCGTCCGACGCGCGGGCGCGGTCCTGCCTCAGCGTCGCCGCGAAGACCGGGCCGGCGGCGGCGAGGACGACCGCCGTGGCGGCCAGCACGGCGAGGACGGCGCGGCGCATCGGCCGACCCTACCTCCTACGAACAGCCGTGTTCGCAGGAGGGCCGCTAGCCCTCGTCGCCCTCCACCCACCAGCGCTGCGGCGCGTGGACGTGCCGGACGTTGATGTCGACGCCCTGCTCGACGGCCTGGGCGAGCACCTCCGTCTGCCCGGCGTCGGCCCCGGCGAGGTAGGCCTGCGCGAGGGCGACGGCCAGCAGCCCGCGAGCGCGCTCGTCGTCCTCCTCGATGCCCAGCGACGCCGCCGCCCGCGCGATGATCGGCGGGAGCGCCTGGCCGGCGTGGGAGGTGTAGTTGCGCAGCAGGTCCCCGAACTCCGGCATCCGCCCAGCCTAGGACGGCGGCCGGTGAGGGCCTGGGTCCTCGGCCAGGACACGCGGCGCGCCAGGCAGGACGGCCCACGCGGCGTCCCCGGGGCGCAGCGGCGCCTCGCTCAGCCCCTCCACCCCGGCCACCCGGACGCGGTGGCGGTCGCCCTCGGGCGCGACGGCGCTGACCGTCCCGGCGATCGCCGGCGCGCCGTCCTGCGGCGCCGCCGGCACGACGCGCAGCTCGTGGGCGTGGACGGCCACGACGACGCGGCCGCTGCCGGGCACCGGCACGACCGGTCCCGCGTCGAGCTGGACCGTGGCGCCGGTCCCCCGACCCCGGAGGAGCTGGGCCCCCGTGAACGCCGCGACGAAGGGCGTGGCGGGCGCGGCGAGCAGCGCGTCGGGCGTGCCGGTCTGGACGACGGCGCCGTCGCGCAGCACGCACACCCGGCCCGCGAGCGCAGCGGCGTCGCGGAAGTCGTGGGTGACGAGGAGCGTCGGGAGCCCGGCCTCGGCGAGGTGCTCGGCCAGCTCTCCGCGGACGCCGATGCGGGTGTGCGCGTCGAGCGCCGCCAGCGGCTCGTCGAGCAGCAGGACGCGCGGGCGGCGCGCCAGGGCACGGGCCAGCGCCACGCGCTGGCGCTCGCCCCCGCTCAGGCGCCCCGGGCGCTCGCCGGCGAGGTGGCCGACGCCCAGGCGCTCGAGCAGGTCGCCGGGATCGCCCGCGAAGGCGACGTTGCGCGCCACGGTGAGGTGCGGGAAGAGCGCGTGCTCCTGGGGCACCCAACCCACGGCGCGCCGCTCGGGCGCCAGGTCGATGCGGGCGCCCGCGTCGAACCACGTCTCCCCCGCGCTCGCGATCCGGCCGCGCGCCGGCCGCTCGAGCCCGGCGACGGCCCGCAGGACCGTGGTCTTCCCGCTGCCCGACGGACCGACGACCGCGACGACCTCCGCGCCCGCGGCGAGGCTCAGGCCGACGGCGAAGGCGCGACGCGGGACGACGACGTCGTCGAGCTCGAGGAGGTCCGCCATGCGAGGAGCAGCTTGTAGGAGAGCAGGACGCCGGCGCTGACGACGACGAGCAGGACGCCGATGGCCAGCGCGAGGTCGAAGTCCGCCTCGAGCTGGTCGTAGACCGCCAGGGTCAGCGTCTGGGTCTCGCCGGCGACGTTGCCGGCGAAGATGATCGTCGCGCCGAACTCGCCCATGCCGCGCGCGAACGCGAGCACCCACCCGGCGACGAGGCCGGGCAGCGCGAGCGGCACCACGACGCGGGCGAAGGTCCGCGCGCGCGAGGCGCCCAGCGTCCGGGCGAGGTCGCGCAGCGTCGGGTCGACGGCCTCGAACGCGGCGATCGCCTGGCGGACGTAGAACGGCGACGCGACGAACGCGACGGCGACGACGACCGCCCACTGCGAGAAGGGCAGCACGACCCCCGCGTCCTGCAGCTCGTCGCCGAGCAGACCGCCGGCGCCCAACGCGCTGAGCAGCGCCACGCCCGCGACGGCCGGCGGCAGGACGAGCGGGAGCTCGACGAGCGTCACCAGGAGGGCGCGGCCGCGGAAGCGCCTCGTCGCCAGCATCCATGCCGCGGGCGTCCCGAGCGCGAGGACGAGGACGTTGGCCAGGCCGTTGGTGATCGCGGTCACGCGCAGCGCCTTGCGCACGTGCTCGTCGCCGAGCAGCGACGGCACGTCCCCCAGCGGCGCCTCGACCAGCAGCGCGACGACGGGCAGCGCGAGGAGCGCGAGCAGCAGGCCGGTGGCCAGGGCGAGCCCGGCGGTCCCGGCCAGGCCGCGCCGGTCCAGGGTCATCGCGGCGGCAGGCCGAAGCCGAAGCGCTGGAGGACCGCCCGCCCGCGGGCGCCGAGCAGTGCGCGCACATAGGCCTTCGCGCCCTCGCCGTCGCCGCCGCGACGCCGGACGATGCAGCCCTGGTAGCGGACGGTCGGCTGCGCCCGGCGCGGCAGCGCGATGGCGTCGGTCCGCCCCGCCGCGGCGCGGGCGTCGGTCGCGTAGACGAAGCCCGCGTCCGCGCTGCGCAGCGCGACCTTCGCGACGACCCCGCTCACCGCCGCCTCCTGGGAGACGGTGTTGGTCCGCAGGACCGAGCTGAGGCGCAGGCGCTGGAGCACCTGCCGCGTGTAGTCGCCGATCGGGACGCCGCGGCTGCCGACCGCCAGGCGACGCCGTCCGCTGCGCAGCCCGAAGACCGACCGCACCTTCGCCGGGTCTCCCTGCGGCACGAGGAGCACGAGGCGGTTGGTCGCGAAGGTCAGCGGCCGGGTGCAGCGGCCCGCGCGGTAGAGGGCGAGCGGCTCCCTCGGGCTGGCGGCGAGGAGGACGTCGGCCGGCGCGCCCCGCTCGACCTGGCGCTGGAGCGTGTTGGAGCCGGCGAAGCTGTAGCGGGGACCGTCGTCGAACGCCGGCAGCGCCTCGCGCAGGGAGGCGGCGGCGTAGACGGTCAGCGCGTGCGCGGGCGCCGCGAGGCCGAGCGCGAGCAGGAGGGTCAGGAGCGCCGTGCGGCGGACGGGCACGTCGTGCAGCGTACCTCGGCAATGCCTAGGCGCGCTCGACGACGACGGTCGTCGCCTTGACGACCGCGGTCGCGACGGAGCCGGGCTCGAGGCCGAGGTCGTCCGCCGCCTCGCGCGACATGAGCGAGACCACGCGGTACGGCCCGCAGGCGAGGTCGACCTGCGCCATGACGCCGTCGCGCTTGATGTCGACGACGACGCCCGTGAACCGGTTGCGCGCGCTGGACCGGCCGTCGGTCGGCGTCCGCTCGCGCAGCAGCCGCGCGAGCTCCTCGGGCGCCATCACCCGCTCGCCCCCGACGCGCTCGAAGGCCACCTTGCCGTCGCGCTCCCAGCGGCGCAGCGTGTCGACGCTGACGCCGAGGGCCTGCGCCACCGCGCCGATCCGGATGCCGTTCTCGCTCACGGGCGAGGCCACGCTACTCGACGGACGCGCCGCCGCGCGGGAGGATGCGCGGGCGATGACGCTGCCCAGGAGCGCGCACACGTCGCGGCCGTGGCTGATCCACGAGCTGGCGCCCGACTTCCGCCTGGAGGACGTCTGGGCGCTGCCCGCCCGCGGCGGTCCGGACGACTTCCCCCGCCTGGTCCGGGCGTTCGCGGCACTCGACCCGGCCCGTGGGTCGTCCCGGCTCTCGCGGCTGCTCTTCGCGATCCGCCTGCGGGCCGGCGAGCTCCTGGGCTGGGACGGCGAGGACGGCGGGCTCGGGCAGCGTGTGCCGAGCCTGCGCGACCGCCTGCCCGAGGTCCTGCGCCACGACCCGGCCCACCTCCCCGACGTGTCGCCCTTCTCGCCGGTCTACCTCCTGGACGACGAGCTCGCGGTCGAGCTCGCCAACCGCACGGTCCACGGGGTCCTCCACGTCGGCTGGGTGCCGGACGGCGAGGGCGGCTGGCGCGGGCAGATGGCGGTCCTCGTCAAGCGCAACGGGCTGCTCGGCCACGCCTACATGGCGGCGATCGCGCCGTTCCGCCACCTCGTGGTCTACCCGCCGCTGCTGCGCGACGTGGGGCGGGCGTGGGACGAGGAGGGCGAGGAGCGCCGTCCCGCGGTCGCGTAGGGTCGGCGGCGTGCCGGGGTCACAGGGCGAGTTCACCGTCGAGGCCGACGTGCGGGCGCCGGCGGAGGTCGTCTTCGACACGCTGGTCGACCTGCGCGGCCAGGACGCGTGGCTCGGGCGCTCGAGCGCGTTCCGCGGGACGCGCGACGTCTCCGACCACCCGGTCGTCGTCGGGACGACCTACCGGGAGCCCTCGCCCCTCGGGACGCGCGTCGGCCGGGTGGCCGAGCTCGACCGCCCGCGGCGCGTCGTCTTCGACCAGCCGATGCGGATGCGCTTCGGGCTCGGCACGCTCGGGATCCGCGTCGAGGTCGACCTCGCAGAGCGCGACGGGCAGACCCACGTGACCCGCCACGTCACGCTGAGCTTCCCGCGCGGGCTCGGGTTCACCAAGCCGGCGGCCGTCGGCCTGTCGCGGGCCGAGAGCCGGCGGGCGGTGCGCGCCCTCAAGGCCGCCTGCGACGACGGCGTCGCCCGACGCCGCGCCGCCTAGCGCCAGGCGAAGACCGGCTCCTCGTAGTGGTCGACGCGCTCGCCGGCGTGGCCGAGCAGGCCGACCTGGCGCAGCTGGAGGAGCATGGCGCCCGTCGGCGCGTGGATGAGGTCGTTGCCGACCGGCAGCTGCAGGACGGGCTTGTCGCTCTCGGGGATGTCGATGAGCCGCCGCTCGGCGCCCAGCAGGGCGTGGAGGCCGATCCGGTAGACCGCGAGGACCTCGTCGGGCGCCGGCTTGAGCTCGGGGTCGGCCCCGCCCCAGAGGACGACGGGCGAGATGCGGTAGCCGGAGCGGGTCGCGTAGTCGTCGAGCCACCCGACGACGCTCGGCGGGTCGAGCCGGACGCCGAGCTCCTCGTCGAGCTCGCGCAGCGCCGCGTCGAGCGCGGTCTCCCCCGCGTCGATGCGCCCGCCCGGCAGCGCCCACTGACCGGCGTGGCGGTTGAGCCGGGACGCGCGGCGGCAGAGGAGGAACGCGGCGCCGCCGGCCACGCCGACCATGCGGCCGTCGAGCCGGCGGCCGCGGTGGTCGACGACCGCGCCGGGGACCATCGTCATGTCGATGCGCTCGAGCGGCTCGACGTCGTGGTCCTGCGCGTGGCTGTCGACCAGGACGATCGCGACGGCCGCCGCGCGGCGGTCCTCGAGCGGGAGCTCCACGCGGGGGTGCGCCGCGAGGTTCGTGGCGAGTCGGTCGCGCAGCGCGTCGTCGTAGGGCACGAGGTCGGCGGCCACGTCAGTCCTCCACGTCCTCGTGCGGTGCCGCCGGCTCCAGGTCGATCGACCGCAGCAGGCCCTCGACGCCGCGCTTGAACGTGCGCTTGGCGACGACGGGACCCTCGAGGTAGCCGGCCGTCATCGCGCCGTCGCGGAGCATGAGGAAGTGGCGTGCCGCGTTGCCGGGGAGCGCGTGGCCGGCCTGGGCGAAGCCGCTGCGCACGAGCTCGTAGTACCAGCGCCGGTGCTCGGCGACCACCTGGCGCACCGGGCTGTCGGCGTCCTCGAACTCCGAGGCGGCGTTGATGAAGGCACAGCCGCGGAACCCGGGCCGGGCCAGCTGGGCGGAGACGTCCCGTCCGATCGCCCGGACCAGCTCGGCGCCCGCCAGACCCTCGGTGGAGGCCGTCGCCTGCCCGACGACCGCGTCGTGCACGCCCCGCAGGTACGCGACGACGAGGTCCTGCTTGCTGGGGAAGTGCCGGTAGAAGGTCGCCAGGGTCACCTTGCTCGCGGCCACGATCCGGTCGACGCCGACGCTCGTGATCCCCTCGCCGTAGAAGAGCTCCGACGCGGTGGCGAGCAGCCGCTCGCGGGCCTCGGAGCGCCGCGGGCGGGGCTGAGCGGCGGCAGGCATGGACCAGACTGTAGAGAGAACGATGGTTCTTGACAACGGACCGGGGTGCGTGCTTCTCTCCTGACACCGCAAGAGAGAACCATCGTTCTACCGAGAGAGGAACCATGTCCGCCACCGTCGCTCCCCACCGCCTCGCGGCCGAGGCCCCGTCCGCACGGCGCATCGCCGTCGTCCGCGCCGCCCTGGCCTTCGCCTGGGCCGCCGCGCTCGTCCTCGCCGTCGGCGACGCCGTCCCCACCACCGCCTCCGACCTGCCCACCGCGGCCGCCACGCTCCTCTCGACCTATCCCCTCATCGACGCCGTCGCCTCCGCGCTGAGCCCGGGCCGCGTTGCGCACATCAACGCCGCGGTCAGCCTCGCCGCCGCGGTCGCCGTCGGTCTGGCCGCCTTCGGGTCTGACGCCGGCGCGACGCTCGCCGCCTTCGGCGCCTGGGCCGCCGTCAGCGGCGCCCTCCAGCTCACCGTCGCGCTGCACCGCCGTGCGCGGGGCCGCCAGCTGCCGCTCGTGGTCAGCGGCGCGCTGTCCACCGTCGCCGGCCTGAGCTTCGTGGCCGCCGCAGGGGAGGACGACGCCCACCTCGCCATGCTCGCCGGCTACATGACCTTCGGCGCCGTGCTGTTCCTGGTGTGGGCGGCGCGCGCCCGGACGGCGGGCTAGATGTAGTACATCGCCGCGCCCGCGGCCTGGCGCTCGGCCTCGACGACGTCGGCGATCGTCTTGGACGCCAGGACGTTCGAGGCGGCCTGGGCCGCGTCGGCGAAGACGCCCTCGGCGCCGGTGCCCAGCGGGCCGTCGAGGAGCTCGACGACCTCGAGGACGGTGACCGAGGAGGGCTCGCGGGCGAAGGCGTAGCCGCCCTTGACGCCGCGCTGGGAGCGCAGGATGCCGGCGCGGCGCAGGACCGCGAAGAGGCCCTCGAGGACCTGGACCGGGATGTCGCGGCGCTTGGCGAGCTCGCCGATGGGCACGGGGCCGTCGCCGCCCGTCCGTGCGAGCTCGGCGAGGGCCTTGAGGGCGTAGGGCGACTTGGTCGTGATGGAGAGCACCGCGCGGTCGACTCTACGCGACGGCGCGGCGCGGACTGAGGTGGGACCGCTCAGACATCACCTGGGTGCTCGAACGGTCACACCTCGGCGGCGGCGCGCCCCGGGCGCCCGACCAGGCAGGATGCGCCGCTCGTGGTGGCCCTCGTCTCCCGCTTCGCCCCGCCCCTGGCGCTGATGGGGCTGATCTTCTACCTCAGCGACCAGCCCGACCTCAGCAGCGGGCTGGGCGACTGGGACCTGCTGCTGCGCAAGGGCGCCCACATGACGGAGTACGCGCTGCTATGGCTGCTGTGGCTGCGGGCCCTGGGGTGGCGGGCGCCAGTGGCCGCGGCGGTGGTCGCCATCGCGTACGCGGCGACCGACGAGCTGCACCAGTCGACGGTCGAGGGCCGCCACGGGACGCCGGTCGACGTCCTCATCGACGCGGTCGGTGTGGCGCTCGGGTGGCTGGCGTTCCGCCTCCGGCCGGCCGTCCTGCGGCGCCGGCGACCGCGGTCGACGTCCGCGGCCTAGGCGCCGCGGGCGATCGCGGCGTCCATCGCCGCGAGCGGGGACTCGACGACCTTGCCGTGGCCGGGCGCGAGCCGCGCGGGTTCCAACTCGCGCAGCCGGCGAGCGCTCTCCAGGGCGGTCGGGCGGTGCCAGGAGGCGAGCGCCGGGAGCGGGAAGCGCGGGTTGGCCTTGGCGCTCGTCGCGACACCGCCGAGCGTCGAGAAGGCGTCGCCGCAGTAGAGCGTCCCGTCGCGCGGGTCCAGCAGGGCGATGTGGCCGGGCGTGTGGCCCGGCGACGCGACGACCTGCAGCGAGCCGACCGTGTCACCGTCCTCGACGAGCGTCGTCGGCCGGGTCTTCGTGCCCGGGACGCTGCCGCCGACCTTCGTGCCCGGCTCCCCCGGCTCCAGCGCCTTCGAGCCCTCGAGGAGCTTCGCGTCCCGGCGCGAGACGACCACCTCGACGCCCGGCAGGGCCGCCGCCAGCTCGTCGAGCGCGCCGACGTGGTCGCCGTGGCCGTGGGTCAGGAGGATGCGCGCGACCGGACGGCCGATCTCCTCGACCGCCGCCATGATCCGCCGCCCGGAGCGCGGCAGCATCGTGTCGACGATCGTCAGCCCCTTGGGCTCGTCCACGAAGAAGCAGTTGACGATCCCGAAGCGCGTGACGCGCTCGACGGACGGGGCGGGCGTGGCGCTCATGGCGCCACACCCTCTCACCCCTGCGGCACGAACCGCACCCGCACGTCGCGGAGCTGGCGAGCGAGGACCTTGCCGTTCGCGTCGAGCAGGACGAGGCGGTAGCGGGCGATGGGCACCTCGCCGAGCGACAGCACCTCTGGCGTCGCCTGGCCCCGGCGGACGCGCACGGTGCGACGCAGCAGCTGCTCGCCGCGGTCGGGCCCTTCGCGGGCCAGCAGCGCCACCCGCACACGACCCGTCGAGCACGCCCGCACGACGACGCCGAGGGGGTCGCCGCGGCCCACACGGGTGGGCGACGCGATGCCGGCGCGGCACCGGCCAGCCGGGTTCCTGGCGAGCAGCCGGCCGTCGACCGCCAGGAGGCTGATCGCCACGGCCCTCGTCACGCCGGACCCGTTGGTGAGCGTCAGCGTCCCGCGCAGCTCCAGCCGGCGCAGCGCGCGCAGGCGCGTGCGTCCCGCCGCGGTCAGCGGGACGGTGACGGTCGCGTTGCGCGCGCCGGCGGTCGTGCACGCGTACGCACCGGCGGGCGTGGCGGCCAGCACCGTGCCGTCCTCGCCGGCCAGCCGGAGGACGGCGCCCGCGGTCTGCGTCGCCGTCGCCATCGTGAGCCGGACGCGGCGGCCGTCGACCGCCAGCGCGGGGACCGCGACGGTCGCGAACGGCGCCTCCGCCGCGCGGGTGGGCCCGTCCGGCCCGCAGCCGCTGCCGACGGCCGCCGCCGCGACGGACGGAGCCACCCCGAGCAGGGCGGCCGCGAGGAGGACGCTCAGCGACGCACGCACGCCATGGAGCATGACGGTCCCGCGTGGCGCGCGGGACCGTCTTCGGCCTAGAGCCAGCCGCGCTCGGTGGCGATGAGGACGGCCTGGGCGCGGTCGACCGCGCCGAGCTTGCCGTAGATGTTGTGCAGGTGGGTGCGCACCGTGGAGGTGCTGAGCGACAGCTCGAGCGCGATCTGCTTGTAGACCTTGCCCTCGGCCAGGCGCTTGAGCACCTCGACCTCGCGGCCCGACAGCGGGCACGGGTCGACCTGGCGGGTGCGACCGCCGGTCGGGTACGGCAGGTCGTACATGACCTTGCGCAGCTCGCTCGGCCCGAGGCCGATGACGCGGGCGACCTTCAGCAGCTCGGTCGGCGAGACCTGCTGGCCCTGGGCGTAGTGGGCGAGCATGTCGGCGAGGCGGACGAACGCGGCCTCCTCGGTCGCGTCGTCGGCGTGGTGGCGCTCGATGACCGACGCGACGGCCTTCGGGAGGCCCCAGCGGCGGGCGAGGACGCCGCCGACCAGCGCGTGGTCGACGCCGAGCTCCCGGCGCTCGCGGTGGATGCGCTCCTCGGGCGTGCGGGCGTCGCGGTGGACCTGGGCGGGGTAGCCCGGGTACGCGTGCATCAGCACGAGCTTGCCGATGTCGTGCAGGAGCGCGGTGACCATGAGGCGGTCGCGCTCGCCGTAGTCGACCTCCTGCGCGAGGCGCTCGGCCGCGCGCTGGGTGGCGACGCCGTGGAGGCGGAAGCGCTCGGGCGCGGCGTCCCAGACGGAGGAGCGCTCGAAGAAGTCGAAGGTCTTGGCGCGGGTCGCCAGGGCGCTGACGGCCTCCGGCGAGAGCAGCTCGACGGCCTGGACGACGGACTCGACCTTGCCGCGGGTGCGCCCCTCGACCTGGTTGCCCAGGCGCAGGACGCTGATGACCAGGGCGACGTCGGACTCGACGGCCGCGACCACGTCGCTGGCCGAGATCCGCTCGGCCTGGACGACCTGCAGCAGGCGGTTGCGGGACTCGGCGAGGGCGGGGAACGCCTCGAGCGCCTCGAACGCCGCGGTCAGACGACGGCCGTGGCCCTCGTTGTGACGGCGCTGGGCGTCCTCCTGGGTGGCGTCCGGGACGGCAGGCACGGCGGCAGTGGCGGCGAGAGGAGTCATGGAGGGGGCAGACGTTCCTGTTCGGGTGGGGCGGGACCGGGGTGGTCAGGTCCCCGTCCACCAGGGTGATCGGCAGGAGTGGACGTCTGGTTGAGTGCGCCCCCGAACCACCGTGCTCCGTGTCGCACTTCGGCCCCCCACGGGGCCTCCGTCGGCCCGCGACGCCGGGCTAGCTGAGCGCGGCGTCGATGCGCCGCAGCGTCTCGTCGCGGCCCAGGACGGCCGCCGACTCGAAGATGCCCGGCGAGATCGTCGTCCCTGCCAGCGCCACGCGCACCGGCTGGAAGACGTCCTTGGGCTTGGCGCCGCGCGCCTCGACGACGCCTCGCAGCGCCCGCTCCACGTGCTCGACGTCGAACGGGTCCGCGCCCGACAGCGCCTCGCGGGCCGCTGCCAGCGCCTCCTTGCCCCCGTCGGCCAGCCACTTCTCGCGGGCCTTCGGGTCGTCGGACGGCCCGTCGAACAGGAAGCCGGCCAGCGGCCAGAAGTCCTCGAGCGTCTGGATCTTCTCGGCGGAGATCTCGACCGCGGCGCGCAGGCCGGTGCGCCCGGTGTGGGCCTCGAGGCGCTCCGTGAGCTCGTCGAGCGGCAGCGCGCGCACGTAGCGCCCGTTCATCCAGCGCAGCTTCTGCTCGTCGAAGCGCGCCGGGTTCTTCTGCACGCGCGTGATGTCGAAGCGCTCGACGAGCTCGTCGGTGCTGATGAGCGTCTCGTCGTCCGGGTCGCCCCAGCCGAGCAGCGCGAGGTAGTTGCGCACCGCCTCGGGCAGGAAGCCGGCGTCGCGCAGCTCCTGGACCGACGCGGCGCCGTGGCGCTTGGAGAGCTTCTTGCCGTCGGGGCCGTGGAGCAGCGGCAGGTGCGCGAAGACCGGCGGCTCGGCGCCCATCGCCTGGTAGACGACGAGTTGCTTGGGCGTGTTGGAGAGGTGGTCCTCCCCGCGCACGACGTGGGTGATCTGCGCGTCGTGGTCGTCGACGGCGACCGCGAAGTTGTAGAGCGCGGTGTCGTCGGCGCGGGCGATCACCGGGTCGTCGAGGTGGCGGCTGTGGAAGGTGGTGTCGCCGCGGATGACGTCGTGCACGACGAGCTCGGCGTCGTCGGGGACGCGCAGGCGCACGGCACCCTCGGCCTCCGCCTCCCCACGGAAGCCGCGGTCGGCTCCATGCTCGGCCTTGAACGCCTTGACGTCGGCGGCGGTCGCGCTCGAGCGGTAGGCCAGGCCCCGGTCGAGGAGGTCCTGCAGGACCTCCTGGTGGCGTGGCGCGCGCTCGACCTGCGAGATCGGGCCCTCGTCGAAGTCGAGCTCGAGCCAGCGCAGGGCGTCGAGGATCTGCTCGACGTTCGCGGGCGTGGAGCGCTCGCGGTCGGTGTCCTCGATGCGCAGCACGAACGTCCCGCCCTGGCCGCGGGCCATCAGCCAGTTGTAGAGGGCGGTGCGAGCGCCCCCGATGTGCAGGGCGCCGGTGGGCGACGGGGCGAAGCGGACGCGCATCGGCTAGGACTCTAGGCACATGCTCATCGGCGCCCACGTCTCCCCTGCCGGCGGTCCCGCGAAGGCCGTCGAGCGCGGCGCCGAGCGCGGCGCGCAGGCCATCCAGATCTTCAACCAGAACCCGCGGGCATGGAAGCCGACGGTCTACGACGACGCCAAGCTCGAGGCCTACCACCGGGCGATGGAGGACTCGCCGGTCAAGGCGCTGGTCATCCACGCGGTCTACCTCCTCAACGCCGCCTCCGAGGACGAGGAGATCCGCGCGAAGACCCTCACCTCGCTCATCGCCTCGCTCGAGGCCGGACAGGCGCTGGGCGCCCGCGGCGTCGTCCTGCACCCGGGCAGCGCACTCGGCGGCGAGGTCGGCCCGGCCATCGAGCGGGCGGGGAAGACCATCGAGGAGGCCCTCGACGCGACGGAGGGCTGCAAGCTCCTGCTCGAGGACACCGCCGGGGCCGGCGGCACGCTGGGTCGCTCGTTCGAGGAGCTGGCGGCGCTGCTCGAGGCGTCAGGCGGTGGCGAGCGCCTCGGCGTCTGCCTGGACTCCTGCCACCTGCTGGCCTCGGGCTACGACGTCCGCGACGACGAGCGCCTCACGGCGGTCCTCGACGACTTCGACCGCATCATCGGCATGGACCGCCTGGGCTGCCTGCACCTCAACGACTCGCAGACCCCGCTGGGCTCCAACCGCGACCGCCACGCCAACGTCGGCGAGGGCGAGCTCGGCGAGCTGGGCTGCAGCGCCTTCCTGAGCGAGCCGCGCTTCCAGGACCTCCCCGTGCTGCTCGAGACGCAGGGGCCGGACAAGCAAGGCCCGAGCCCCGAGGAGCTGCAGCTCTGCCACCGCCTGCGCGAGGAGGGCATCAGGCGCCGCGGAGGGTGAAAGGTGCCAGGCACCTTTCAGACGTGGAAGGTGCCTGGCACCTTTCAGACGTCGCGGACCCAGCGCCCGATGTCGTCGTCCAGGCGGTAGCCGGCGGCGGTCCAGAGGGCGGCGGCCTGGGGGTCGTCACGGCCGACCAGCGCCGAGACGTGCGGGGTGCCGAGCTGGCGCAGGCGCTCCTCGCCGGCACGGACGAGGGCGCTGCCCACGCCGGGGCGCCGGTGGGCGCCGACCACGGCGAGGCGGTGCAGCTGGCCGCGCCAGCCGTCCCAGCCGGCGATGACCACGCCGACGACGTCGCCGGCGTCCTCGGCCACGATGAGCGCGCCGGGCGCGTCGCGCAGCAGGCGCACGACGACCTCCTCGGTGTCGGCCGTGCGCGCGTGCGGGCTGCGGCCCTCGCGCCACACGGCCAGGACGGCGTCGACGTCGTCCGGCTCGGCCGGGCGGACGGTCAGCTCGGCGACCGCCACGGCTAGGCGGCCGGCACCGCCGGCGGGGCGGCCAGCGCCGCCGGCCCGAGGATCCGCTGCAGCTCGGCGCGCAGCGACATCGTCGGCGCGACCCGGTACTCCGGGCCGAAGCGCAGCACGCGCGGCCCCGCGGACGTCGCGACGAGCAGCTCGACCTGCGCCTCGCCGGGGAAGTTGCCCAGGACGTGCTTGAGGTCGTCGATGATCGACGCCGGCAGCGCGGTCGCGTCGAGCGCCAGGCGCAGCGGCTCGGGCCCGAGCGCGGCCTTGGCCGCCTTCTCGCGGGCCTGCTCCACGTCCTCCACCGACGGCTCGAACCGCTCGACCGTCTTGACCTTCACGCAGGTCCCGCGGTCGCCGTGGTCGAGCTGCCCGCGCACGAGGACGATCGAGTCGACCGCGAGCTCGCGCTCGTACTCGAGGATCTGGTCCTCGAAGACCAGCAGGTCGACCTCCGCCTCGAGGTCGCCGAGCGTCGCGAACATCATGGTCTTGCCCGCGCGCGTCTTGAGCTTGCGCGCGGAGGTGATGATCCCGCCGACGGTGAGCCAGTCGCCGTCCTTGACCGACGACAGCTCCGAGAGCTTGCTGTCGACCGTCTCGAACAGCGCCTCGCGCACCTCCTTGAGCGGGTGCGTGGAGAGGAAGAGGCCGATCGCCTCCTTCTCGTTGGCCAGCAGCTCGTGCTGCTCGAACTCCTCCTCGGGGATCGGCGGGTGCGTCGGGCCGCCGAACGGGCTGGCGGTGCCAGCGCCTCCCGAGCCGGCGTCGTCGCCGCCGAAGAGGTCGAAGATCGAGCCCTGGCCGAGCTCCTTGTCCTGCTGGGCCTTCTGGCCCGCGGACTGGGCCTGCTCGAGCACCTGGAGCATGCCCTTGCGCGACGCGCCGGTGGAGCCGAAGGCCCCGCACTTGATGAGCGCCTCGATCGACTTGCGGTTGACCGCGCGGGGGTCGACGCGCTCGCAGAAGTCCCACAGCGAGGTGAAGGGGCCGCCCTCCTCGCGGGCGGCCTTGATCGCCTCGACCGCCGCGTAGCCCACGCCCTTGACCGCGTCGAGCCCGAAGCGGATGTTGCCGTCGACGACGACGAACTCGTGGTCGGAGAGGTTGACGTCCGGGGGCAGGATCTCGATGCCCATGTCCTCGCAGCGCGCGACGAAGAACGGCACCTTGTCCTTCGTCGACATCACCGACGAGATGAGCGCCGCCATGTACTCGGCGCAGTAGTTCGCCTTCAACCAGGCCGTGCGGTACGAGATCAGCGCGTAGCACGCGGCGTGGGACTTGTTGAACGAGTAGTCCGCGGACTTCTCGTTGGTCTCCCAGAGCCAGTCGATCACCGACGACGCCACGCCGTTGGCCGCGCAGCCCTTGCGGAACTCAGGCTCGAGCTTGGCCATCTGGTCGCGCTTCTTCTTGCCGATGGCCTTGCGCAGGTCGTCGGCCTGCGCGCCGGAGAACCCGGCGAGGGCCTTCGAGATCTGCATGGCCTGCTCCTGGTACAGGATGACCCCGTACGTCGGTCCGATGATCGGCTCGAGGCGGTCGTCCGGGATGGAGACCGCGTCGGGGTTGCGCTTGCCCCGGGCGTACGTCGGGATCTGGTCCATGGCGCCCGGCCGGTAGAGCGCGACGAGCGCGACGAGGTCGTCGAACTCCGTCGGCTTGACCTTGCGCAGGGCCTCCTGCATGCCCTCGGACTCGAACTGGAACACGCCGACCGAGTCGCCCTCGGCCAGCATCGCGTAGGTGCGCTCGTCGTCGAGCGGCAGGCGCGCCATGTCGGGGCGCTCGCCCGTCGAGCGCTCGATGATGTCCAGCGCGTCCTCGATGACGTCGAGGTTGCGCAGGCCGAGGAAGTCCATCTTCAGCAGGCCGAGGTCCTCGACGGGCTTCATCGAGAACTGCGTGACCTGCTTGAAGATCGGGTTGCCGCTCTCGTCGACCTCGTTGGCCTTCGCGAGCTGCAGCGGCACGACGTCGGTGAGCGGCATGCCCGCGATGACGACCGCCGCCGCGTGGATCGAGTTGTTGCGGACGATGCCCTCGAGGCCCTTGGCGACGTCGATGATCTGCTTGGCGACCGGGTCCTCGTCGTACTCCTTGCGCAGCGGCTCGCCCGGCTGCAGGCAGTCGTCGAAGCTCGGCGACCGACCCATGATCGGGTCCGGGATGAGCTTCGAGAGGCGGTCGCCGATGGCGTGCGGGTGGTCGAGCACGCGCGCCGCGTCCTTCGTCGCCGCGCGCGGGAACGCGCGGCCGAAGGTGATGATCTGCGCGACCGACTCGCGGCCGTACTTCTCGACGACGTACTTCATGACGCGCTCGCGGCCGCGGACCGAGAAGTCGATGTCGATGTCCGGCATGGACACGCGCTCGGGGTTGAGGAAGCGCTCGAAGAGCAGGTCGTAGCGCAGCGGGTCGACGTCCGTGATCCGCAGGCAGTAGGCGACGAGCGAGCCGGCCGCCGAGCCACGGCCCGGGCCCACGGCCACGCCGTTGTCCTTGGCCCACTTCACGAAGTCCCAGACGATGAGGAAGTAGGCGTTGAAGCCCATGCGGTCGATGACGCCGAGCTCGTACTCCATGCGCTCGATCGCCTCGGCCGGCGGCGGGTCGCCGTAGCGGTCGCGCAGGCCCTGCTCCACGCGCGCGCGCAGGTACGCGCGCTCGTCCTCGCCGTCGGGCAGGAAGCGCGGGATCAGCTGCTTGCCCAGCTCGATCTCGACGTCGCAGCGCTCGGCGATCTCCAGCGTCGAGGCCAGCGCCTCGGGCCACTGCGCGAACGCCTGGGCCATCTCCTCGTTCGAGCGCAGGAAGAACTCGTTGGTCTCGAACGTCATCTTCGGCGCCTGCAGCGTGCTCTTGGTCTGCACGCACAGCAGCGCCGTGTGGTGGTGGTAGTCCTCCTTGCGGAGGTAGTGCACGTCCCCCGTGCCCACGAGCGGCCGGCCCAGCTCACGGGCGATCCGGACGATCCCCTCGTTGGCCTTCTCCTGGTCGGCGAGGCCGTTCTTCTGGACCTCGAAGTAGACGTCGTCGGCGCCGAAGACCTGCAGCAGGTCGTCGGCGTGGGCGCGCGCCTCGTCGGGGCGGTCGTCGATGAGCCGCTGGCAGAACCGCGAGGCCAGGCAGCCCGTCAGGGCGATGATCCCCGACGAGTGGGCCGCCAGCTGGCCCATGTCGAGGCCCGGCTTGCCGCGGTGGTAGCCCTCGAGGTAGCCGGACGAGGACAGCTTGACCAGGTTGCGGTAGCCCTCGTCGGTGGCCGCCAGCAGCGTGAGGTGGTTGCGCTCCTGCTTGCCCTCGCGGACCGTGTGGTCGTCGACGAGGTAGACCTCGCAGCCCAGCAGCGGCTTGATGCCCTGGTCCTTGCAGGCGCTGTAGAGCTCGACCGCGCCGTTCATCACGCCGTGGTCGGTGAGGCCCAGCGCGGGCTGGCCGAACTCGGCGGCCCGCTTGGCCAGCGCCTTGATGTTGCACGCGCCGTCCAGCAGCGAGTACTCGGAGTGGACGTGCAGGTGGGCGCAGGGAGAGGCGGTCACGGCTCTGGGCGAGGATAGGCGGCGCACCGGACGGCGCAGGCCGCCCGCGCGGTCCGTCCCCGCACCTTGCGGGAACGGCGCCCGGCCAGGCTAGAGCTGCGTGCGGTCGACGAGCTCGAGCAGCGCCGTGACGGCGTCGGCGGAGCCCGACAGCGCCGCGTCGACGGCCCCCGCGAGCACCGACGGCAGGTCGCTGCGCGAGACGAGCAGGACCGCGTCGGCGGGCGTGCCGTCGTCCGGCCCGACCGCCACGGGCCGACCCGGGACGAGGTCGACGCGCCACAGCTCGTCGTCGGCGTCGACGACGACCGACGCGGCGGTGGTGACGGCGCTCGGCGGCGTCGCGTGCGCCAGCGCGCGCAGGAGCGCGCCGGGCTCGGGCGTGGCGCGGGCGGCCGCGAGCTCCGCGAGGCCGACGGGCCGGCGCAGGCCCTTGAGCAGCCGGCCGCGCAGGCGGCGCTTGCGGCCCGAGACCTCCGCCGTGCCCGGGAGGCTGCGCCGCCCGGCCATGCCGGCGACGAGCGCCACGAGGTCGTCGGCGCTGCCGGCGACGGCGACCTCCGCGACCCCGTCGGCCCCGTCGGGCCGGCGGACCCGCACGGCGCCCGGCTCGGCCGTCACGCGGACGGGCTGGGCCCCGGTGACGGCGAGGTCGTAGACGAGCGTGCCCCGGGCGCGCAGCGCCTGGACGGGCAGGAGGTCGACGAGCAGGCGCCCGGCCGCGTCGGGGTCCTCCTCGGCGAGGCCGGCCAGGCCCTCGGCCAGCCAGGCCCGGCCGGCCTGGACGTCGGCGCCCCGGGCGGGCAGGACGACGAGCTCCAGCTCCGGCGCCCCGTCAAGCGGCCCCTCGGCCGGCTCCGCGGCCGGCTCCTCCACCGCGGCGACGGGCTCCTCCACCACGGCGACGGGCTCCTCCACCTCGGCGGCGGGGTCCTCCTCGACGGCGCCCGCGCGCGCCCGCAGCCGCTCAGCCGCGGCCGCCAGGTCCTGGCTGATCGCCGGCGCCGGCGGCGACGCCGGCTCCGGGGCGCGGCTGAGGCCCTCCAGACGCTCGCGCAGCGCGGCCACCTTGTCGGGGTCCGCCCCGCTGAGCGCCGGCGCCGCCTCACCGGTGCGGCGGGCGAGGTCGGCGACCGCCTCCTCCGCGGCGCGCCGCGCCTCGCGCTCCTGCTCGAGCTGGGCGGCGAGGCCCGTCCGCAGCTCCGCCATCCGCCGCTCCGCCGCCTCGAGCTGCGCCGCGAGGCCCTCGCGACCGCGGCGCACCTCCCCGAGCAGCTCGTGCTCGACGGTCTTCAGGTCGCCCTCGAGGCCCTCGCGCAGCTCGCGCGCCATCGCCCCGATCTCGCGGACCAGCCGCGCGGCCGCCGGGTCGGGCCCGGCCGCCACGGCGTGTCCCTCGACGTCGGCCTCGGGCGTCGCCGCGATCTCGCGCAGCGCGTCGAGCTGCGCGCGCAGGTCGCCCAGGGCGCTGCCGACGGCCACCTGGGACCCCGTCCGCTGCGCGAGCTGCGCCGCGAGCCGGTCGCGCTCGGCGAGCACCTCGGCCAGCGCCGCCTCCGCCCGCGCACGCGCCGCGCGCTCGGTGCGCAGCCGCTCGAGCAGCCCGTCGGCCGCGGCGCGCAGCCGCTCGCGCAGGTCGTCGACCGCCTGGGACAGCGCACCGGCGCGCGCCAGCCCGTCGCCCGCCGCGTCGAGCTGGGCCTGCAGCGCGTCGCGCTCGGTCGCGAGCTCCTCGACCCGGGCGGCCACCAGGTCGCGCTCGGCCGCCACGGCCGCCAGCGCGTCGTCGTGGGCCGCCTGCTCGGCCACGAGGCCGTCACGCTCCGTGGCGAGGGCGTCGCGCTCGGCCGCCAGCGCGGCGAGCCCGGCCCGGGCGCCGTCGCGGTCGGCCAGCGCCTCGGCCAGGCGCCGGTCGGCCGCCGCGCGCCCCTGCTCGGCCACCCGCGCCGCATCGGCGAGGCGCTCGCGCTCCTGCGCCGCCGCCCGCAGTCCCTCGCGGACGCCCTCGAGCTCGGCGAGCACGAGCGCGCGCTCGGCCCGCGCCGCGCCGTCGCGCCCGGTGACCTCGTCGCCCAGCCGCCGCCGCTCCGCCTCCAGGACCTCCGCCAGCCGGGTGCGCTCGAGCTCGGCCGCTGTCGCGAGCCGTTGGACCTCGTCGCGCAGGCGCTCGCGCTCTGCGGCGACCGCCGCGCTGCGCGCCACCGCCGCCGCGACCGCCCGCTCGCGCTCGCCCAGCTGCTCGCGCAGGCGCGTCGCCTCCGCCCGGGCGCCGTCGCGCTCGGCCTCCACCGCGCGCACCTGCACCCGCACGCCGCGCAGCACCGCCTCGACGTCGGCGAGCACCGCCGCGCGGCGCGCCGGGTCGCCGCCCGTGGCGCCGCGCAGGCGCTCGAGCTCGGCGCGGACCTCGACGACCTCCGCCTCGGCCGCACGCACCCGCGCTGCCGCCTCGGCCTCCGCCGAGCCGGGTCCCACGCCTTCACGCGCGCCCGCGCGCGCGACCGCCCGCCCCTCCCGCTCGTCGCCGCTGCGGGCGCGCGCGGCGATCACCAGCGCCTCGGCCTCCGCCACCGCCCGCTGTGAGCGGTCCAGCTCGATCTCGAGGTCGGCGACACGCTGCTGGGCGTCGGCCAGCGCGAGGCGCAGCCCGGCCGCCTCGCCCTCGGCGGCGCGCCGTGCCGCCGCGGCCTCGTCCTGCAGCTCGACCCGGACGCGCCGCTCGGACTCCTCGCGCTGGCGCACCTCGCGCAGCTCGCGCTCGGCCCGGCGCAGTCCCTGCTCGAGCACGTCGCGCTCGCGCGCCACCTGGTCGAGCTCGGCCTCGACCTCGCCGAGGCGCGTCTCGAGCGCCTGCGTCGCGCGCTCGGCGGCCTGCACCCGGCGCGTCAGGGACGCCTCGTGCAACTCGGCCCGGCGGGCCCGGCGCTCGGCCATGACCTCGGGGTCGACCACGGTGCCGTGGGGGTCGTCGTCGGGCTCGACGTCGTCGCGCGGAGGAAGCGGGACCATGGTCAGCCCGGGAATCTACGGCCCCGAACGACCCGTGTTGCACGTCGAGGGCCGAGCTCCTGCCGCTGCAACGGAACCTGCAGCGGCAGGACGACGTCTGGATCAGCTGCTGCGGCGCGCGCCCTCGACGGCGAGCGCCGTCACGAGCGCGGCACCCGCCAGGCCCAGCGCGACGCCACGCCGGCCGCCCACCGCGGAGCGGACCCGGCGGCGCGCGTACCACTTGGCGCCGTGCCAGACGGCGAAGCCCAGGATCTCGTAGCCCGTGCGCGTCATGGCGCTCGGGCTACCCCTGCTCGGGGACCGCTACTCGGCGCCGGGACCCGGCGCGTTGTGCAGCCGCCAGGCCAGGCGCGACTGCAGCGTCCACAGCTCGATGAAGCCCGGCGAGGCCTGCTGCGAGAACAGGCCGCCCGACTCGGAGAACGTGGCGAGCTGCGCGTCGTAGACCGCATGGGGCGACTCGCGCGTGACGACGCGCGCGGAGCCCTTGAAGAGCTTGACGCCGATCGTGCCCGTGACCCGGCGGTTGACGGACTCCATGAACGCGTCGAGGTCCTCGCGCAGCGGCTCCCACCACAGGCCGGCGTAGACCAGGTACGCCCACTGCTCCTCGAGCGAGCGCTTGAAGCGGTTCTGGTGGATCGTGCCGACCAGGCGCTCGAGCTCGGCGTGCGCGGTGAGCAGGATCGACGCGGCCGGGACCTCGTAGATGTCGCGGACCTTGAGGCCGACGATCCGGTCCTCGATGTGGTCGACGATCCCGACGCCGTGGCGGATGCCCGCCTCGGCGGCACGCTCGAGCAGCTCGACGATGCCCAGCCGCTCGCCGTTGAACGCGACCGGGACGCCCTCCTCGAAGCCGATCGTCACGACCTCGGCCTCGTCGGGCGCCTCCTCCGGGCGCGTCACGAGCTGGAAGACGTCGTCCTCCGGCGCGTGGCCGAGCTCCTCGATCCACTTGCCCTCGCTCGAGCGGCCCCAGAGGTTGTCGTCGATGGAGTAGGGCGCCGCCTCCGTGCCGCCCTTGACCGGGATGCCGTGCTCGCGCGCGTAGGCGATCTCCTCGTCGCGACCCATCTTCCAGTCGCGCACCGGGGCGATGACCTTGAGCTCCGGCGCGAGCGTCGCGACGGTGCCGTCGATGCGGACCTGGTCGTTGCCCTTGCCGGTGCAGCCGTGGGCGATCGTGTCGCACCCGGTCTCGCGCGCGACGTCCACCGCGATCTTCGCGATGAGGGGCCGGCCGAGGGCCGTGAAGAGCGGGTAGCCCAGGCCGTACACCGCGTTGGCCTTGATCGCCGGGACGACGAAGTCGCGGCAGAACTCCTCGCGCGCGTCGACCACCCGCGCGTCGACCGCGCCGAGCTGCAGCGCCTTGCCGCGGACGACGTCGTAGTCCTCGCCCGGCTGGCCCAGGTCGATCGTCAGCGCGACGACCTCGGCGTCGTACTGGTCCTGGATCCACTTGAGCATGACGCTGGTGTCCAGGCCGCCCGAGTACAGCAGGCAGACCCGGCGAACCTCGTCGGGCCGTGCCAGGTACGAGGCGGCGGGCTCATGCGGCTGGAGCATCTCGGTCATCTCGCGGCGGGAGACTACGTGCGCGAGGCCCCTTCCAGCTTTGCGGCGCCTGCCCGGATCGGTAGGCTCTCCTCCACGAACCGGTCCGTCACAGGACCGCAGGGGCTACATCTTCGAGAGGCAGGGACGGACCTGATGAGGACCAGGCTTGGTCGCACCGCGCGGATCGCCGGTGCCGTGGCGCTGCTGTGCGGGGTGCTCGCCGCGCCGGCGAGCGCCGACACCACGTACCCGAACGGCGGCGCGAACTTCACCAACGGCGCCGAGGGCTGGATCGACCAGGGCGGCTCGTGCACCCTGCTCGGGCTCCTGCCGATCCCCGTCCCGCTCGTCTGCGCGGCGACGAACGCCCACGCCGCCGGCGAGGGCAACACCCCCGGCTCGATCTCCTCGAGCTACCAGGCGCTGGCCAACGCGCTCGGCGTCCTGTCGGGCAAGTCGCAGTGGCGCTCGCCGAGCTTCGTCGTCGACAAGAACCCGACGGGCGGCTTCTTCACCGTCGACCGCCGCGCCGCCATCCAGGCGCTGCTCCAGGTCGGCGGCCAGGCCAAGTCGACCGTCACGCTCGTCGACGAGACCGCGCCGGCGCGCTCGCGGGTGCTGCTCAGCGAGACGCTGACCCGCGACACGCCCTTCGGCCAGCCCCGCGTCGTGGAGGTCCCCGAGGGCGGCACGAACGGCCTGCGCAACGGCGACAAGTACCACATCCAGATCGTCACGGAGTTCACCTCCACGGGCATCCAGGCCGCCCAGGGCACGATCACCGTCTTCTACGACAACATCGGCCTCCGGGTCTTCGACGACACCGACACCGGTGACGTCCCGCCGGTCGTCGCCACGCTCATCGCGACCGACGTCGCCGGCGAGACCGCGACGCTCAACGCGTCGGTGAACCCGAAGGGCCTGCAGACCTCCACGTCGTTCGACGTGCGCGAGGAGGGCTCCCAGTCCGCGACGAACTACCCCGCGGCGGACGCCGGCTCGGGGACGGTCGCCACGCGGGTCAGCCTCCCGGTCACCGGCCTGAAGAAGTGCACGACCTACGTGTACGCCGCGATCGGCACGAACGCGAAGGGCACGACGCGCGGCAACGACTCGGCGTTCACCACGGAGTGCGCTCCGGGGGCGACGACCCTGCCGGCCGCGCCCGTCTCGGCCAACGCCGCCGGCCTGAACGCGTCGGTCGCCCCCAACGGGCCGGAGACGACGTTCCAGTACGAGATCTCGACGAACCCGGACCTCGCGGGCGCGAACTTCACGGACGTCCGCGTGGCGGGCTCGGGCCGTGACGTCAAGCAGCCGCTCACCGAGTCGCTGACGCTGCCGTCGAACACGACGTTCTACTACCGCGTGATCGCCCGCAACGCCAACGGCGAGACGAAGGGCAACATCGTGTCCTTCAAGACCGGCGTGCCGAGCGGCCCCGGTGCCCCGGGTGCCCCCGGCGCTCGCGGCCCGCAGGGCAACAGCGGCGTCGGCAGCTCCGGCGACCTGACGCTGCGCAACGGCGACACCCGGGCGCTGCTGCAGATCCGCAACTCCCTGGTCCAGGTGGGCCTCAAGGGCAAGCGCGCGGGCCAGCTGCGGTTCAAGATCTTCTGCCGCAAGCAGACCGGCCGCACCTGCGCCGGCACGGTCAAGATCCGCACGATCGGCAAGATCAACCCGTCGATCCGCGGCAAGAAGAAGGCCCGCCGCGTCACGTTCTCGACGTTCGAGTACCAGCTCGCCCAGGGCAAGTCCGGCGTGGCCATCACCACGCTCCAGCCGGAGAAGGTCGAGCTGCTGCGCAAGCGCCGCGGCATCGGCAAGTCCATCGGCGTGACGATCTCGGTCCAGGTGACCGACTCCGGCGGCAACCGCCAGACGATCGTCCGCGAGGGCAAGCTCCGGCTCGTCAACTCGCCCAGGTAGTCCTGGCAGGCCGGCCGCGGGCGCCCTCGGGCGCCCGCGGCCGCCGCTGCCCGCCCCGGGTACCGTCGGCTCCATGGAGCTGACCGTCCTGCGCGGCGACATCACCACCGACGACGCGGCCGACGCGATCGTCAACGCGGCCAACTCGAGCCTCCTCGGCGGGGGCGGCGTGGACGGCGCGATCCACCGCGCCGCGGGACCCCAGCTGCTCGAGGAGTGCCGGACGCTGGGCGGCTGTCCCACCGGCGACGCGAAGGTCACGCGCGGCTACCGGCTGCCGGCCGCCTGGGTGATCCACACCGTCGGCCCCGTGTGGCACGGCGGCGCCGACGGCGAGGACGAGGCGCTCGCGTCGTGCTACCGGCGCTGCATCGAGCTCGCGGCCGAGCACGGCTGCCGGACTGTCGCCTTCCCGGCGATCTCGACCGGCGTGTACGGCTTCCCCGCCGACCGGGCCGCGGCCATCGCGGTGCGCACGCTGCGCGAGGCGGCCGCCGAGCACGGCGTCGTCGAGGCCGTGCACCTCTGGGCCTTCGACGCGCGCGCCGAGGGCGTGCTACGCGACGCGCTCGCGGCGGCCGGCTAGGCCAGCAGCGCGCGCAGGCGCCCGACCGCGTCGTCGACCTGCTCCTCGCTCACCACGAGCGGCGGCAGCAGGCGGACGGTGTCGGGACCCGTCGCGTTGAGCAGCAGGCGCTGCTCGACCACGGCGCGCCGCACGAGCTCCGGGGCGCCCCCGGCCTCGAGGTCGAACGCGTTCATGAGGCCCAGGCCGCGGACGTCCTTGGCGCCGGGCAGCTCGCGCAGCGCAGCGCGCAGCCGCTCGCCCAGGGCACGGACGCGGGCGTGCAGCGCCTCGTCCTCCAGGACGTCGAGCGCGGCGTGGGCCGCGGCGCAGACCAGCGGGCCGCCGGCGAAGGTCGAGCCGTGGTCGCCCGGCTCGAAGACGTCGGCGAGACCGGGACCGGTGATGAGCGCCCCGATCGGCAGGCCGCCGGCCAGCGCCTTGGCGGTCAGCAGGAGGTCGGGCTCGACGCCCACCTGCTGCCAGCACCACAGCGAGCCGCAGCGCCCGAGCCCGGCCTGGATCTCGTCGAAGACGAGCGCGGCGCCGGTGACGTCGCAGGCCTCGCGCGCCGCGCGCAGGACCTCGACGGGGATCGGGCGCACGCCCGTCTCCCCCTGCACCGGCTCGATGACCACCGCCGCCGTGTCGTCGGTCACCGCGTGGCGGATGGCCTCGACGGTCGGCGGGATCGCGCGGAAGCCCGGGACCAGCGGCGCGAACGGCGCCTGCTTGCTCTCCTGCGGGGTCGCGCTCAGCGCGCCGTAGGTGCGCCCGTGGAAGGCGCCGTGGAACGAGATGACCTCGCCCCCGCGCCGGTTCTTGCGCGCGAGCTTCAGCGCCGCCTCGACCGCCTCCGCGCCCGAGTTGGTGAAGAAGACCTTGCCGCCCAGCGAGCCCTTGGCCAGCCGCTCGGCCAGCCGGACCATCGGGTCGGTGTAGAAGAGGTTGCCGACGTGCAGCAGCCGCTGGGACTGCTCTTGGATCGCGGCGACGACCTGCGGGTGGCAGTGGCCGACGTTGGAGACCGAGATGCCGCTGAGGAAGTCGAGGTACTCCGCGTCGGCGGCGTCCCACAGCCGCGCGCCCTCGCCACGGACGAGCTCGACCGGGTGGCGCGCGTAGTTGGCGGTGAGGAAGTCGTCGTTGATGGCCATCGCTACGACGCGGCCCGGATCTTCGTGCCGATGCCGGCGTCGGTGAACAGCTCGAGCAGCAGGGAGTGCTCGACGCGGCCGTCGACGATGTGCGCGTAGGTCACGCCGCCGTGGATGGCGTCGACGCAGGCCTGGAGCTTGGGGCGCATGCCGCCGGAGATCGACGGCAGCGCGTCCTCGACCTCGTCGGCGCGCGCCTCGCTCACGACGCTCTCGAGGTCCGACGGGTCGCGCAGCCAGCCCGCGACGTCGGTGAGGAAGACCACCTTGTAGGCGCGCAGCGCGCGGGCGACGGCGCCCGCCGCCTCGTCGGCGTTGACGTTGTGCGAGCGCCCCTCCCGGTCGGCGCCGACCGACGCGATGACCGGGATGTAGTCCTGGGAGATGTGGTGCAGGAGCTTGACGTCGACGCGGGTGATGCGCCCGACGAGGCCGACGTCCTGCCCGCCCGGCGCCGTCGTCGTCTCGACCTGGAAGAGCCGGCCGTCGTCGCCGCAGATCCCGACGGCCGCCTGGCCGTGGCGGTTGATGCGCAGGACGATGTCCTTGTTGACCTTGCCGACGAGGACCATCTTGGCGACCTCGACCGTCGGCTCGTCGCTGACCCGCAGGCCACCGACGAACTGCACCGGCATGTCGAGGCGCTCCATGTACTGCGTGATGTCGGGCCCGCCGCCGTGGACGACGACCGGGTTGAGCCCGACGTACTTCAGGAGCACGACGTCGCGGGCGAACTCCTCGCGCAGGCGCGGGTCGTCCATCGCCGCGCCGCCGTACTTGATGACGACGGTGCGGCCGTGGAACTCCCGGATGTAGGGCAGGGCCTCGAGGAGCGTTCCGACGTCGCGCATTGGCAGTGGTGGTCCTAGGTCGTGTAGTCGGCGTTGATCGTCACGTACTCGTGCCCGAGGTCGCTGAAGATGACCTCGGCCTCGAAGCCGTCACCCGGCAGGCCGATGACGTACTCGACCTCGTCGCGGGCCACGGCCTCCGCCAGCCCCGCTTCGTCGTGGCCGACCGCGTTCCCTGCAACGCACACCTGCACGCCCTCGATCGTGACGTCGACCGGCAGCGGCGCGGTGTCGGTCAGCGCCATGCCGACGGCCTGCACGATGCGCCCCCAGTTCGGGTCGCCGCCGTGCAGCGCGGTCTTGACCAGCGGTGAGTTGCCCACCGCGCGGGCGGTGCGCTCGACGTGGGCGTCGTGGCCGCCGCGCACGACGACGCGGCCGATGCGCTTGGAGCCCTCGCCGTCGCGGACGAGGTCGACCGCCAGCTGGCGCAGCAGGGCGTCCAGCGCCTGGCCGAAGCGCACCTCGTCCTCGCTCTCGCGCTCGACGGCGACACCGCCGGCGCCCGACGCGATGAGCAGCGTCGTGTCGTTCGTCGAGAGCTGGCCGTCCACCGTGATGCGGTCGAAGGAGCGCCCGACGCAGACGCCGAGCAGCAGGTCGGCGGTCTCGGCGTGCAGCTGGGCGTCGGTCTCGACGAAGCACAGCATGGTGGCGTGCGAGGGCTGGAGCATCCCGGCGCCCTTGGCCTGGGCGGCGAGCCGGACCGTCCCGCCCGACAGGTCGACCTCGAGCGTGGCGCGCTTCTCGAACGCGTCGGTGGTCATGATCGCCCGGGCGAAGGCGCCGTCGCCGTCGGGCGCCAGCGCGCGCGAGCAGTCCAGCAGCCCCCTGAGCACCGCCTGCGACGGCAGCGGCACGCCGATGACGCCGGTCGAGCAGACCGCGACCTGGTCCTCCTTGACGCCCGCGACCATGGCGCCGGCGCCCTGCATCCGCGCGGCGTCGTCCAGGCCGCGCCCGCCGGTCGCGGCGTTCGCGTTGCCGGAGTTCACGGCGACGGCCCGCAGCGCGTCGAGCCGCGCGCGCTCCTTCGTGACCAGCACGGGCGGCGCGGCGGTGCCGCTGCGGGTGAAGCGCGCGGCGCTCGTCGCCGCGGGCGCGTCGCAGACCAGCAGGCCGACATCCGGGTCGCCGCTGGCCTTGATGCCTGCGGCCACGCCGGCGGCGCGGAAGCCCTGGGGCAGGCCGCCGCCCTCGACGACGCGCACGCCCTCGGGCACCTCGACCCAGCGCGAGCGGAAGAAGCTCATCCGAGCAGCCCCTCGTCCTCGGGCCGGCCGAACATGAGGTTCAGGCACTGCAGCGCCTGCGACGCCGTGCCCTTCCAGAGGTTGTCGATGGCCGCGAAGACCATCGCCTTGCCGGTGCGCGGGTCGGCGTGGACCTGGATCGCGCAGAAGTTCGTCTCGCGGACCTGGCGCACCCCGGGTGGACGGTCGACGAGCTCGACGAAGCGCTCGCCGCCGTAGCGGGCCTCGTACAGCCCGCGCAGCTCGTCCTGGGACAGCGCCTCGTCGGTGATCGCGTAGCAGGAGACCAGCTCGCCCTGGTCCAGCGGGACGAGGTGCGGCGTGAAGGTCACCGGCCGCTGCGCGTCGACCTCCTGGTCGATCTCCGGCATGTGGCGGTGGTGGCCGACGCCGTAGGGCGTGACGTTCTCGTCGACGCTCACGAAGTGCGTGCGCGCCGTGGCGGCGCGGCCGGCGCCGCTGATGCCCGTCTTCGCGTCGATGACCACGTCCTCGATGCGTCCGCTGAGCGGCGCGAGGGCGAGGATCGCGGCGGTCGGGAAGCAGCCGGGGCAGGCGACGAGCGACGCGCCCCGCAGCTCCTCGCGATGCAGCTCGGGCAGGCCGTAGACCGCCTCGGGCAGCAGCTCGGGCGCGGGGTGCTCGACGTACCACTGCTCGTAGACCGCCTGGTCCTTGAGGCGGAAGTCGGCGCTCAGGTCGACGACCTTCACGCCGCGCTCGCGCAGCTCGCGGACCACGGGCGCGGAGGCGCCGTGCGGGTAGGCGACGATCGCCGCGCCGACGTCCGCGGCGTGGCGGTCGAGGTCGAGCTCCTCGAGCTCGCGGGTCACGCGGTGATGCGGGTACAGGGCGTCCAGGCGCGTGCCGACGTCGCTGCGCGACGTCACGGGCCCGAGGGCGAACCACGGGTGGCGGTCGACGAGCCGTGCGGCGAGCGCGCCGGCGAAGCCCGAGGCGCCGGCGACGAGGACCTTCGGGCCGTCAGCCACCCCGCAGCTCCCCACCCAGGTCGGCGGCGACCGCGGCGACGATGCGCTCGCGCACCGGCGCGACGTCGTCGTCGGTGAGGGTGCGGTCCCGCGCGCGGAAGGCGAGCGCCAGCGTCAGGGAGCGCTTGCCCTCCGGGATGCCCTGGCCGGCGTACCAGTCGTAGACGTCGGCGCCGGCCAGCAGGTCGCCGCCGGCGCGGCGCACCGCCCGCTCGACCTCGCGCGCCGGGGTGTCGGCGTCCAGGAGGAACGACAGGTCCTGACGGACCTCCGGGAACGTCGTGAGGTCGGCGAACTGCGGCGCCGCGGCGGCGTGGGCGAGCACCGCGTCGAGGTCGACCTCGAAGGCGCCGACCTGCGCGAGGTCCCACCGCGCGGCCACGGTCGGGTGGACCTCGCCCAGCCACCCGACGGGCGTCAGGAGGGTCTCGGCGTCGGGGCCCTCGCGCAACGGACCGGCCAGCACGCGCGCGGCGCGGCCGGGATGGAGGAACGGCTCGTCGGAGGACTGCTCGACCTCGATGCGCACGCGCACCGCACGCCCGACGGCCTCGAGCAGCGCCTTGGCGGCGAAGACGTCGCCCTGGACGAGCGCGCCGAGCGCGTGGACCTCGAAGACGGGGCCGGCCCCTCCGCCCTCGGTGAGACCAGGGGTTTCGTCCTCCGGCCCTCCCACGTTCGGGCCTCCGGCCGACGTCTCGCGCGGGAAGTACACCGCGCCCTCTTCGAACAGCGCCCGCGGGGAGAGCCCGCGCGCGCCGTTGTGCTGGGCGACGTCGAGCAGCGAGCCCAGGAGCGTCGTGCGCAGGACGGCCTGCTCCTCGCTCATCGGGTTCTCGAGGCGCACCACGGACCGGCGGTGGTCGTGCTCGGGCAGCCCGAGGCGGTCGCCCACGTCGGGCGAGGTGAACGACCACCCGACCACCTCGTGCGCGCCGCGGCCGACGAGCGCGTCGGCGGCCCGGCGGCGCAGGCGCTGGGCGTGCGTGAGCGTGGCGGCCAGGCCGGTGCGGTTGGCCGGCAACGTGGCCGGCAGGTCCTCCAGCGCCGCCAGGCGCCCGACCTCCTCGACCAGGTCGGCCTCGCGCGTGACGTCGTTGCGCCGGTGGGGCGGGATCGTGACGTCGAGGCCGTCGTCGGCCTGCGCGACGCCGAAGCCGAGCGTCTCGAGCACCGCGGTCGCCCGCTCGCGCGGGACCGCGACGCCGAGCAGCGACGTCGTGCGCGCGTCGCGCAGCCGCAGGACCGGCGCCTCGGGCAGCGCGCCGGGGGCCTGGACGTCGATGGTGCCCCCGACCACGCGGGCGCCGCAGAGCTCGACCAGCAGCGTCGTCGCCACCGCCTGGGCCCACATCGTCGCCTCGGTGGGCAGCGACTTCTCGAAGCGCGCACCCGCCTCGGAGCGCAGCTGCAGCCGGGCCATCGTGCGGTTGATCGCCGGGCCGTCCCAGGCGGCGACCTCGAGCAGGACGCGCGTGGTGTCGTCCTGCACCTCGGAGCGCTGGCCGCCCATGATCCCGGCGATGGAGGTGGGCCCGTCGCCGTCGGCGATGAGCGTCATGTCGCTGTCCAGCGTGCGCTGCACGTCGTCGAGCGTCGTCATCGCCTCGCCGTCGCCGGCGCGGCGCACGACGAGCACGCCGCCGGCGATGCGGTCGGCGTCGAAGGCGTGCAGCGGCTGGCCCGTCAGCAGCATCACGTAGTTCGTGATGTCGACGACGTCGTTGATCGGCCGCATGCCCGCCGCCGACAGCCGCGCCTTGAGCCACGCGGGCGACTCGCCGACCGTCACGTCCTCGAAGAGCCGCGCGGTGAAGCGCGGGCAGCGCTCGGGCACCTCGACGCGGACCTCGAAGCCCTCGATCTCGCCCGGGGGCGGGCCGTGCGGGTCCTCGAGCCAGGGCTCGGGTCCGAGGGGGGCGTCGCTGACCGCCGCCACCTCGCGGGCGATGCCGTAGACGGCCAGGCAGTCGGGCCGGTTGGGCGTGATCTCGAACTCGAGGACGTCGGTCGAGATCGGCAGGACGTCGGCCAGCGGCGTGCCGGCCGCGAGCGCGTCGTCGAGGACCATGATCCCCTGGTGCGAGGAGCCGATCGCGAGCTCGTCCTCGGAGCAGATCATCCCGTTGGACTCGACGCCGCGGAGCTTGGCGACCCCGAGCTGCA
Source organism: Conexibacter sp. SYSU D00693 (assembly GCF_017084525.1). Classification (GTDB taxonomy): domain Bacteria; phylum Actinomycetota; class Thermoleophilia; order Solirubrobacterales; family Solirubrobacteraceae; genus Baekduia. The sequence goes on from NZ_CP070950.1 coordinate 1,020,193, forward strand.
TGCCGTTGGGCATGACCGCGCCGGGCCGCGCCACGGGGACGGTCTGGCCCGCGGCGACGTTCGGGGCGCCGCAGACGATGGTCTGCGGCTCGGCCTCGCCGACGTCGACCTGGCAGACGCGCAGGCGGTCGGCGTCCGGGTGCTGCTCGGCGCTGAGCACCTTGCCGACCACGAAGTGCTCCTCGGCGCGCACGCCGTGGTGCTCGATCGCGTCGACGGCGGTGCCCGTGAGGTCGAGGCGGCGGACCAGCTCGCGCAGCTCGAGCTGCGGGTCGACGTGGTCGCGGAGCCACTGCATCGGGACCTTCATCGCGTCACCCGAACTGGCGCAGGAAGCGCAGGTCGTTGTCGTAGTACAGGCGCAGGTCCGGGATGCCGTGCTTGAGCATCGCGATGCGCTCGATGCCCATGCCGAAGGCGAACCCCTGCACCTGCTCGGGGTCGTAGGCGCCGCCCGGCACGCCGGCCAGGACGTTGGGGTCGACCATGCCCGCCCCGAGGATCTCCAGCCAGCCGGTGCCCTTGCACACCCGGCACGGCGAGCCGTCGCGCGCGCAGTTGAAGCAGGAGACGTCGACCTCGACCGACGGCTCGGTGAACGGGAAGAAGTGCCCGCGCAGGCGCACCTCGCGCTCCGTGCCGAAGATCGCGCGGCAGAAGGCCAGCAGGACGCCCTTGAGGTCGGCCAGGGTGATGCCCTCGTCGACCCACAGGCCCTCGACCTGGTGGAACTGCGGCGTGTGCGTGGCGTCGCTGTCGCGCCGGTAGACGCGGCCCGGGACGATGATCGCGATCGGCGGCGGCTGGGCCTCCATCGCGCGCACCTGCATCGGCGAGGTGTGGGTGCGCAGGACGACGTCGTCGCGCACGTAGAACGTGTCCGTGCGCGCCCGCGCGGGGTGGGCGGGGTCGTGGTTGAGCGCGTCGAAGTTGTAGTGGACGGTGTCCACCTCGGGGCCCTCCATCACCGTGAAGCCCAGGCCCAGGAAGACGTCCTCGATCTCGCGGCGCACCGCGGTCAGCAGATGCAGCGTCCCCGTCGGCTCGACCGGGCGGCCGGGAAGCGTCACGTCGACGCGGTCGGCCGCCAGGCGTGCGTCGAGCTCGGCCTGCGCGAGGCGCTCGGTCGCCGCCTGCAGGCGCTCCTCGACGGTCTTGCGCGCGACGTTGGCCGCCTTGCCGACGGCGCCGCGCTCCTGCGGGGGCAGCTCGGCGACGCCGCGCAGGAGGTTGGGCAGCTCCGCCTTGCGGCCCAGGAAGCGCACGCGCAGCTCTTCGAGCGCGGCGGTGTCGGCGGCCTGGTCGATGGCGGCCAGGGCCTCGCCCTGAAGCTCTTCGATGCGGTCGAGGACGGTCACTGGGCGTGGAACCTAGCTGTCAGCTCGTAGAGGGCGACGGTGGCGGCCATGGCGGCGTTGAGCGACTCCGACTGGATGGGGATGTGGGCGGCGCGGTCGCACGCGGCGAGGACGTCGGCGGGCAGCCCGTCGCGCTCGGCGCCGACCACCACCGAGACGTCGCCGGCGGCCGGGCCGCGCAGGACGTCGCCCCGGCGCGCGGCGAGCGCGACGGTCTCGCCCGGAAGCGCACCGACATCCGCGACGCGGGCCAGCGGCAGGCCGAAGACGGCGCCCATGGAGGCGCGCACGGCCTTGGGCGCGTAGGGGTCGGCGGTCTGCGGGCCGATCGCCACCGACGAGGCGCCGAAGGCCAGCGCCGCGCGCAGGACCGTCCCGACGTTGCCCGGGTCCTTCAGGCCCCACAGGCACACGCACAGCGGACCGGCGGGCGCGGGCGCCCAGCGCTCCTCGTAGACCGCCAGCGCGCGGGTCCCGCTGCCCAGGGTCGAGACCTTCGCCAGCGCGTCGGCCTCGACGTCGACGCCCGCGGTGAGCCGGTGCACCGGCGTCCACCCCGCCGCGTCGGCCGCCGCGAGCAGGTCCTCGCCCTCGGCCAGGAAGCGGCCTTCGCCGCGGCGCGCGCCGAGCCGGCGGATCTCCTTGAGCAGCGGGTTGTGGTGGCTGGTGATCACGGGGGTGGACCTGGGTCCTGGAACGAGAACGGGCGCCGTCCGAGAGGAGCGGCGCCCGTTGGAGGCTCTGGTGTCGACTGGGCCTACGCGGCGGCAGCCGACGCCTCACGGGCGGCGTCGGCGAATCGGCGGAAGGTCTCGGGGTCGCGCACGGCGATGTCGGCCAGCACCTTGCGGTCGAGCTCGATGCCGGCGAGCTTCAGGCCGTGCATGAACTGGCCGTAGGACAGGCCGTTCAGGCGGGCGGCGGCGTTGATGCGCGTGATCCACAGGCGACGGAAGTCGCGCTTGCGGTTGCGGCGGTCGCGGTAGGCGTAGGACTCGGCCTTCATGACCGCCTCCTTCGCCCGCTTGTAGTTGGAGTTCGCCTCGCCGCGGAAGCCCTTCGCGCGATCGAGGGTCTTCCGGCGCTTCTTCTTCGCGTTGACGGCGCGCTTGACGCGGGTCACTTCTTCTTGGCTCCCAGGAGGTCCTTGACGCGCGGCGCGTCGTGGTCCGACAGGATGGCGGCCTTGCCGAGCTGGCGCTTGCGCTTGGGCGACTTCTTCTCGAGGATGTGGCTCGTGAAGGCGTGACGCCCGCGGACCTTGCCCTTGGCGGTCAGCTTGAAGCGCTTCTTCGCGCCCGAGTGGGTCTTCATCTTCGGCATGGCGAGCAGCGCAGTATGGCACGTCCCTGCCCCCGGCCCCTGTCCGGGGCCGGGCACGAGGGCGTGAGCCGCTAGTCCTTGGCGTCGGCGGTCGCCTCGGCCGGCTGGGCCTCGGCGGGCGCCGTCTCGGCGGCGGGGGCGCCGTCGGTGGCCTGCGTCCCGTCGGTGGCCTGCGTGCCGTCGGTGGCCTGCGTGCCGTCGGCGCCGTCGGCCTGCACGGCCTCGGTCTCGCCGGTCTTCTGCTCCTGGTCGATCGTGCCGGCCAGGACGGCCTTGGACGGACCGAGCAGCATCGTCATGTTGCGCCCGTCGAGGTTGGGCCGCTGGTCGACGACCGCGAGCTCCTTGAGGTCCTCGGCGAGGCGGTCCAGGATCATGCGGCCGCGCTCGGGGTGGGTCACCTCACGGCCACGGAACATGATCGTGATCTTGACCTTGTCCTTGTGGCGCAGGAACCGCTCGACGTGGCCCTTCTTCGTCGAGTAGTCGTGCTCCGCGATCTTCGGGCGGAACTTGATCTCGCGGACGTTGATCTGCGTCTGGTGCTTGCGCGCGGCCTTCTGCTTCTGGGCCTGCTCGTACTTGTACTTCGAGTAGTCGAGCACGCGGCAGACGGGCGGGCGCGCCTCCGGGGCGACCTCGACGAGGTCGAGGTCGCGCTCCTGGGCGAAGCGCAGCGCAGCGTCGGTCTTCATGACACCGACCTGCTGGCCGTCGGGATCGATCACGCGCACCTCAGGAACGCGGATCCGCTCGTTGACCCGGGTGGTGTCCCGCTCGGGCGGGCGCCGGTCGAACCTGCGAGGGACCGGCACTAGGCGGTGGAGCGCGGCGTCAAGCGCGCGTCAGAGACAGACGGATGGGCAACGCAGGCCACTGTAGCAAGGGCTAGCCCCGCGACGCGACCTCTTCCGTCAGGCGTGCGACGAGGTCCGGGAGGGCCACGGAGCCCTCGTCGCCCTCGCCGTGGCGGCGCACCGAGACGGTGCCCTCCTGCGCCTCGCGGTCGCCCACGACGAGCATGTACGGGACCTTGCGCAGCTCGGCGTCGCGGATCTTGCGCCCGACGGACTCCGCCCGGTCGTCGTGCTCGCCGCGCAGGCCGGCTGCCTTGAGCGCGTCGACCACCGCGCGGCAGGCGTCGTCGTGGCGGTCGGCGACCGGCAGGACGACGGCCTGCGTCGGCGCCAGCCACAGCGGCAGCTCGCCCCCGGTGTCCTCGAGCAGGATCCCGATGAAGCGCTCGAAGGACCCGAAGAGCGCGCGGTGGAGCATCACGACGCGGTGCTCGGCGTTGTCGGCGCCCGTGTAGGTGAGGTCGAAGCGCTCGGGGAAGTTGAAGTCCACCTGGACGGTGCCCAGCTGCCAGGAGCGCCCGAGCGAGTCCTCGAAGTGCAGGTCGATCTTCGGGCCGTAGAAGGCGCCGTCGCCGGCGTTGACCACGAACTCGAGGCCGTTGTCGTCCAGGGCGCGCTCGAGGATGCCCTCGGCCTCGTCCCACATCTCCTCGGTGCCGATGCGCTCCTCGGGACGCGTCGAGAGCTCGAGCTTGGGCGTGATGCCGAAGACCTCGTAGGTCTCGAAGGCCATGTCGAGGCAGCCCTTGACCTCGTCGACGACCTGCTCGGGCGTGCAGAAGATGTGGGCGTCGTCCTGCACGAAGTGGCGCACGCGCAGCAGGCCGTGCAGCGCGCCGCTCAGCTCGTTGCGGTGCAGGAGCCCGGGCTCGGCGAAGCGCGCCGGCAGGTCGCGGTGCGACCACTTCTGCAGCTTGAAGAGCTGGCAGTGGCCCGGGCAGTTCATCGGCTTGAGCGCGAGGTCGCGGTCCTCGGCCGACGTGACGAACATGTTGTCGCGGTACTTGAACCAGTGGCCGGAGGTCTTCCACAGCTCGGCGTCGTAGAGCTGCGGCGTCTTGACCTCGGTGTAGCCGTGGCTGTCGCACATCTCGCGGCTGAGCTGCACGAGGCCGTTGAAGACCCGCGTGCCGGCCGGGAACCAGAAGGCGGCGCCCTGCGCGGTGTCGGAGAAGGTGAAGAGGCCGAGCTCGCGCCCGAGCTTGCGGTGGTCGCGGGCCCGGGCCTGCTCGAGGCGCTCGAGGTGCTCGGTGAGGTCCTTCTTCTTGAAGAACGCCGTGCCGTAGACGCGCGTCAGCATCTGGCGCTTGGCGTCGCCGCGCCAGTAGGCGCCGGCGACCGACTGGAGCTTGAACGCGCCGATGCGCCCCGTCGAGGGCATGTGCGGCCCGCGGCAGAGGTCGGTGAACGGCCCGTTCGTGTAGAGCGAGACCGTCTCGACGCCCTGGGAGGCGACGAGGTCCTCGATGAGCTCAACCTTGTAGGGCTGGTCCTCAGCCTTGAACCGCTCGAGCGCCTCGGCGACGGGGACGTCGACGCGCTCGAACGGCTCGTCGGCCTTGACGTGCTCGGCCATCCTGGCCTCGATCGCGGCGAAGTCGTCCTCGGAGAGCCGGACGCCCTCGGGGAAGTCGAAGTCGTAGTAGAAGCCGTGCTCGACCGGCGGCCCGATCGAGATCTTGACCCCGGGGTAGAGCTCCAGCATCGCCGCCGCCAGCACGTGGGCGGCGTCGTGGCGGACGAGGTCGAGCGCGTCCTGGCCCGAGCGCTCCGTGACGATCTCGATCGTCGCCCCGTCGGTCAGTGGCCGCGCGAGGTCCTGCACGGTGCCGTCCTGCTTGATCGCGAGCGCGGCGCGCGCCAGGCCGGGGCCGATGGCCGCAGCGGCATCGGCGCCCGTGGCGCCGTCGGCGAGCTCGAGCTCCTTGCCGTCGGGGAGGGTGACCTTCGTCATGGGGCGGCCCCAACAGTAGTCGTCGCCCCGCGCTGCACGACCTCGTGCAGTGTGCGCGACGTCACAGGTTCGAGTCAGGGGCGGTGGGTACCTTGCGCCGCCGCAGGGTCGCATCGCTGCCGGCGCCGCTGTCGCATCGCCCGGCTCCCGCGACCTGATGCTCGTCCACGAGGTGGCCGCCCCGCGCGCGTCTGCGCCCGGGCCGTCCGTGCCGCCGCAGGAGGTCGTACCCCATGCGACGCCGTACCCCGACGTTCCTGGCCGCGACGACGGCCTTCGGCCTGATGGCCGCCACCCCGCCCGTGCTCCTCGCCCAGGCCTCGGCCCAGGAGGACGCTCCCGCCGCGCCGGCCGGCCCCAGCGCCTTCGACGTCCACAGCCCGGCGAGCTTCACCTCCGTCGCCGCCGAGGCGACCGACGTGGTGCGCGACACCTACCAGCGGCGGACGATGCGCGTGGCGCGCAAGCTCGCCGCCGTCCAGGGCCGCGACCTGCGCGACGGCTACGACGACGCCCTGCGCACGTTCTCCACCGAGGACCTCGTCGACCAGCACCGCGAGGTGCGCCACGACCTGCGCTCGTTCCGGCGCAAGCTGCGCCGTGCCGCGCGCGAGGGCGCGGGTGCCGGTGGCGGGTCGATCCCGGGTCACCTGCAGGCGATCGCCCAGTGCGAGTCGGGCGGCGACCCCGCCGCGGTCGGTGGCGGCGGGACGTACCGCGGCCTGTTCCAGTTCGACCAGGGCACCTGGCAGTCCGTCGGCGGCACCGGCGACCCGGCCGCGGCGTCGGTCGCCGAGCAGGTCAAGCGCGCCCAGATGCTCTACGCGCGCGCGGGCGCCTCGCCCTGGCCCGTGTGCGGCTCCTGAGGCCACGGCGGTCGCGGGGGTAGCGTGGGGCGGCATGGACGCCGCCCGCCTCCGTGCCGCCTTCCCCGTCCTGCGCGAGACGGCGTACCTCAACGCCGGCTCGTGCGGACCGCTGGCCGAAGCCGCGGCGCGCGCCGGGGAGGCCGCCGCGAAGCTCGCCCTCGAGGAGGGCCGGGCGATGCCGTACTTCGAGGGGATGCTCGAGGTGCGCGGGCGGCTGCGCGCCGCCTACGCCGGGGTGCTCGGCGCCCGGGTCGAGGACGTCGCGCTCACGACGTCGACCAGCGAGGGGCTCGTGACGGTCCTGCTCGGGCTCGGCCTGCAGCCCGGCGACGAGGTCCTCACCGCGCCCGACGAGCACCCGGGGCTGCTGGGCCCGCTGGCCGCGGCACGCGACCGCCTGGGCATCGAGCTCCGCACCGCCCCCTTCGCGCAGCTTGCCGAAGCGGTCACGCCCGCCACGAAGCTCGTCGCCTGCTCGCACGTCTCGTGGATCACGGGCGCGCGGGCTCCCGCCGCCCTCGGCGAGCTCGACGTCCCGGTCCTGCTCGACGGCGCCCAGGGCGTCGGCGCGGTCCCGGTCGACGTCGACGCGCTGGGCTGCGCGTTCTACAGCGGCGCGGGCCAGAAGTGGCTCTGCGGGCCGGTCGGGCTGGGGATGCTGTGGGTCGCGCCGGCGTGGCGCGAGCGGCTGGCGGCGACGGGCCCGACGTACGTCGCGCTCGCCGACCCGGCCGCCGGCATCGACGCGCGCGTGCGCGAGGACGCCGGGCGCTTCGACACGCCGACCCACGCGCTCGAGCTGCTGGCCGCGGGCCTTGCGGCGCACGACGTCCTGGCCGAGGCCGGCTGGGAGGCCGTGCACGAGCGCTCGGCGTCGCTGGCCCAGGAGCTGGTCGCGCGGCTCGAGGCGTCGGGCCGCCGCGTCGCGCCGCGGTCCGACACCACGCTCATCGCCTGGGAGGTCGAGGGCGACACCGTCGCGCACGCCGCGGCACTGGCCCAGCAGGGCATCGTCGTGCGCTCGCTGCCCGGCTTCCCGTACCTGCGCGCGTCCGTCGGCGCGTGGAACGACGAGGACGACCTCGAGCGCCTCCTCGCGGCGCTCGACGGCCTCAGCGCCTGAGCGTCCAGCGCAGCGCCTTGCGCAGCGCGACGCCGCAGGCGAGCGTCAGCGCCATGGCGGGCAGCTCGACGAGCAGGACGAGCCCGACGACGTCCCGGTCGCACGCGCGGGGCTCGGCGCTACCGCCCGTGCACGCGGCGGCGACGTCGAAGGCCACCGCGACGAGCGCGTAGCCGGGCGCGAGCAGGACGGCGCGCCAGCGGTCGTACAGCGCACCCGCCCCGAGTCCGAGCCCCGCCCACGTCGCGAGCGCCGCGCCGTCGGTCGCCGGTGGGCCGGCCGCGAAGGCGGCGACCCAGCCGCCCAGGAACGCGATGGCCACGAGGAGCCGCACCGCTGCGGGACGCTACGCGGCGGCGCGGCGCTGGCGCGTGTCCGCTCAGCTGCGGTGCTGGGTAGGCCTCGCCCATGGCGAACCCTGTCCCCGCCGGCAGCGACGTCTCGGCCGGCACCTACAAGTGCACGAACTGCGGCTACGACCTCCAGGTGGGGTCGACCGACAACCTCCCGCCCTGCCCGAGCTGCGGCAACGGCTCGTACGACACGATCACGGGCGGCGACGCCGCCGCCGACCCGTACCCCGACCGCTCCTAGGCGCGCGGCACCAGCTCGGGCACTGGCGCGCGGCGCGGCGCGCACGACGCTGCGCGCCATGGCCTCCATCGCGCTGCCCCAACCTGACGCCCCGGAGCTCGGGCCGGACGAGCTCCGGTTCGAGGTCGTGCGCAGCGCGGAGGGCGACGTCCTGTGCGCCGGCGCGATGGCGGTCGGGCACGTCGGCGCGGCGGCTGCCGCAGCGGCCGCGCGCGTCGAGCGCTCAGCCTCGACCTGAGGTCCAGATCACAGCCGTCGAGCCGTCCCTGAACGACGAAGGCCCCGCTGTGGCGGGGCCTCCTTCATGGGCGATACTGGGCTCGAACCAGTGGATGCGCCCCGTTTGAGAACCGTGGCGCCCAGTGCCAGGCGGTGCCGGTTCGCTCAGTCGCGGGAAGTCGTCCGGTCAGCGACGGAAATGCCCCGATTGTTCGGGCGTGCGGCTCGAACGACACCAAGGACATCCCGCAATGGCGGGCTCGCTTGCAGAGCTGCACGCGCTGGCCGAGGCGCCGCGCATGAACGTCCCGGACCGGCAGCTCATCGCCGAGGCGATTGCCATCAACCACGCCGACGCCGGCAAGAAGACGCTCGCGAAGTACGCCAAGCACCTCGACCACTGGGCCGGCTACATGGCGAGCCACGGGCTGACGTTCGTGACCCTTCAGCGCCGACACGTCCGGTTGTTCATGGCCCACCTGGCAGAGCACGGCGGGCCCAGCCCCCACGAACTTCGCCTGCAGTGCAAGTGGTGCGCGCACCGTGGATGGCCGGACGGTGACCACGGTCCGGGTTGGTCGGCCTCGACACGCAAGAGCTACCTGTCGGCCGCGCGGTTCATGTACACGCACTTCGCGAACGAGCGTGACCTTCCCGACATCGACCCGACGACCCACGTCAAGTCGCCGCGCCTCGTCATCAAGCGGCAGTTCACGCCGACGCCCGAGCAGGTCCGGGCCATCTTCGATGCACCCGGCGAGCCGAAGGACCGCCTGCTCGCCGTGTGGTCGTACTACGCCCCCTCACGCCGGCAGACGTTCTCAGACGCTCGCTGGCGGGACATCGACCTTGAACGGGGCACATGGGACGTCGTGGGCAAGGGCGACCGACAGGACCGCTTCGACCTGCACCCGGCGCTCGTCCGGGAGTTCAGGCTCTACTTGGCGTGGCAGCTCGACCAGGCCAGGCGCAACCCGCGCATGCGTGACGCGCTCGCGAACCCCGACACCGCCTGGGTCATCATGACTCGCACCGGTCGCAAGACCCAGGGGCAGACCATCACGAAGATGCTGAAGTGGCGCGCGGTCCGTGCCGGAGTGGCGGTTGTTCCCGCCACATCGAAGTGGGACAGCGTCGGCGGCAAGACGTCGCTGGTCTCTGCTCACGCCATGCGGCGGGCGTGGGCATCGGCGGCACTCAACGACCCGGACAACGCGCAGCCCATCGACGTGGTCTCGGAGGTGCTTCGCCACGCCGACATCGCCACCACGAGGCGCCACTACGCGCCGACAAAGGGCGAACGCGCCCGCTCGGCGCTGCTGACCATGCAGGTCTGAGCCGCCGTCACGCTGGCGACGTGCGTGAACCGCCGCCCAGCGACTTACGCTGGGCGGCGTGCAGCTCTCACGCCGCTCGCAGCAGAAGTTCGCCGACATGGCGGCCTCCCTCGGGACCGTTCGCAGCATCGAGGACGTGTACGAGGCGCACGGGTTCGTGCTGCCCGCGGGCTTCGAGGCGACCGAGGGCCGTGCGCGACGCTCGGTCTGCGAGGCCGCCGAGGCGGGCATCGACCTCTCGGACTCGACCGTCTCCGACCGGCTGCTTCGCGTGTACCTCGATGCCATCGACGACTGGGGGCGTCGCGGCGCACCCTTGTTCGGTCCTGCGGACCCCAACGAAGACCCGCTCCTGCCCGACGCGCGAACGCTGCTGCGCTCGCTCCAGCGTGACGGCGCGCCGGTGGATGACGAGGGCAACTTGGTGCTGGGTGCCGCGGCGCCGACGCTGGCGGTCGAGAAGTTCGACCGCCTGAGCGAGCCGCGGGTGCTGCTGGAGCACCTGGCCCGCATCGAGGCCGGCATCGCCGCTGACCCTGCGGCAGCCATCGGGTCGGCGAAGGAACTGGTCGAGAGCGCCTTCAAGTTCGTGCTCGACGACTACGGCGTTGAGCACGCGCGCAACGCGAGCCTGACCGACCTCTACAAGCTCGTCTCCAAGGAGCTGCGGCTGAGTCGCGAGTCTGTCCCTGCCAGCGCGAAGGGCTCTGCGGCCGCGCACCGCGTGCTGCAGAACCTCGCCACCTCCGTCCAGGGTCTAGCCGAGCTGCGCAACGAGCTCGGCCTGGGACACGGGCGTACGGCACCATCGCCGGCACTCGCGCGCCATGCCCGCCTCGCGGCGAACTCCGCGCGCGCCGTGGTCGAGTTCGTGCTGGAGACCTGGCACGAGCGCCAGCGCGAAGCGGGCGACGCGGCGGCGTAGCAAGCGAAAACCGCGCCGGCCGCACGGCGCCGGATGCATCTTCGGAGGACCCCCACCGAAAGGACTCCGAAGTGCTCCTCGCCCGCATGAACTTCATCAAGGCCGACGTGCTCGAAGGCCGCAACGGCTTCCCACCGTCGTGCCTCGTCTCGCTGCTCGACCAGGAGAGCGGCGACACCCTCAACCTCGTCGGACCCGAGTCGCTCGCCGCCGACCTCACGAGCGTCGAGCCGTTCGAGGAGCTCGTCGTCGAGCTGAAGTGGCGACGCGTCGACCTCGCTGCCCTGGGAGGCTCGGGGCGCGGCAAGGCGTACCGCCTGTCCGTCGTCCGCGTCGCCGACGGAGGTGCGGTGTGACGCGCTGGGGGATGGCTCGGCCGGAGCTGGAGGCGCCAGAGGTCGCCGACGCGTGGGTGCGCGCGCACGGCATCTGGAAGGCGCTCACGGGAAGCCGCCGCGAGGTTGCCATGCCGTCCGTCATCGACTTCCTCGACGCCGTGCGCGAAGCAGCGCTCCGTCAGCGCCTGTCGCTCGGGCCAGCGGAGTGGTCCTCCCTTACCCGTGACCTTCGTGCCGCGGCAGAGCCGCTCTGCACGCTTCTCGAAGACCTTGCTGACGCCCTGGCCGAACTCGTCGAACTCGCCGACGAGGTCGCGCGCGACACGAGCGCGCCGGAGCGGTGGCCGGCCGACGCAGGCGAGGGAGGAGCGCGCGGAACGCGTGGCGACGACCAAGCCGAGGAGGCGGCGCCGTCCGCGGAGACGCGCTCGTGTCGCACCGCTCCGGCGGAGGCTGCCACCGAGCGGCGTGCGCGCCGCAAGGTCACGTCATGACCGTTTCCTTGAAGGGCGCGACCGCAGGGAGCGCCCTATCGAACAACTGCAGAAAGAAGACGCCGTGGGCCTGCTCGAACCCGATGCGCCTCGCGTGCATGCACCACGGCGAGGACATCGCGGTCCGCTGCGGCCGCTGGCGCACCTGTCCGGGGTGCTCCGTCTGGAAGCAGTGGACGCTCAAGCAGCGCTTCATCGCCGGCATCGAGCGGGTGCCCGCTGGGCGCCTCGCGATGTTCTACACGCTGACGTTCCCCGAGTCAGAAGCACCCGACGAGGACGCAGCTCACGGCGCGTGGCGCTCCCTCGTCGGCAGGCTCAGGTACCGCGACCAGCTCGGAGCGTTCGGGTGGGTGCTCCAGCGCCAACGGAACGGCACGCTGCACTACCACGGCATCGCGCACATGCCGTGGCTCGACGACGACCTCGTCGAGTGGCGACGACTCATAGTCAAGAGCGGTTTCGGCATCCAGAACCGCCTCGTCGTCGCCCGCAGCGACCACGCCGGCTACTGCGCCCGGTACATCTCGACTCGCATGGCCGCCCTCGCACCTCTGCGGCGCGCGTACGCCTTCTCGCGTGACTTTCCAAGGACGCAACCGGACGCGCTGGCGGGCGTGCTGAACATCCGTGCGTCGCACGCGACGGCGGAGGACGCCGGGCCTACACGCGAGCAGCTCGTCACTCTTCAGGACGACTTCGGCATCGAGCTGGAGGACGCCTGTGCCTACGTGCCCGCTCACGAGGTCTGGCGCTAGCCGGACCAACGGCGGGGCGGACGAGCCTACGTCGACGGCGGCACGGCTAGCAGGCGTTCGGCGGGAGGGAACGGGCTGATGCGGTCGCCGTAGTCGTACACCTCCAGCAGTGAGAGGTAGCCGTCGTCAGTCAAGAACACGAGGATGCCTCCGATGGGCTCACCGTCCTCGTCCACTACGGTCGCCTCGCTGGGGATGGGACTGCCCGTCTCCGTCGCCGCGGGTGGCCCGTCGGCAACGGCCAGCTGCACCGAAGCGCAGCCGCACCCGCAGTACCCCACGACGCTCGCCGCGTCGGCCTGAGCCAGAAGCGCGTCGCGTCCGGGGAACTCGGCCTGCTGCAGCACCGTCAGCAAGGTCCGACGCTCGTCCGGCAAGAGCGGTCTGGGAAGGTCCGGCCGAGCGTTGAGCACCGCCGCGACCTCTTCCGGGGTCGCGCCCTCCCGCTGCGCAGCATCCTGCAACTCGGCCCGACGGACCGTCAGCTCGGCCGCCGGCGTGTCGCGAAGCGCGCGGAGGGCGCCGTCACGTCCACCCTCGGTCATGTCCACACGACTCGGCTTGCCGTCATCCCCGCACATGATGAAGCCCGTCGGGGACTCCGGGTACGGTTCCGCCATGGAGAGCACACACGAGACCGGGCACGGGCTGTCCGTGGGCGCCGAAGTCGCTGGTCTCGAACCACAAACACGAAAGGCCCGCAAATGCGGACCTTTCAGTGGGCGATACTGGGCTCGAACCAGTGACCTCCTGCTTGTCGAGCAGGCGCTCTCCCAGCTGAGCTAATCGCCCCTGGGGTCGCAAGAGCGTAGCAACCGCTCGCGCGCGATGGAGCGCTACGTCGCCGCGCCCCGTCCGGTGCGCTCCTGGAGCTCGTCGATCATGCGCGAGGCGTCGGCCTTCGTGGTCGCCGGGTCGAACTCGACGCCGGCCTCGCGACAGAGGGTCTCGAGGTACGAGGCCTGCGGCCCCGTCATCGGCTCGTCGCCCGTGACCCAGTCGTCGGGGTCCTTCTCCGGGCTGCCCTGCGGCTGCTGGGGCTGGTCCTGTGCGCTCATGCACGGGAGGTCCCCGCTCTGCACGAAGGCAAACACACGTTCGTGCACGAACTCGCCCAACCACCCCTAGGAGAGGTGACAAACGCGCCCGGTTCGGGTATGTAGCAGGGACGCCCGCAGGGGAGTGCGGCGCGCATCACACAACTTCAAGGCAGGGGACAATGCCTCGACAGGAACGCCTTCGCGGCGTCTGGGCGCTCGGAATCGCGCTCATCGCCGCACTGGTGGTCGCCACTCCGGCGTCCGCCAACCACCGGACGACGTACCCGCTGGGTGCCAACACGTTCTACGACGGCGCGCAGGGCTGGGCCGACGTGGACCACGAGTGCACGCTGATCGTCCTTCCGGACACGCTGTGCTCCGTGGAGAACGTGCACACCTTCACGGAGGGCTTCGGGTCGCCGCCCGGCGCGCTGCAGAACCAGTTCCGCCTGGGGGCTGGCCTGTTGACGCTCGTGAGCGGCACGGGGACGTTCCGATCGCCGTCCTTCACCGTCAGCGACACGCTGATCGAGGACGACGGCAACGACCATCCGCTGCACGCTCCGACCTTCCGCATGGACCGCAAGGTCGAGGCACGTGGCGCGCTGATCGCCGCCGGCACGTCCGCCCGGACCGACGTCACGCTGGTGAACGAGACTGCCGGCAACGTGCCGGTCCAGACGCGCACCTTCAACGGGGGCGTCCAGGACTTCACCAACTTCTCGACCAACTTCGACGCCGGCCTGATCAACCTCGGGGACAGCTACCACCTCGACGTCAGGACGACGTCGGCGCCGCTGCTCAACCTGGCGCTGAGCGGTGAGATCTTCACGTCGTACGACAACGTCACCCTCGTCTTCGACTCGAACTCGCCGCCGATCGTCGTCGCCGACCAGCCGTCGGACGTCACGACGACCTCGGCGACGCTGCGCGGCCGCGTCGACCCGGAGGGCGCCCCGACGACCTACCGGTGGCGCGTCCTGAAGAAGACGGACGGGTCGCTGCTCACCGAGACGCCGGAGGAGCGCATCAACGGCAACTTCGGGTCGGTCCGCGAGGACACGACGCCGATCACCGGCCTGACCGCCTGCACGTCGTACCTCGCCACGCTCTACGCGTACAACGAGGACAACGCGCCGACGAACAACCCGCCCGGCGTGCCGAGCATCAGCAACACCGTCGAGTTCTCGACGGACTGCTCCCCGGTCCCGGTCACGGGTGACGTCGCCCCGTTCAGCTCGACCAGCGCCCAGTTCAACGGCACGGTCGACCCGCGCGGCGCAGACACGGTCTACTCGTTCCAGTACGGCGTCGACAGCGCCACGCTGATCGCGGACTGCGACGCCGACCTCGCGGCCGGCTCGGACGTCGCGAACACGTGCTCGTCGACGTCGTCGCTCGGGCTGGACGGTGACGCCGGCAACACGGTCGTCAGTGCCCCCGTTGGGAACCTGACGCCGAAGACCACGTACCGCGTGCGCCTCGTCGCGACGAACGGGATCCCGGTCCCGGCCCCCGGCACCGACGCGTTCGCCCGCGGCAACCAGGTCACGTTCACCACCGAGGACGTCAACGGCCCGGGCCCGCAGGGTCCCCAGGGCCCGGCTGGTCCGCAGGGCCCGCAGGGTCCGGCCGGCCAGAACGGCCAGAACGGCGCTGACGGCGCGCCCGGTGCCCAGGGGCCGCAGGGCGCCCAGGGTCCGGCCGGTGCTCAGGGTCCTGCCGGCCCGACGGGCGCGCCCGGTCCGGCTGGCCCGCAGGGTCCGGCCGGGACGAGCGGCGTGGGTGCCGCCGGCACCAGCACGACGGTCCTGAACGGGTCCGAGCGGGCGCTGATGAACATCCGCACCGGCCAGATCAACCTCGCGACGAGCGGCCGGCGCCGGGGCATCATCCGCCTCCGCGTCTTCTGCTCGGAGAAGGTCGGCCGCGTCTGCGCCGGCACGGTGAAGATCCGGACCAAGAACAAGATCCAGCCCGCGACGCGGCCGCCCAAGCGGGCCCTGCGCCGCGTGACCCTCGCCACGGAGGAGTACCAGCTCCGCCAGGGCCGGGTCGGCTACGCGATCCTCGAGATGTCGCCCGAGAAGCTCGACCTCATGAAGCGGGTCAAGTCGATCGCCGTGACCATCGAGCTCCAGGTCACCGACGCGGACGGCAACCGCCAGACCGTCATCCGCAACGCGCGGATGAAGCTCTCCAAGCAGGGCTAGTCGGCAGCAGTCTCCGGGGGCCCCGTCGGCGCGCGCCGGCGGGGCCCTCGTGCGTTCGACCCTCTACGATGGAGCGCCTCTGGGCGACGTGGCGGAGTGGCTACGCAGCGGCCTGCAAAGCCGTGTACACCGGTTCGATTCCGGTCGTCGCCTTCCTCGGAGGCCCCTCCACCGCGGGGCCTCTCGCGTTCGTCGGGTATGACGTGCCGTGTGCGCCGCGCCCGTCTCGCGACCCTGCTCGCCGCCCTGGTCACCGTCCTCGCGGCCTGCGGCGACGACGCCGACGGCCAGCGCCGCGCCGCCAGTCCCTGGAGCACGGCGGACGTCGGGCCGCACGAGGTGCTCGAGGCGCCGCGGGGTGTGGCGCCGCGCGGCGTCGTCCTGGTCGTCCACGAGGGCGGCTGGCTGGCGACCGGTCCCGAGGCGGTCGCGGGTGTGCGATCCGAAGCGGTGCGCCTCGCGGGATACGGGTGGCGGGCCGTGAACATCGACCATCGCCCGGGTGGCGCGTCGGTGGGCGACGTCGTCGCCTGGTACGACCGCGTGCACCGGCGCTGGCCCCGCCTGCCGGTGTGCGTCTTCGGACGCTCGGCCGGCGCGCACCTCGCGCTCATGGTCGCGTCGCGGCGCCCGGTGCGCTGTGTGATCGGTCAGGGCGCGCCGACGGACCTGCGCCTCCCGCCCACCGCGACCGACGAGGAGCGACGGCTGCACGCCGAGCTCGTCGTCCCGAGCTTCGGCGACCGCCTGGCGGAGAACAGCCCGGTGACGCTGGCCTCGCGGATCCGCGCGCGCACCCTGCTGGCGACAAGCGCGGCCGACGCCACGACGCCGTGCCGCCACCTCACGGCGTTCAGGCGTGTGCGCCCGGCGACGACGACCGTCTGCCTGCCCGCCGGGCCGGCGACCTACATCCACGCCGGCGTCTCCCCCGCGGCGCTGCGCGCCGAGCATCGCCGCGAGCGCGCGCTCCTCGACGCCGCGGCGCGGCCCGCCCGGGCACCGGAGGCAAGGGTGGCCGCCGCCCCGGCCCGGACCGCTGCGGCGCCCGTGCGCAGCCGGGGCAGCGAGCCGCGCGTCGAGGTCCTCACCCGCGGCCTGACGGTGCCGTGGGACATCGCGTTCCTGCCCGACGGCCGGGCGCTCGTGACCGAGCGCCCCGGCCGGATCCGCCTGCTCAGCGCCCGCGGCCGCCAGATCCGGGTGGCGGGACGCGTCGCGGTCAGCGCCCAGGGCGAGGGCGGCCTGCTCGGCATCGCCGTCGACCCGGACTTCGCCCGCGGCAAGCGCTTCGTCTACGTCTACGCCACGACAGCCAGCGGCATGCAGGTCCAGCGCCTGCGGCTGCAGGGCAGCACCCTGCGACGCAGCGGCGTCGTGCTCGGCGGGATCCGCGCGGGGTCGATCCACGACTCCGGCCGCCTCGCGTTCGGGCCTGACAAGCGCCTCTACGTCCTGACGGGCGACGCCGGTCAAGGCGAGCTCGCTCAGCGCGATGGGTCGCTCAACGGCCGCGTGCTGCGCCTCTCCCCTGCACAGTTCCGCTCGCGCACCAGCCGCCCGACCGTGGTCTCCAAGGGCCATCGCAACCCGCAGGGGCTCGACTGGCAGCCCGGCTCCGGGCGCCTGTTCACCACCGAGCACGGCCCGAGCGGCTTCGACGGTCCCAGCTCCGACGACGAGGTCAACGTCATCCGCCGCGGCGCGAACTACGGCTGGCCGCGCGTCCGCGGCGCCGATCACGGCCGCTTCGCGGCGCCCGCGTGGGTGTGGTCGGCCACGGTCGCCCCCTCCGGCGCGAACTTCGTCTCCCGCGGCGGCTCGGCCTGGACCGGCGACCTCCTCGTCGCCACGCTGCGCGGCCAGCGCCTCATCCGCCTCGACGTCGACGGCAACGAGGTCACGGCCGAGCACCCGCTCCTCGCCGGCACCTACGGCCGCCTGCGCGCCGTCGTCGAGGCGCCCGACGGCACCTTCTGGATCACCACGAGCAACCGGGACGGGCGCGGTTCCCCGGCCGGCGACGACGACCGGATCCTGCGCCTCGTCCCGCCCGCCGGCTGACGCCCGGCGGCTCACCGCGCGCACCCTCCCCCCGCCGTTGCTATCCTCGCTCACCGCGCGTGCGGCTGTAGCTCAGTTGGCTAGAGCGTCTGCTTGCCATGCAGAAGGTCGAGGGTTCGAGTCCCTTCAGCCGCTCCTCTCGAAGGCCCCGCTCCGGCGGGGCCTTCGTCGTTGTGGAGCGCCCGCGTCTGCACCGAACCTGCACACGGGCCGCACCCGCCCGCCACAGCCCGCGGCTTAACGTGCCGGCTGCATGACGCGGCGGACCATCGTGGTGGTGGAGGACGAGGCGACGATCGCCGACGCGGTCGCCGCCCGGCTGCGCGCCGAGGGCTTCCGCGTCGAGGTCGCGAGCACCGGGCCGGACGGCGTCGAGCTCGTACGGGCGCTCGGGCCCGACCTGGTGGTCCTCGACTGGATGCTCCCGGGCTTCGACGGCGTCGAGGCGTGCCGTCGCATCCAGGCCGACCGTCCGGTGCCGGTCGTCTTCCTCACCGCCCGCGACGCGGAGGCCGACGTGCTCGTGGGCCTCGGGGTCGGCGCCGACGACTACGTCACCAAGCCGTTCAGCCCGCGGGAGCTCGTCGCGCGGGTCCAGGCGGTGCTGCGCCGCACCGACCGGGCGGCGCCCGACGCGGCGCCGGCGCGCCTGGCGCTCGGCGAGCTGGTCCTGGACCTCGAGGGGCGCCGGGTGCTGCGGGCCGGCACCGAGGTGGCGCTCACGCCGACGGAGCTCGACCTCCTCGCTGCCCTCGCCGGGCGCCCGGGCAAGGCGTGGTCGCGGGAGGAGCTGCTGGCGGCGGTGTGGGACTGGCGGGCGGGCGGTTCCACCCGGACCGTCGACTCGCACGTGGCGTCGCTGCGCCGCAAGCTCGGCGCCGGCGCGGTGCGCACGGTGAAGGGCCACGGCTACGCGCTGGGGGACCTCGCGTGAGGCCGCTGGACCGCCTGCCCTCGCTGAAGCTGCGGCTCGGGCTGCTGATCGTCCTGTCGATCGTGACGACGCTCGTCACGCTCCTCATCGCCGCGAAGCTCGGGCTGCGACTGCGCTGGGGCGCCCTGGTCGCGCTCGGCGTCTCGCTGCTCTTCGTGCAGGTCGTGGGGCGCGGCCTGACGCGCCCGCTGCGCGAGATGGCTGCGGCCGCCGACGCCATGGCCGACGGGGACCACGGCGTGCGCGTCACCGCGACGTCGCGCGACGAGGTCGGCCGGCTCGCCACCTCGTTCAACCGCATGGCCCACGAGCTCGCCGAGCTCGACCGGCTCCGGGTGACGCTCGTGGCCGACGCCGCGCACGAGCTGCGCACGCCGATCGCGGCGCTGCGCGCGTCGCTGGAGAACGCCGTCGACGGCGTGCGCGATGCCGACCCCGCGGCGCTGCTGGCACAGGTCGACCGCCTCCAGCGCCTGGCCGACCAGCTCCTCGACCTGTCGCGCCTCGAGTCCGGCGCCGCGGTCCTCGAGCAGCGCCGGGTCGAGGTCGCCTCCCTCTTCCGCCACCACGAGGACGTGCTCGTCGACGTCCCTGACGGCCTCGCGATCCGCGGCGACCCGCTGCGGCTGGGCCAGGTCGTCGACAACCTCGTCCTCAACGCCCACCGCCACGCCGCGGGCGCCACGGTCATCGGCCGGGCGCGTCCCGGCGCAGCCGGCCGCGTCCGGATGGAGATCGAGGACGACGGCCCCGGGCTCGCGGACACCGACCTCGTCCGCGTGTTCGACCGCTTCACCCGCACCGACGCGTCGCGCTCCGTCGAGGGCTCCGGCCTCGGCCTGGCGATCGTCCGCTCGATCGTCGAGCTGCACGGCGGCGCGGTGCACGCCGAGCGCGTGCGGCCCTACGGCCTGCGCCTCGTCCTCGACCTGCCCGCCGGCTAGCGGCGCAGGCCACGCCCCCTCCGACATGACCCGCTCCGACCGGGAGGTCCACCCGTGCCCGCTTCACCCGCCGCACCCATCGCCGCCGCGAGCGTGCTCGCCGCGGCCCTCGTCGCCCACCAGCGCGTCGGTCTGGCCCTCACCTTCGTCCTGCTGCTCCTGCTGGCCGCTGCCGTGAAGTCCGTCGAGCGGACTTCGTGGCCGCTGGTCGGCCTCGGCGTCCTGCTCGCCTGCGGACCGACCGTCCGGGACGCCGGCTGGGTGGTGGCGCTCGATGTCGCCGGCGTCGTGATGTGCGCGGGGGCGGTCGTCGTCGCGCCCGCGTCGTGGCCGGCGGTCCTGGGCGCGGTCTTCGCGCCCTTGCGCCTCGTCGCCGCCGCGCGCCTCGCGGGCCGGGAGCTGGTGCCCGAGCGAGCAAGCCGGCCGCTCGGGCCCCTGCTGCGCGGCGGTGCGCTCGCGGCCGGTCTGCTCGTCGTCTTCGGCGGCCTCCTGCTCAGCGCCGACGCGGCGTTCGCCGACATGGCGCGAGACGCGCTGGCGCTCGACGTCGACGCGGGCCCCGTCGCCGCGCGGATCGCCCTCGGCGTCGTGGTCGCCGCCGTGGGGGCCGCGCTCGTCGCGACGGCGCGCCGGTCCGCCACGCCGGTGCGTCTGCCACCCACCCCGGGCGTGCTGGAGCTGCGCATCGCCGTCGGCGCCCTCGTGACGCTCTTCGCCGTGTTCGTGGCGGTGCAGCTTCAGGTGCTGTTCGGCGGCGCCGGCTACGTCCGTGACCACACCGGTCTCGGCCTCGGGGAGTACGCGCGGCAGGGCTTCGTCGCGCTGCTTGCGGCAGTGACCCTCACGCTGTCGGTCGTCGGGGTGGCCGCCCGCCATCGGGACCCGGTGGTGCGCGGGCTGCTGGGCGCGCTCTGCCTCCTCTGCCTCGTGATGCTCGCGAGCGCGCACGTGCGCCTCGACGCGGTCGTCGACGCCTACGGGCTTACGCGCGTGCGCGTCGCCGGCGGGGCGGTGGTCGTCTGGCTCGCCGTCGTCCTGCTCCTCGTCCTCGCGGCGGGCGCGTCGAAGGCGGTCGCCCGCTGGGCGCCGGCCTTGGCGGTCGGGTGGACGCTCACCGCGGTCGCGGGGCTCTCGCTCTTGAACCCGGACGCGCGGATCGTCGACCGGGCGCTCGAGACGGGAGACATCGACGCGACGTACCTCGCGACCCTGTCGGCCGACGCCGTCCCGGCCGCCCGCCGCCTGCCGGGCCCGGCAGGGCCTGCGGTGGTCGCCACGCTCAAGCAGCGGCTCGACCGCGGCGACGGGCTCGCCGGCTTCAACGTCAGCCGGAGGCGCGCCCGATGAGCGACCGCCTGCTCGTGGCGGCCGCCCTCGCGCTGGGCGTGCTCAGCCGGGTCGAGGAGCGCGCCGCCGGCGTCTCGCTGGGCCTCAGCAGCGACGCGGCCTGGGTGACTGCGGCGTTCGCCGCCGGCGCGGTCGCGGGCCGGGGTGGCGCCGCGCTTCGCGGCGCCGTCGCCCTCACCGTGGCCAACGCCGCCTACTACCTCACGATCCTGCTCACCGAGAGCATCCCGCCCCACGTCGCGGCCGGGTCGCCGGCGCGGTGGTTCGTGCTCGGCGTGGCGGGCGGCGCCGTCTTCGGGGTCGCCGGCGCGGCCTGGGCTCGTGGGGCGCCGACCGTCCGGGCGGCGGGCGCCGTCGCCTGCGGCGGCGTGCTGATCGCCGACGGCGCCAGCGCGATCACGCGAGGCGTCGCCACGCACGCCCTATCCCTCGTGGTTGGCGCGGTGCTGGTGGCGACGAGCGCCCCGCGCCGGGTCCTCGGCGCGGCGACCGCCGCGGCCATGGTCCTGCTCGCGTCGACCGGGGTCTTCGAGCCTCTCTTGCCCTAGGCGCGCGTCAGTCGACCGGCGCCCGCCGCTGGGCCCACGGCGCCGCCTCCTCGAGCTGCGCCGCCAGGCGCAGGAGCAGCGCCTCGGAGCGCAGGCGGCCGACGAGCTGGACGCCGAGCGGCAGGCCCTCGGGCGTCCAGTGCAGCGGGAGGCTGATGGCCGGGCGGCCGGTGACGTTCGCGAGCTGGGTGTACGGCACCCAGCCGAGGTTGCGCTGGACGATCTGGTCGACGACGCCGGTGAGCTGCATGAGCTTCGTCGTCCGGGTGCGCAGGAGGACCTCCGACACGGTGCGCAGCGGCGCGGGGAGGTCGAGGGAGCCGACGGGGATCGGCGGCTCGCCGAGAGTCGGAGTCAGCAGGAGGTCGTAGTCCTCGTGGAACCGGGCGAGCGCGGCGATGTGCTCCTTGCGGCGCTCGTCGGCGGCCTGCAGCTCGACGCCGCTGGTCAGGCGGCCCAGGGCGGCCATGACGCGGGTGTCGGCCTCGAAGCCCTCGTCGCCGGCGCCGGTGAGGCGCTTGACGTGCTCGACCTCGATCGCCTGGTGCACGAACCAGATCGTCAGGAAGTCCTTGGCCAGCTGCTCGTCGTCGTGCGGGGCGGCGACGGGCTCGACGTGGTGGCCGAGGCCCTCCAGGAGCTCGGCGGCGTGCTCGACGGCGCGGACCGCCTCGGGGTGCGGCGTGGCGCGCACCGCGGAGTCGACGGTCCAGCCGATGCGCAGCGTGCCGGGATCGCGGCCGAGCTCGTCGAGCAGCGGGCCGTCGGGCAGGCCGGGCGCGTACGGGCTGATCGCCTCCGGGCCGATGAGGACGTCGAGCATCGCGGCGGTGTCGCGGACGGTGCGCGACACGACGCCCGCGGTGGCCAGCCCGTTGAGGGGCTCGCTCTCGGTCGGCCCGTGCGGGACCAGGCCGCGGCCCGCCTTCAGGCCGACCAGGCCGCAGCACGCGGCCGGGATGCGGATCGACCCCCCACCGTCGCTGGCGGCCGCCACCGGGACGATGCCCGCGGCGACCGCCGCGGCCGCCCCGCCCGACGAGCCGCCGGGCGTACGGGCCAGGTCCCACGGGTTGCGCGTCGGCCCGAACAGCGCCGGCTCGGTGATGCCCTTGGAGCCGAACTCCGGCGTCGAGGTCTTGCCGAACACGACCACGCCGGCGTCCAGCCAGCGCTGCACGACGGTCGCCGTCTCGGTGGCGGGCCGGCCGGCGAGCGCCCGGCAGCCCGACGACGTCGGCACCCCCGCCAGGTCCTGGTGGAGGTCCTTGAGCAGGAAGGGCACGCCGGCGAACGGCCCCTCGAGCTCCTCCGCGGCCCGGGCCTCCGCGCGGTCGTCGAGGCGCAGGCAGATCGCGTTGAGCTTCGGGTCCAGCCGGTCGGCGCGCGCCCGTGCGGCGTCGAGCGCCTCGCGGGCCGTGGTCCTCCCTTCCCGGATCGCCTCGGCGAGCCCGAGGCCGTCGAGCTCCACGTACTCGCGCTCGTCCACGCGGCGCACCGTATCCGGGAGCGCCGCGCCTGGCGTCAGCCCACGCGCACCGGGATCGACACGTGCTGGTTGAGGAACAGCGCCTGGATGCGCTCGGGCTGACCGTCGAGGACGAGGTCCGGGAACCGGTCGAGCGTCTCCTCGATCCAGATGCGCAGCTCGAGGCGCGCGAGGGCGGCGCCGAGGCAGAAGTGCCGCCCGCCGGCGCCGAAGGCCTGGTGGCGGTCGAGGCCCTCGCGGGTCACGTCGAAGCGCTCGGGGTCGTCGAACAGCTCGGGGTCGCGGTTGCTGGCGATGTACCAGAGCAGGACGCGGTCGCCCTCCCGGATCGTCTGGCCGTGGAGCTCGACGTCGCGGGTCGCGGCGCGGCCCATGAAGCCGAAGGCCGGGAAGCAGCGCAGCCCCTCCTCGACCGCGTTGGGGATGAGCGAGCGGTCGTCGATGAGCAGCTGGCGCTGCTCGGGGTCCTTGATGAGCGCGAGCATCGTCGCGCAGTAGGTCGCGCGGGTGCTGTCGTTGCCCGCGGCGAGCAGCAGGACGAAGAACGTCGCGATCTCGAGGTCGTCGAGCTTGTCGCCGCCGACCTCGGCGTTGATGAGCGCCGTCAGGAGGTCGTTGCCGGGGTCCTCGACGCGCTGCTCGCGCACGGCGTTGATGTACGTGACGACGTCGTGGATCTCGCCCATCGTGTCGTCCCACTGCGTGCGGATCTGCGGGTCCTCGAACGCCGTGGCGACGTTGGTCCAGTGCAGGAGCTTGTGGTCGTCGGACTCGGGGGTGCCGAGCAGCGAGCCGATGACGCGCGCGGGCACCTGGCGGCCGAGGTCCTTGACGAGGTCGAAGCGGTCGCGGCCGGCGAGGCGGTCGAGCATCGTGCGGACGATCTCGCGCGTGTGGTCCTCGTGGGCGGCGATGCGCTTGGGCGTGAACGCGCGGCCGACGAGCTGCTTGAGGCGGTCGTGGCGCGGCGGGTCCATCGAGATCATCTGCAGGCGCTGGACGTCGAGCGGGGCGCCGAAGTCGTCGACGAGGAAGATGCCGCGCCTCTCGGAGCTGAACGTCTGGAAGTCGCGCGTCGCGGCGTGGACGTCGGCCGCGCGCGTCAGCGACCAGAAGCCGCCCTCGTCGGGGTAGCGGCGGTTCGGGCTGAAGTGCACCGGCGCCTCGCGGCGCAGCTGGGCGAAGAGCTCGTACGGCGGGTCCTCGGTCCAGAGGGCGTGGTCGCCGAGGTCGATGGTGCTGGGGTCGAGCGCCGTGGTTGACATGGTGTCAAGCCTACGGATGACAGGGTGTCATTGCAAGCCGTCTCTCGTATGCTGTCGGTGAGATGGGCGTCCTGGACCGCCAGCCTCGCCGCAATGACCCCCGTCGCGACCGCACGGAGGAGGCGTTCCTCACCGCCGCCCAGGAGCTCCTGGACGAAGGGGTCCCCTTCGCCGAGCTCAACGTCTCGGCGCTCGCTCGCCGGGCCGACCGGACCCGCACCGCCTTCTACGCGCACTTCGAGGACCGCCGGGCGCTGCTCATGCGCCTGGTCACCGAGGTCGAGCAGGACATCCGCGCCGCGGTCGGCCCGTTCTTCGACGCCTCCGACGACGACGTCCACGGCGCGCTCGCCGGCCTGCTCGCCACGCTGCGCGAGCACCCGCGCACGCTCGGCGCGATCCTCGAGGCCGCGGGCTACGACGCCGAGGTCGCGGCGTTCTGGCACGGCGTCGTCGGCGTCTTCGTCGCCGCCGCGCAGCAGCGCCTCGTCGCCGCCGGCTACGCGTCCAAGGCCGCCCGCGCCCGTGCGGTCGCGCTCGTCTGGATGACCGAGCGCGCGTGCTCCCAGCAGGTCCTGCACGGCCACGCGGGCGTCGACGACGACGCGCTGCTCGACGCGCTGGCCGACAGCTGGCGCCTGGCGCTGGCCGCGGCCTAGACGTCGTCGCGGTGGTCCTTGCGCGGCGCCTGCACGCCGGCACGGACGGCCTCGAGCTGCGCGGCGAACGCCAGGCCGAGGAACAGGGCCACGGCGCTCAGGAACGTCCAAAGCAGCAGGCCGATCGTGCCGGCCAGCGGCCCGTAGGTGGCGCCGAAGCTCCCGACCGCCTCGAGGTAGACCAGCAACCCACCCATGAAGACCAGCCACAGGACGGTCGAGACCGCGGCGCCGAAGGCCAGCCACGAGGGCTCCGGCTGGCGCCGTCGCGGAGCACGCTCGAACAGCAGCGCGATGGCGGCGACGGCGAGGACGACGCCCAGCGGCCAGCGCACCACCGCCCAGACGCCCTGCACCGCATCGCCCCACCCCACGCTCTCGCGGATCGCCGCGCCGCCGACGAGCACGACGACCGACAGGAGCGCGAACACCCCCGCGGTCGCGGCCAGCAGCGCCGCGTTGGCGTACTTGCGCAGGAACGGGCGGTCCTGCTCGGTGCCGTAGATCCGGTTCGCGCCACGCTCGACCTGCGCCATCGCCGTCGTCCCGGCGATCGCCGCCGCCACGGCACCGCCGGCGAGCGCCGTCTCGCCCGAGTCCTCCCGCGCGGCGCTCGTGCCCTGGCGCAGCGCGTCGGTCAGCAGGTCGCCCACCGCGTCGGGCGTGAGCTGGCGGACCGTGTCGTCCACCACGCGGCTGACCGCCTCCACGTCGAGCGCCGCGGCGAACCCGACGACGGCGATGAGCGACGGCAGGAGCGTCAGCGTCCCCTGGAACGCCAGCGCCCGCGAGTGGCTGAAGCCGTCCGCGGCCCGAAAGCGCGTGAGCGCGTCGAGCGCCAGCTGGCGGCGCCCGGCACGCAGCAGGCTCTCGAGCGCCTCGTCGCCCTCGAGCTCGTCGTCACGGGTGACCGGGACCGCCGACGCGGTCGTCACGAGGGGCTCACCGCAGCGCTGGCGTCCGCGACTTCGAGCCCACGCGCGCGAGCGCCGCCTCGAAGTCCTCCATCGTCACCTGCGCCTCGGCGCCGCGGCTCATGGCGGCGAGCGCCGCCTCCTGGCACAGCGCCTTGAGGTCCGCGGGGGCGTAGCCCTCCGTGCGCGCGGCCAGGACGTCGAGGTCGACGCCCACCGTGGGCATGCGCGCGGTGTGCAGGCGCAGGATGGCGAGCCGTCCCAGCTCGTCGGGGAGCCCGAGGACGATGGTGCGCGAGAGGCGCCCGCCGCGCAGCAAGGCCGGGTCGAGCTGGTCGGGGCGGTTGGTCGCCCCGATGACGAAGACCCCGCGCTGGCCCGCGATGCCGTCGATCTCGCTGAGCAGCTGGTTGACCTGCGTGTCGTGGACCTGGAACTCGCCGCGCCGCCCGGCGATCGCGTCGATCTCGTCGATGAAGACGACCGAGGGCCGGTTGGCCCGGGCGCGCTCGAAGAGCCGGCGGATGTTGCCCTCGGACTCCCCCACCCACTTGCTCATGACGTCGGCCCCCGAGACGGGGTAGAACGAGCAGCGTGCCTGCGCGGCGATGACCTTCGCCACGGTGGTCTTGCCGGTGCCCGGAGGTCCCGCGAGCAGCAGGCCGCTGGGCGGCTCGACGCCGAACCGCCGTGCCGACTCCGGGTCCTCGATGATGGCCTGGAGCTGGCGCAGCTGGCCCTTGGTCTCCTCGGGCAGGACGAGCGACTCCCACGTCCAGTGCTCGAGCACCGGACGGTCCTCACCGCCCAGCTGCTCGACCGCCGCGAGCAGATGGGCCTCGTCGAGCTGCAGCTGACGGCCGGTCTGGGCGGCCTCGCGGAAGACGTCGAGCGCTGCGGCGTTCACGACCTTCTCGATCGAGGCGGGGGTCATGCCCTCGGTGCGCCGCACGAGGTCCTCGAGGTCGAGGTCGTCGGCGACCGGGCGGTTGTCCAGCTCGGTCTCGAGGATCGCGCGGCGGGCCGTGGCGTCCGGGAGGTCGACGCGGATGTGGCGGTCGAACCGGCCGGGACGGACGACCGCCGGGTCCAGGCCCTCGACGTCGTTCGTCGCCGCCATGACCAGCAGGCCGTCCTCGTGGCGATGGGCCTCCAGCGAGGTCAGGAGCTGGTTGACGGTGCGCCGGGACTCCTGGTCGGGCGTCTCGCTGCGGCGCCGGGCGACCGAGTCGAACTCGTCGAAGAACAGGACGCACGGCAGGTGGTCCAGCGCCGTCTGGAAGGCCTTGTCGATGTTCTTGGCCGACTGGCCCTGGACCCCCGCCACGAGGTCGCCGGTGGACACGTGGATGAAGCTCATGCGGTACTCGCCCGCGATCGCCTGGGCGAAGAACGTCTTGCCGACGCCCGGCGCCCCGTGGAGCAGGATCCCGTTCCACTCGATGCCGTACTGGTCGGCCTGCTCCGGGTGCTCCAGCAGGAGGCCGACGGAGGTGCGCACCTCGTCCTTGAGCGCCTCCATCCCGCCGACGTCGGCGAAGGTGATGAGCTCGTCGGGCGGCTGGACCTCGAACTCGCCGTTGGCACCGCCCAGCGCGCCGCCGAGCAGGCTCTGCAGCGGGTTGGCGGGCGCGCTGCGCCGCGCCGGGCGGCGACGTGCGCCGAGGCGCTCCTCGCGTCCGGCGGGGGGACGGTCGGCCTGCGGCTCGGCCCGCGCGTCCCCGGCCTCCTCCTCGACCGGCTCCTCGCCCAGCGCGTCGTTCGGGTCGACCTCGACCCACTGGCCCGTGCGCTCGTCGTACTCGAGCGTCCGCGTCCACCCGCCGCCGAGCATCGCGTCGAACAGCCCGCCGAACGGCATGCCGGCAAAGGGCGAGCCCCCACCGCCGCCGAGCTGCTCGCGCTCGTAGGCCGCGCGCCGTGCCTCCTCGAGCTCACGGCGGCGCCGACCGATCCGGGAGATCGCCCGGACCATGGACATGAGCATGAGCAGGAAGAAGAGCAGGACGAGCAGGGACAGCACGCCCGGGGCGCTACCCGGCGCGCGGGCGCGCCAAGACCTGCGCTCCCGCTAGCCGCCGGCGAACAGCGCGACGGCGCGCTGCGCGGCCGCGTGCACCAGCTGGGTGTCGACCGCCGCGCGCGTGAGGGCGATGCCCTCCGACGGCCACGCGCACACGAGCTCGAAGCGACCGGGTGGTGGCAACGGCCAGAGCCAGAGGCGCAGCCGCCACGTCCCGCCCCCGCCGTCGCCCCCGCCCGGGCTGAGCACGGGGCCGGTGGGCGGGTCGTCGTCCCACATGCGCGACCGGTCGACGGTGGTCGCGCGCGAGCCGTCGGCGAGCTCGACGCCGAAGCGCAGGACCTCCGGCTCCAGGTCGCGACGACCCCAGAACGGTCCTTCGTCGGGGAGCTCCACCCCCGGGGCCGTCTGGACCTCGACCGGGATCGTGCAGCCGTTCGGGAAGACGCGCAGGTGCGACACGACGACCGCGACCCGCGAGGTCCGGGCCAGGACGAGGTCCAGCGGGACGACACTGCCCAGCACGCCGCGGGCGGCGCCGGCCCACGGCGGCGCCTCGCACGCCACCTCCGCCGGTGGCGGTGGCGGAGGCGGCGCGAAGAAGTCATCCTCCTCGCTCACCGGTAGGCCTGCTTCGGCCCGCGGTCGTCGGAGAGCGAGCCGCGGGAGCGCAGGATGAGCTGCTCGATCGCGTCGGCGAGGTGGACCCGGTCGATGTTGTAGTCGCCGCGGTCCACGCGGATGCGGTGGGCCTCGAGCAGGACGTCGGCGTGGGTGAAGCCGAACGGGGGCTCGAAGCGGTAGGAGGCGAGCTCGATGAGCAGGCCGAGCGGGTCGGTGAAGTAGATCGAGTCCATGAACCCGCGGTCCTTGGGGCCGCTGTGGCGGATGCCGCGCTCGTCCAGGCGCTCGACGAGCTGGGCGAAGGTCGCCTGCGAGACGGCGAAGGCGAGGTGGTGGACGCAGCCGGGGTCGGTCGGGGTCCGCGAGGGGTCCGGGGTGCGCTCCTCGCTGGTGAAGATCGTGATGAGCCGGCCGTCGCCCGGGTCGAAGTACAGGTGGCTCTCGGCCTCGTTGTCGAGGTTGGGCTGCTCGAAGACGAACGGCATCCCCAGGACGCCCTCCCAGAAGTCGATCGACGTCTGGCGGTCGGCGCCCACGATCGTGATGTGGTGCACGCCCTGGCTCTGGAGCTTGCGCATGGCGCAGAGCCTCCCACGCTGGCAGGATCGCGACGTGCCACTCCGTGTCGCTGTCGCGCTCGCCGCGCTCGTGTGCGCCGTCGCCGCCGGGCTGCCCGCCGCCGCGCTCGCCGTCGGGCCCGTCCCCGCCGGGGGCTGCGCGAGCACCGCGGGCGACCGGGGGTGCACGGCCCTGCGCCCCGCGATGGGCAGCGACGAGGGCTACAGCGAGGCGCTCGCGCTCTCCCCCGACGGCCGCAACGCCTACCTCGCCGTGGGCGGCGACTACGCGTCGGGCCGGCTCGGCCACCGCTCCGTGGTCTATGTCCTCGCCCTGGACCCGGCGACGGGTCGCCTGCGCCAGCTGCCCGGGACACAAGGCTGCCTGAGCGCCCTGAAGCGCCGCGAGTGCGTCCACGCCCGCGGCATCGACCAGGCGTGGGACGTCGCCGTGTCGCCCGACGGGCGCTTCGTGCACGTCAGCGCCTACCGCTCCAACGGCGTCGCGACGTTCCGCCGCAACGCGCAGACCGGCCGGCTCACCCAGCTGCCGGGACGCGACGGCTGCCTGCGGGGCAAGCCGCGGCGCCGGGCGACGGAGCGCTGCCGCTTCCTCAAGCGCCGCCTCCCGCACGCCGACAGCCTGCGCCTGACGCCCAGCGGCAAGCGCGCCTACATCGGTGGCGTCGCGTTCTCGCGCTCGCCGAGGACGGGCCTGCTCACCCCGGCGACCGCCGCGCTGCAGCCCGCCGATGGGCGCAGGCAGGGCAACGTCCTGACGCTCGCCGGCCACGGCGCCTACCAGTTCACGCCCGACGGCCGGTTCGCCTTCCGCGGGGACGGGGCCCGCGTCGAGCGCTTCAGCGTCGACGGCCGCACGGGCGCGCTGACCCTCCTGGGCTGCCTGGGCTGCGGCGCGGGGTCGACCGACCGCGGCACCTTCCTGCTCACGGGCCCGACCTCCGCCGTCGTCGCGACGCGCTCGTCGCTCCAGCCGCTCGCGCTCGACCCGACCACGGGCGTGCTGACCCCCACCGGGCCGGCGGTGGACGCCTGCGCGCTGCCCGACGGCGCGCGCATCGCCGACTGCGAGGACGTCGAGGAGCTCGCGGTCTCGCCCGACGGCCGGGCGCTGCACGTCCTCACCACCCTCGTGGCGCGGACGCTCGAGCGCGATCCCGCGACCGGTGCGCTCGGCCTGCCCGCCACGACGACGTGCATCGGTCCCAAGGCCCCGTGCGCGCGCGACCTGCGCACGGGCGAGCCCTACCGCGCGCTCACGACCCCCGACGGCCGCTGGCTCGTCCTCGACGCCGACGGCCGCGTCGTCGTCCTCTCCGCCGCCGGCTGAGGCTCAGGGCCGCCCGCGCGCCTTCGCCGCGGCCAGGACGCGCTCGAGCGCGAGGTCGAACGCGGCGTCGCGTAGCGAGCCGCCGTCGCGCTGCGCGCGGTCGCTGACGGCGGCGGCCGCCGCGTCCATGACGTCGCTCAGGCGCTGCTCGACCGTCTCCGCGCTCCACGTGCGCCCCTCGCGCGCCTGCTGCCACTCGAAGGTCGAGACCACCACGCCGCCGATGTTCGCCAGGACGTCGGGGACGACCAGGACGCCCGCATCGTGCAGCACGTCGTCGGCCTCGGGGACGACCGCCCCGTTGGCGCCCTCCAGGACCATCTTCGTGCCGCGCAGCCCGCGTGCGGCGTCGGCGTCGACCGCGTCCTCGGTCGCGGCCGGGACCAGGACCTCCGCCTCCACCTGCAGGACGGCGCCGGCCTCGGCGCCCTCGCCACCGTCGAACTCCGCCAGCGCCCGGCCGCCGTCGAGGTGCTCCGCGAGCGCCTCGACGTCGAGCCCGTCCTCGTTGGTCACCGCCTGGTCGGACTTGCCGATGGCGACGACCTTGCAGCCCTCGGCCGCCAGGAGCCGGGCCGCCCACAGCCCGACGTTGCCCGCGCCCTGGACCGACACGGTCGGCGCCTCGCCGAGCTCGGCCCGGTCGCGGAAGGCCCGGAAGGCGAGCAGGAGCCCGCGGCCGGTGGCCTCGTCGCGCCCGGCCGAGCCGCCCAGCTCGAGCGGCTTGCCGGTGACGACGTCGCCCTGCAGCGGCCCGAGCCCCGCGAGCTCGTCGGCCATCCACCCCATCGCCTCGGCGTCGACGCCGCTGTCGGGCGCCATGACGTCGCGGTCGGGGCCGACGATCGGCGCCAGCCCGGCGGCGAACGCCCGGACGACGCGCTCGCGCTCGGCCTCCGACAGCTCCTTCACCGCGACGGCGACGCCGCCCTTGGCCCCGCCGAACGGCACGTCGGCGACCGCGGTCTTCACCGTCATGAGCTGCGCGAGCGCCCGGACCTCACCCGCCTCGACCGACGGCGCGAGCCGGACGCCGCCCTTCCCCGGACCGCGGACCGTCGAGTGCTGGCAGCGCCATCCGGCGACGACCTCCAGGCGCCCGTCGTCGCGGCGCAGCGGCACCTTGACGCGCAGCTCGCGCTCGGGCTCCAGCAGCCAGTCGCGCGTCCCGTCGTCGAGCTCGAGGCGCTCGGCGGCGGCGCGCAGATGGCGCTCGGCGGTCTCCTGCAGACCCGGCATCGGGCTGCGCCCTACCCGCCGCGACCGCGGTTCCACGCGCTGCGGCGTCCACCCGCCGGACCAGGCGCTCAGGCGCGCGCCCCGAACTGCCGATCTGCGCGGGTGGGATGGTCTCCGACGCGCTGCGCTGCAAGCTCGCCTCCGACGACCGGCTCGCCGAGCTGGCCGCCTCCGGCTGCCCGGGCGCGGCCGCGGCCGTCTGCGAGCGCTTCCGCGAGCCGCTGGCCCGCTACTGCGGCGCCCTGACCGGCCATCCCGAGGACGCCCGGGACGCCACCCAGGCGGCGCTGGAGCGCGCGCTGCGCGCCCTGGCGGCCGGCGAGGCCCCCCGCGCCCTGCGCCCGTGGCTCTACCGCATCGCCCACAACGCGGCGATGGACGTCATCCGCCGCCGCCGGCCCGACCAGCCGCTGGACGGCATCGAGCACCTGGTGGCCGACGGTCCGGGCGAGCCCGCCGCCCGCGAGCGCCTCACCGAGGTCCTGGGGGACCTGCGCGCCCTGCCCGAGCGCCAGCGCGGCGCCCTGCTGCTGCGCGAGCTCGCCGGCCTGGACTACGACGAGCTCGCTGGCGCCCTTGGCACGTCCTCCCAGGCCGCCCGCCAGTCCGTCTTCGAGGCCCGCGCCGGCCTCCTCGCCGCTCAGGACGGCCGGGCGACCGGCTGCGACAGCGTCCGGCGCACGCTGTCCGACGGCGACCGCCGGCGCCTGCGCCGCCGCGAGATCCGCGCGCACCTCCAGGGCTGCGGCGGCTGCCGGGACTTCGCGCGGGGCATCCGCGCCCGCCGCCGCGCGCTCGCCCTGCTGCCGGTGCCGTGGGCAGCCACCGCCGCGGCCGGCGCGCTGAGCACCGGCGGCGTCGTCGCCGCACCGCTGGGCTGGACGACGGCCAAGGGCATCGCCGCCGTGGCCGCCGCGGTGACCGCCACGGGCTCGGTCGCGACCGTCGAGCGCCTCCAGCACGACCCCGCACCCCGCGCGCCGAAGGCCGCCGCCGCGCCGGCCCCTGACCGCGCCGACGCTGCGCTGGCCAAGGCGACCGCTCCGTCGGCCGCCGTCGTCCGCGCCGCCCGCAGCGCGACCGCCGCGCCGACGTCGGCCAAGGCCGTCCGGGCCGTGCGCCGCCGTTCGGGCGCCGTGGTCGTCGAGTCCGCCGCCGGGGCGGCCGCCAGCGTCAGGACCGAGCGCCGCCGGGTCGTCGCGCGCGAGCAGGAGGTCGCCCGCCGCAAGGCCGAGCTCGAGACCCCGGCCGCGACGACGACCACCACCGTCGCGGCGCCGTCCGCGCCGGCGCGTCCGGCCACCGGCTCCCCGGGCCGCGAGGCCGTCCGCCAGGCCATGCGCGAGGCCACGCGCGTCGCCGTGCAGGACGCCCAGCAGCGCACCCAGCAGGCCGCCGACGCGGCCCGCACCGCGCACCAGCAGGCCCTCTCCCAGCTTCCCGAGCGCCTCCAGCAGGCGATCACGCAGACCCAGGAGTCCGTGCGCCAGTCGGTCGACCAGACCGTCACCGGCATCACGCAGGCCCTCGACGGCATCCTCGCGCCGACGGACCCGCGGTGAGCGCCAACGCGCCAACACGCAACAACTCCCTGACCCAGGGGCACCGTGCCCCGTCCTACCCCCAGAGGCACCACGACCTCGGACCAAGGCAAACCCGCCGCGAGGCGGGGGCGCAAAACCAGGGACCTCAGCGCACCGTGCGCCGAGGCCGCCCAGTTGCCCTAGGAGGCCCAACCGCATGACCCGTGCCCTGCGCGCGGCGGCGCTCACGCTCGCCGTCGCCGCCCTCAGCCCCGCCGCCGCCCAGGCGGCGACGCCCCCGTCCACCGGGGTCGCCAAGACCGTCAAGCAGGCCGAGAGGCTCTCGGACCGCGCCGTCGCGCTCGCCGAGCAGAACAAGGACGTCCGCGCCGCCAAGACGCTGAAGGACGCCCGCAAGGCCGCCACGAAGGCCTCGCGCGACGCCCGCCGCCTCGCCCTGCGCGCCACCACCGACGCCAAGCGCCTGGACGCCTCGGGCGCCCTGTCGCTCGTCGCCGCCCGCTTCGGCGAGGACGTCCAGCAGTGGGCGACCGTCCTCGACGAGCTCTCCGGCGCCGCCCAGGCCTCCTTCGCCCAGGCGCTGCCCTCCGCGATCGCCTCCCACGACGCAGTCATGACCGCCCTGCAGGGCGTCGTCGCCAAGCTCCCGGTCGAGCAGCGCGCCGCCGTCGAGCAGGTCGTCGCCGGGCTCGTCGCCCAGTGGCCGGCCCAGCTCGAGGCGCTGACCACCGCCATCGGTGAGGTCCCGACGAAGATCGCGACCATCGTCAAGTCGGCCCTGAACTCGGCCACGACGACGCTGACCGAGGTCATCGGCTCGATCGACACGATCACCGCGACCCTCCCCGCCCCCGCGCAGGAGCTCATCGGCGGCGTCCTCGGCGCCGTCACCCCGCTGCTCGCCTCGGTCACCGAGCTGGTCGACGAGGTCAGCGGCGTGGTCTCGACGCAGCTCACGAAGGTCCTCGCCATGGTCAAGGACCTCGTCGGCGGCCTGATCCCGTCCTTCGGGAACATCGCCGGCGGCGGCGCGGGCTCGGACGACGAGGGCGACACCGCCTCCACCGTCCCGGGTCTGGGCTCGATCCTCGACCTGGTCGGCGGCCTGATCCCGGGCGTCGGCTCGGGCAGCGGGTCGGGCGCGACCCTCCCGTCGCTGGGCTCGCTGCCGGGCGTCGGCGCCATCACCGGCGTCATCAAGGACGTCGTCGGCGGCCTGCCGATCGTCGGCGACCTCTTCGACGGCCTCCTCGGCAACCTCTTCGGCGGCTCGAAGGCCACGAAGTCCTAGCCGACACCAGCTGTCGGACCGCGCGGCGTCGCGTCCCCCCGGGGCGCGGCGCCGTTGGCGTCCTAGCGCTGCCCGTCCAGCGCCTCGTTGACCAGGCGGTCCGCGTGGGCGTTGTCGGCGCGCGGCACGCTGCGCACCGACCACCGCGCGAAGGCCCCGAGCGCGTCGAGCGCCGCGGCGTGCAGCGGCTTCATCGCCGGGTGCTTGACGCGGTACTCCCCCGCCACCTGCTTGGCCACGAGCTCCGCGTCGTTGACGACCTCGACCTCGGTGGCGCCCAGCGCCCGCGCGCGGGCCAGACCGAGCAGGAGGCCGCGGTACTCCGCGACGTTGTTCGTCACCTCGCCGAGCAGCTCGGTGGCCTCGTCGAGGACCTCGCCCTCGGGGGTCGACACGACGGCCGCAGCGGCGGCGGGCCCGGGGTTGCCGCGCGCGCCCCCGTCCACGTGGACGACGAGCCGCACGGCGCGGTGCGCTAGCCCTCGACCGGGTCGATCCGCGGGAAGTCGCCCGGCACGGAGCGCCGGCGGCGGTCGCGCAGCTCGCGCGCCTGGCCGCCCTCCGCCGTCCCGCCGGCCTTGCGGCGCTCGGACTTGCGGCGGTCGACGATGACCTTCACGCCGGGGTCGTCGGCGTAGTACTCGACGAGCTTGTCGTAGAGCTCGGGGGCGAGCTCCTCCGGGACCACCGCGTAGATCATGCGGGCGGGGAGCCTAGGCGAGCGATGCCGCGGGGTGCAACTGACCCGCGTCGTCGGCCGCCGCGTTGGGCGTGTGGTCGGCCGGGTCGAGCTCCGCGAGCTCCGTGCCCTGGGCGACGACGCGCACGCCGGCCTCCTCGTTGCCGAGGTCGACCTCGAAGCGGTACCAGGACAGCTCCCAGGCGACGACGATCGTCACGACGCTGCCCTCGGTGGCCGACGGCCGGGCCGAGACGATCGGCGCCCCCAGCGACCGGGCGACGCCCGCGACGGTGCGCGGGTGGGCCGAGCCGTTGAACAGCTCGAGCGCCCGCTGGACCTTCAGCTCGGCGTTCGTCGGGACGCTGCGCACGGAGCGCTGCTCGTAGAGCGCGGGCTCGGCGGGCTGCGGGGCCGGCGGGGCGGCCTCGTGGTGGACCGAGGGCGCCTGCTCCACGGGCAGGGGCGGCGGCTCGGCGGGCACGACCTCGACGTAGGACGGCTCGGCGACCGGCGCGCTGTCGGGCGCATCGGGCGCGATCGCCAGCTCGTCGCCGCGGCGCTCGTCGCGGCGGCTGCGCAGCCGCCCGAGCAGCGAGCGCGAGCGGCCACGGTGGTCGCGGGAGCGGGCCTCGACGTCGTCGAGCCCCTCGCGGATCCAGCCCTCGTGGACCGCGCGCGCGGTGCACAGCTCGCAGACCATCCGCCGGGACCCTCCGTGGAGGAAGACGTCGGCGTTCTCGCCGCGCAGGAGGGTGCGGCCGCAGACGTCGCAGGCGACGACGGCGGCGTTCGTGGAGATGGACTTGCGGGTCACGGCGGGCGACCGAGCGTAGCAACGCAGGGCCGTCCCACCGCCCTCGGTGGACGCCTTGCAGCGGCCCCGCCGACGGGGCCGGGACACCCGCCCGCGCTACGCCGCGGCCGCCTCCGCCCGGGTGGCGTCGACGACCCGCTGGGCGAGGTGCGCGGGCACCTCCTCGTAGCGCAGCAGCTCCATCGTGTAGTCGCCCTGACCGCCGGTCAGCGCCCGCAGGTCCGGGGCGTAGGTGAGCATCTCGGCCATGGGCACCTCGGCCTTGACCTCGGTGGTGCCGCCCGGGCCGGGCTCCATCCCCTGCGGCCGCCCGCGCCGCGAGTTGAGGTCCCCGATGACGTCGCCCACCGACCCCTCGGGCACCGACAGGGTCACGAGCATCACCGGCTCGAGCAGCGCGGCCTTGGCCTGCTCCATCGCGTCCTTCATCGCCAGCGAGCCGGCCATGCGAAACGCCTGCTCGGACGAGTCGACCGAGTGGTACTGGCCGTCGAAGAGGGTGACCTTGACGCCGCGCACGGGGAAGCCGCCGACCGGGCCGTGCTGCAGCGCGTCGCGCACGCCCTTCTCCACCGCGGGGATGAAGCCGTTCGGGATCACGCCGCCCTTGATCGCGTCCACGAACTCGAAGTCGCCGTCGGGCAGGGGCTCCACCTCGATGTGGCAGTCGCCGAACTGGCCGCGGCCGCCCGACTGCTTCTTGTGGCGGCCGTGGGCCTTGGCGCTGCCGCGCAGCGTCTCGCGGTAGGGCACCCGCGGAGGCTTGAGCACGACCTCCGCGCCGAAGCGCGACCGCAGGCGGTCCACCACGACCTCGACGTGGACCTGCGAGAGCCCGGCGACGATCTGCTCGCCGGTCTGCGGGTCGCGGTGCAGGTCGATCGTCGGGTCCTCCTCCTGCAGGCGGCGCAGCGCGCTGAAGACCTTGTCCTCGTCGCCCTTGGCCGCCGCCTCCATCGCGAACGCCATCACGGGCGCGGGGAGCTTGACCTGCGGCATGCGGATCGGCTCGTCGCGCATCGCCAGCCAGTCGCCCGCCCGCGTCTCCTTGAGCTTGGCCACCGCGCCGATGTCGCCCGGCCCGAACTCGTCGACGTGGACGGTGTCGCCGCCCTTGTACGAGAGCAGGTGGCCCAGGCGCTCCTTGCAGTGCGCGCGGGTGTTGAGCACCTGCGTGTCGCCGCGCATCGTCCCCTGGTAGACGCGGAAGAGGTTGATCCGGCCGGCGAACTGGTCGGCGCGGGTCTTGAAGACGTAGGCGAAGAGCTCGGCGTCCTCGTCGGGCTCCAGAGTGACCTCCGGGAGCTCCATCGCGCCGTGCTTCACGGGCGAGGGGAGGTCCTCGACGATCGCGTCGAGCAGGCGGTTGGTCCCGAGGTTGCGCGTGGCGACGCCGCAGGTCACCGGGAAGACGTGGCCGTGGTTCGTGCCGTCCTTGAGCGCGGTGACGATCTCCTCGTGGGCGATCTCCTCGCCCTCGAGGTAGCGCTCCATGAGGCTGTCGGAGACCTCGCAGACCTCGTCCATCAGCTTCTCGCGGTACTCCTCGGCCTGCGCCCGGAGCTCCTCGGGGATCGGGACCTCGCGGCAGGCGTCGCGCTCGGCCGTCGCGTACTCGTAGGCCTGCATGTCGACGAGGTCGATCACGCCACGCACCTCGTGCTCGGTGCCGATCGGGATCTCCGTCGCGACGACGTGCTGGCCGAAGGCGTCCTTGAGCTGGTCGAGGGTGCGGAAGAAGTCGGCGCGCTCGCGGTCGAGCATGTTCACGAAGACCAGCCGCGCGATGTCCAGCTCGGCGGCGCGCTCCCACAGCCGGGCGGTCGAGACCTCGACGCCCATGACCGCGTTGACGACGAAGACCGCGGACTCGCAGACCCGCAGCGACCCGAGGGCATCGGCCACGAAGCTCGGCTCGCCGGGCGTGTCGATGAGGTTGATCTTGCGGTCCTGCCACTCGAACGTGGAGAGGGCCGCGCCGATGGACATGCCCCGCGCCTGCTCGTCGGGGTCGACGTCGGAGACCGAGGTCCCGTCGGCGACGCTGCCGAGGCGCTGGGTGGCGCCGGCCTGGAACAGCAGGGCCTCGTACAGCGAGGTCTTGCCGCTTCCGCGGTGGCCGACGAGGGCGACGTTGCGGATCCGATCCGCCGCCTTGTGCATGCCTGACTCCTCTCGGTGGGGCGCTTGTGCCGACCCTAACCAGGTCCGCGCCCTCCGCGGGAGAACTCAGTCCGGGTCGCTGGTGAGGCGCGAGCGCAGCCGCAGCACCGCCTTGGTGTGCAGCTGGGAGATGCGCGACTCGGTGACCCCGAGGACCTCACCGATCTCGCGGAGGGTGAGGTTCTCGTAGTAGTAGAGGGCGACCACGAGCTTCTCGCGCTCGGGCAGCCGCGCGATGGCGTCGGCGACCCGGTCCTTGAGCTCGGTCTGGTCCATGATCGCCGCGGGGTCGGGCGCGTTGTCGTCCGTGAGCGTGTCCAGCAGGGAGACCGAGTCCCCCGAGGAGTCGCTCACCGACCACAGCTCGTCCAGGGCGGCGACGGTGGAGTTGGAGATCTGCAGCAGCGAGGCCTGGAAGTCGTCGACGCTGATGCCGAGCTCCGTGGCCATCTCCTCGTCGGTGGGCGCGCGCTGCAGCTGGTGCTCGAGCTTGGAGTTGGCGCGCTCGATCTCGCGGGCGCGGGCGCGCACGGAGCGCGGGACCCAGTCCAGCGAGCGCAGCTCGTCGATGATCGCGCCCTTGATGCGGGTGATCGCGTAGGTCTCGAACTTGATCTCGCGCTCGAGGTCGAAGCGCTCGATCGCGTTGATGAGCCCGACGAGGCCGTAGGAGATGAGGTCGGCCTCCTCGACGTGCGCGGGCAGGCCGGCGGCCATGCGGCCCGAGACGTACTTGACCAGCGGCGAGTACGCGACGACCAGTCGCTCGCGCGCACGCTCGTCACCCGTGGTCTTGTACCTGCGCCACAGGTCCTTGAGCTCGATGGCCTTGACGTTCGTCTCCATGATCCCCCGACAGCCTGAAGTCGCCCAGCCTACGCCCTGGGATGGGCATCCCGGTAGACGGCCTTCAGGCGCGCGGACTCTACACGGGTGTAGATCTGGGTCGTGGAGATGGTCGCGTGGCCCAGCAGCTCCTGGATCGAGCGCAGGTCTGCCCCGCCGTCGAGCAGGTGCGTGGCGAACGAGTGGCGCAGGGCGTGCGGGTGCACGCCCTGCAGCGGCGGACCGCCCGCCGCGGCCGCCTTCTGGGCCCAGGCGCGCAACCGGCGACGCACGTCGGAGGTCGACAGCCGCTTGCCGGACTTCGTCAGGAACAGGGCGCGCTCGCCGTCGCCGGCGGCCAGCGCGGGGCGCCCGCGCGCGGTCCAGCGGCCGATCGCGGCCATCGCGTGCTCGCCGACCGGCACGACGCGCGTCTTGTCGCCCTTGCCCTCGACGCGCACCTCCTCGCTGTCGGGATCGACGCTGTCGAGGTCCAGCGAGCAGAGCTCCTCGGCGCGCAGGCCCGAGGCGTAGGCGAGCTCGAGCAGCGCGCGGTCACGGAGGTCCAGCGGCGTGGTGGCCGGGATGCGGTCCAGCAGCGCGGCGACCTCGTCGGCCTTGAGCACCCGCGGCAGGCGCTTGGGCTGCTTCGGGGCCGGGACGAGGTCGGCGGGGTTGGCCTCGAGGTGGCCGTGCTCGCGCAGGGACCGGAAGAGCTGGCGCAGCGCCGCGAGCTTGCGCGCGACGGTGGGCGGCTGGGCGCCGCGCTCGGACAGCACGGCGGCGTAGCGGCGCAGCTGCCGGGTCGTCACGCCGCCGGGCCCGATGCCGCTGTCGGCCGCCCAACGCGCGAACTGGCCGGCGTCGACGCCGTAGGCCCGGCGGGTGCGCTCCGCCGCTGCGCGCGTGCGCAGGTCGCGGTCGAAGAGGGTCAGGGCGTCGCGCCACGCCGGCGGCAGCGGCGGCGGCGTACCCTCGGGGTCCATGGGTCGGTTCTTCATCCGGACGGACACCGGTCAGGTGGCGACGCAGCGCCAGCTCATCGAGACGGGCGTCGCGCCGCCCCACGACGAGCCGCCGCGGCCGTGGCACCCGGTGCGGGCGCCGGGCGACGCGTCGACGCTCTGGTACGCGGTCCTGCGCCGCAAGGTCAAGGGCGTGTTCATCGGCACGATGACCTTTCGCCACGGCGACCACCACGCCTCCCTGCTGGCCGACGGCTGGGAGGAGGTCGCCCCCGAGGAGATCAAGCCCGACCCCGGGTCGCCGGCGCCCGAGATCGCGCCGGGGCCGATGTCGTAGAGGTGGTCCTTCGGGGCTGAGCTCCGTCCGGGCGCGTCGGCGGGTCCGGGCCCATCCGTTGGCGGATCGTCCGCCTGGAGAGCGGAGGATCCGCCACTCGATGCCCCGGCGGCGACCCACGTGGCCCCGACCGCCCACTCCCGCGCTCGCGGCTCGCCGAGCGCCTAGGCGATGTAGATCGGGGCGCCGACCGGCACGCGGTCGTACAGGTCGATCACGTCGGCCACGCGCATGCGGATGCAGCCGTGCGAGGCGGCCGAGCCGATGGACCCCTCGTCGGAGGTCCCGTGGATGCCGGCACCGTCGTAGATCCCCATCCAGCGCGCCTTGAGCGGGTTGTTGGGCGCGCCGCCCGGGATGACCTGGCCGGCCAGGGAGCCCGCCCAGTCGGACATCGGCACGTTCCAGGCCGGGTTCACGGCCTTGTTCTGGATCTTGTAGAGGCCGGCCGGCGTGTCCATGCCGACCTGCCCGACGGCGATGCCGTAGGTCTTGACCGGCTTGAGGCGCTTGTAGAGGACGAGCTTGAAGGAGGAGCGGTTGGCGTACAGGACCGTCCCGTAGCGCTCCTCGAGCTCGTCGGTGCTGACCCGCGGGGCCACCTTGCGGGTGTGGGCCGACATGCGCCGCGGCGCGGTCGTCGAGACGAGCGCCTGGC
Source organism: Conexibacter sp. SYSU D00693 (assembly GCF_017084525.1). Classification (GTDB taxonomy): domain Bacteria; phylum Actinomycetota; class Thermoleophilia; order Solirubrobacterales; family Solirubrobacteraceae; genus Baekduia. Next base: position 1,060,832 of record NZ_CP070950.1, read on the forward strand.
GCAGCTGGCGGTGCAGCGCGGAGGCCTCGACCTCGAGGCCGGCCCGGCCCGGGACCTTCCGCGGCCCGGACGCCGTGAACCTCACGGTGGCGTCCTGGCGCGGCCGGTCGACCTCCTTGCGGACCTTGTCCAGGAGCCGGACGACGGCGGCCTTCGAGTAGCGGACCTCGGGCTGGAGGTCGACGTCCTTGGAGCCGCCGGTCAGCCCGCGCCAGGAGCGGCTGAGGACGGTGCCCTCGCGGCTGACGTCCAGCGCGTGGTCGACCGAGGCGACGACGTTCGTGCTGAGCCGCGCCTCGCGCGGGCCCAGGATCCAGTGGAGGTTGCCGTGGTCGACGCGCACGGGCTGACGCAGGCGGTCGACCACCCGCTCCTGCAGGCGCCGGATGGCCTGCTCGCGGTCCAGGCCGCCCACGTCGACGCCCGCGACCTTGACCCCCTTGGCGAGGGTGTCGCGCCGGCTGTGGTCGTAGACGATGAGGGCCGCCGTGGCCGCCAGCACGAGTGCACCGACGACGGCGACGGAGAGCAGGGGTGATCGCCGCATGGGTCCTGGAGGAGACGCCCAAGAGCGTACGGCGTCGCGCTTCAGGTGCCAAGTCCCTGCAAAGCCGCAGATCGCTGCACGCGATCTTGCAGGCCACGGGCGGTCGCCGAGCGCCGCTCAGCGCGACGTGGCGCCCTGCACCGCGAGCAGCCCGTCGATCGCCCGGACGACGCTCTCCCGGCCGGCGTGGGACTCCTCGTGCGCGCGCAGCGCCGGCAGGTCCGCCGGGTCCAGGGACGGCAGCAGGGCGATGACCTCCTCGGCGTCGAGGTCGTCGTAGCCTGCCGGCGCGCCGTTGCGGCGCCCGGTCCCCAGCTCGCCCGACGGCCGGCGGTCGCCCGGCGCGGTGTTCTGCGGAGCGCCCTCGCCCTCGAGCAGGTCGATCGCGCGGCGCAGCTCGGCGAGCTGGCGGGGCGAGACGCGCCCGAGGCCCGGCGAGACGTTGTCCTTGCGCACCGACGGGCTGAAGCGCAGGAACTCCTCCACGGCCGCCTCGTAGCGGTAGGGGCCCGTGCCCTGGCGCATGAGCGGGTGCAGCCGCTGGTGCTCGCGGAGCTTCAGGACGGTCTCGCGCGTCGTGTAGCGGTAGCGGTAGCCCGTGGCCTTGAAGCGGCGGTTGTCGAGCCCGCGCCCGAAGCGCAGCAGCCCGAGCATCTCGGACGAGACGCGCACGCCGGCGCGGCGCAGCTGGGCGGCGACGATCCCCGTGCCCAGCGGCGGCAGGACGGGCAGGTTGGCCTTGCCCAGCAGGCCGATGACCTCGCTGAGGGCGAGGACCCCGTCGGCGGCGCAGTTGAAGACGCCGGGCAGGTCGTGGTGGACCGCGTGCTGCAGGCAGCCGGCGATGTCGTCCTCGTGGATGAACTGGTAGCGCGGGTCGAAGCCGAGGATCGTCGGGATCGCCGGCAGCCCGAGGTAGCGCGTGTGGGACGTGTTGACGTCCGGTCCCAGCCCGTTGGCGAAGCGCAGCGTCGTGACGATCGTGTCCGGGTGCTTCTCGGCGAACTCGCGGAGGTTGGCCTCGGCCTCGACGACGTCGCGCTCGATGGGGGTGCGCGGCGGGTGCGGCCGGCGCATCTCCTCGGTGAAGAACGCGGGGTCGTCCTGCTCGGCGCCGTAGTAGTGGGCGCTGGACTTGAAGACGACCTTGCGCACCGGCGAGTCGGCGCCGCCGCACGCCGCCAGGACGTTCATGGTCCCGATGACGTTGTTCTCGTGCGCGCGCCGGGGCGTCGTGACGATCGAGTCGACCACGAGGCGCGTGTCGACCACCGTGTCGATCTCCGCGGCGTCCACGATGCGGCGGATGAGCGAGTGCGAGTCGGAGACCTGGACGAACTCCGTGCGCTCCAGCGGGACCTTCGGTGGGCGGCGGTCGATCCCGATCACCGTCTCCACCGCGGGGTCCTGCTCGAGGGCCTGGGCCAGGCGCCCGCCCCAGTAGGTCGACAGGCCCGTGACCAGGACCCGGCGGCTCGTGCGCTCCTGGTCCATCAGCCGAACCACACCGAGCGCCGGCGGCCGAGCATGTCCAGCAGCTCCTCCTGGATCTGGCCGCGGATGTCGTGCGCGACGGTCTGCACCAGCGCCTTGTCCTCCCAGGGCTCGTCGCCCATGTCGTCGGTGCGCACCGGCGCCAGGAACCGGATCTTGAACTTCGCCGGCAGGTACATCGCCAGCGCGAGCGGCCCGAAGTGCGGGAACGTCGGCGTGAGCGGCGTGTAGAGCAGGCCGGTGAGGCGCTGCAGCGGCTTGATGTGGGCGAAGATCGGCATCGCCTCCTCCGCGCCGACCAGCGCGACGGGGACGATCGGGGCCCGGGCGCGCATGGCCGCCTCGACGAAGCCGCCGCGACCGAAGCGCTGGAGCCGGTAGCGGTCCTTGTAGAGCTTCTCGGTGCCCTTGCGGCCCTCGGGGAAGACCAGCACCAGGCGCTGCTCGTCGCACAGCAGCCGGTGGACGTTGGCCGGGTGGGCGGCGACCGCGCCGATCTTCGGCAGCAGCATGCTGAAGCCGGGGTAGCCCTTGAAGAAGTGCTCGACGGTGAGGTTGAGCTCGCGCGGGCGCGGGTGCTCCTCCTTGATCGCCTTGGCGATCATCATCGCGTCGGGTGGCAGGGCGCCGGAGTGGTTGGAGACCAGGAGCGCGCCGCCGTCGGCCGGGACGTGCTCGACGCCCTCGACCTCGCAGCGGAACCACAGCTGGTAGTAGAAGTCGACGAGCTTGTCGAACGCGGCTTCGACGCGCTCGGACCGACCCCAGTCGTCGACCTGGCGCTCGGGCTCGAGCGCCGGCAGGAGCTCGCGCAGGTGCGCCGGCTCGAGGTCCTGCCCGGGGTGGCTGCCGTCGTCGGTGGTGGCGAGGCTGCTGCGACGCGAGGCCATCTGCGCCCGATGCTACGCGGCGGGCGGCGCGGAGGGCGTCGGCCCTCGGACCGGGAGGGTCAGGCCGCGGCGGCCCGGCGGCGCAGCGGCGGCAGCGCCGACTCGAGCTTGCGGGCCAGGTCGGCCCAGTCGGCGGCGGCGATGACGTCCTCCTCCTCGACGACGTCCCGGTTCCACGGGTGGATGATCGTCGCGGCGGTGATGCCGCGGTCGATCGCCCGCTGGATGTTCACCGGGCTGTCGTCGATGAGCAGGTCGATGTCCAGCTCGACGCAGCGCGCGACCTTGTCGAACGAGCAGTGCACGTCGTCGTGGCGCAGGCCGATGCGCTCGAGCCACTGGGAGGTCGCCACCTGGCAGCCCTCCTTGCGATGGCTCGTGATGTGGATGAAGTGCCCCGCCTCGTGCCAGCGGTTGACCGTCTCGACGGCCCCCTCGTACGGGCGCCCGGCGAGGATCGCGTCGTCGCGGTGGGTCTCGTCGATGCAGCACTGCAGCTGCTCGGGGCGCAGGCGCGTGATGCCCCACGTGAACTGCTCCTCGTAGGGCAGGTCGATCCCGAAGCGCCGCCGGGCCGCGTCGCTCAGGACGTCCCAGTAGTGGTGGAGCGTGGAGTCGATGTCGATGGCGATGCGCATGGCTGGACGGCGGCCTATGGTAGACGCCCATGGCCGAGCGTCCGAAGGTCCGACCGTCGAGCTACGGCGGGTCGCCGCACGCCGACTGGACGCGGGTCGACTGGTCCGAGCACCGACGTTCCGTGGAGGTCCAGGGGCGGCGCGTCAACGTCGTCGACTGGCGTCCCGAGGACCCTGACGCGCCGACGATGGTCTTCCTGCACGGCCTGTCGGGCTGCTGGCAGAACTGGCTCGAGAACCTCCCGGCCTTCGCGCGCACCCACCGCGTCATCGCGCCGGACCTGCCGGGCTTCGGCGAGTCCGAGATGCCGGTCGAGGACATCACCATCTCGGGCTACGGGCGCTTCGTCGACGCGCTGCTGGACGTGCTGGAGGTCCGCGAGCCGATCGTCCTGGTGGGCAACTCGATGGGCGGCTTCGTCGGAGCGGAGGTGGCGATCCGCTTCCCCGCGCGCGTCGACCGGCTCGTCCTCGTGAGCGCCGCGGGCCTGTCGATCGAGCACATGCGCAACGACCGGCTGCTGGCGGGGCTGCAGCGCGCCGACGAGCTGCTCATCGCCTTCGGGGCGTGGTCGGCCGGGCACCTGGGCGGGCTCATCCGCCGCCCGCGCGGCAAGGCGCTCCTGCTCGGGCTGGTGGCCTACCGGCCCGACCGCCTCCCGGCGCCGCTGGTGGCCGAGCTCGTCAAGGGCCAGGGCAAGCGCGGCTTCGTCCCGGCGCTCGACGCGCTCACGAGCTACCCGATCCGCGACCGGCTCGGGGAGATCGGCTGCCCGACGCTCGTCGTGTGGGGCGACAAGGACCGCCTGGTCCCGGTCAAGGACGCGTGGCTCTTCGGCGAGCTGGTGTCCGACTCGCGCGTCGTCGTCTACGAGGGCGTCGGCCACGTGGCGATGGTCGAGGTCCCCGAGGACTTCAACGCGCTGGTCGGGGAGTTCGTCCGGGAGGACGCCGGCGAGCGCGTCGGCGCGAGCGACGCCCGCGCCTAGGTCAGCGCGCCCTCGCTGGCGCTGCCCACGAGCTTGGCGTACTTGAGCAGGACGCCTGTGGCGTCGGGCGAGACCGGCGGGTCGTAGGCGGCGATGCGCTCGGCGATCGTCGCCTCGTCGAGCTCCACGTCCAGGCGCCGGGCGTCGACGTCGATGGTGATCGTGTCGCCGTCGCGCACGGCGGCGATGGGCCCGCCGCGCGCGGCCTCGGGGGCGACGTGGCCGGCCATGAAGCCGTGCGTCGCGCCGGAGAACCGCCCGTCGGTGAGCAGCGCGACGTGCTCGCCCAGCCCCGCGCCGTTGAGCGCGGCGGTGACGGCGAGCATCTCCCGCATGCCCGGGCCGCCGGCCGGCCCCTCGTTGCGGATGACGACGACCTCGCCGCGCTGGATCGTCCCCGCGGTGACCGCCGCCATCGCCTCCTCCTCGCCCTCGAAGACGCGGGCGGGGCCCTGGTGGTGGCGGCGCTCGTGGCCCGAGAGCTTCACGACGCAGCCGTCGGGCGCCAGGTTGCCGCGGAGGATCGCCAGGCCGCCCGTGGGCTTCAGGGGGTCGCTGAGCGGCCGCACGACCTGCTGGCCCTCGGCCTCGGTGGCGGCGTCGCCGACCTCGCCGATCGTCTGGCCCGAGACGGTGGGCGCGTCGCGGTGCAGGAGGCCCGCCTCGTCGAGGCGCCGGACGACGAGCGGGACGCCGCCGGCGTCGTAGAGGTCCTTGGCGACGTAGCGACCGCCGGGCTTGAGGTCGCACAGCAGCGGCGAGCGGTCGGCGATGCGGTCGAAGTCGTCGATGGAGAGCTCGACGCCCGCCTCGTTGGCGACGGCGAGGAGGTGCAGGACGGCGTTGGTCGAGCCGCCCGACATGGCGACGGCGGCGATCGCGTTCTCCAGCGAGTCGCGGGTGATGAGCTTGCGCGGGGTCAGGCCGCGCTCGAGGACCTCGACCGCGAGGCGGCCGGCCTCGACGGCGACGTCGGCCTTCTTGCCGTCCTCCGCCGGGACCATCGCCGAGCCGGCGGCGGAGATGCCGAGCACCTCGAAGGCCATCGCCATGGTGTTCGCCGTGAACTGGCCGCCGCAGGCGCCGGCCCCGGGCGAGGCGGCGGACTCGAGCTCGTTGAGCTCCTCGTCGGTCATCCGGCCCGCGGCGTGCGCGCCGACGGCCTCGAAGACCTCCTGGATCGTGACCTCGTGGCCCTGGAAGTGGCCCGGGAGGATCGAGCCGCCGTAGAGCATGACCCCGGGGATGTCGAGGCGGGCGAGGGCCATCACCGCGGCAGGGATCGTCTTGTCGCAGCCCGAGAGGACCACGAGGCCGTCGAAGCGGTGGCCGCGGGCGACGAGCTCGATCGAGTCGGCGATGACCTCGCGGGAGACGAGCGAGGTCTTCATCCCCGAGGTGCCCATCGTGATGCCGTCGGAGATCGCGACGGTGTTGAGCTCCATCGGCGTGGCACCCGCCGCCGTGATGCCGTCCTTGACCTTCTTGGCCAGCACGCGGTGGTTGAAGTTGCACGGCATCGTCTCGATCCAGCAGTGGGCGACGCCGATGATCGGCTTGGCCAGCGCCTCGTCGTCGAAGCCGATGCCCTTGAGGTAGGACCGGGCCGCCGCGCGCGCGGGACCCTCGGTCAGGGCGCGGCTCTTGTGCTTGACGTCGAAGGCGCTCATGGCGAGCGCGGACGCTAGCGGTCGGCGGCCGTGCGGCCGCTCAGGCGGTCTTCTGCTGGCGCGCGGCGCGCTCGGCGCGGCGCAGGCGGTCGCGCTCCCACTCGTGCAGGCGCCAGAGGTCCCGCCGGACCTTCGTGGGGTCGACCTGCCGGCCGGGGAGGTGCATGTTGGCCTCGGAGATCAACCGGCGCTCGTCGCCGGTCAGGGCCATCCACTTGGCCAGGACGTCGTCGGAGTCGGGCAGGCGCGCCGAGCCGTAGGGCCGCGTCTCGTCGGGGAACTCGACGCAGTACTCGCTCAGCAGCTCGCGCGTCTGCGGCAGGAAGGCGACGACTGGCTTGTGGGGGTAGACGAGGTAGGCGTAGGGCGCGCCGTCGCGGGTGGCGCCGTTGCCCCCGCGGCCGGGCCCGTCGGCCAGCCCGCCCCACACGCGCAGGAAGCCGAGGTCGCGGTACATCGCCCACTCCTCCTCGTTCACGCACGAGCGCAGGAGCTGGCGGGCGCGCTGCTCGGCGCGGCGCTCGCGGCCCGGGTCGTAGCCGACGGTCGGGTCGTCGACGCGTGCACGGGCGGTCTTGACGCGCTCGGTGAGCTGGACGAGGCGCGGCCAGGCGACCTCCCAGAGCAGCGCCACGATGACGATGGCGGTGGCACTGAGGGCGAGCAGCACGTCCGGGGTCCTGGGTCGTCGCGGGCGCTTGCCGGGCGGGCGGTGGTCTAGCGGCCGCCGGCGGCGCGCGGGAAGAAGATCACGCGGTCGGCATCACGCGGGATGTCCTCGAAGGCCTTGACCATCCGCGCCTCGCGCCGGCCGCCCTGCGCCGTCGTCGGCACGGCGGCCCACATGCCCTCGTCGAGCTGGCGCCGGAACTCCTGGACCAGCAGCTCCTCGTCCTCGCGCACGTCGACGTCGCCCTCGGCGAGCACCACCTCGCCGTGCCCCGGCTTCATGCGCAGGAACTTCATGAGAGGGCGATTATGACAAAGCGGTCAGGTCCCGAGGTGGGCGTCGACGCGCCGAGTCGGGACCGAACGACCGGCGCGGCATGCCGCAGGTCGGGCACCCGTCACCCGCGCGGGTCAGCCCACGCGGGCCACGCGGCGCAGGCCCAGCGCGTTGACCGGCCCGGCTCCCTGCCCCACCTCGTGCAGCCCGTCGCGCACCGCGTCCCCCGCGATGGCCTTCGCCGCGCGGGCGGCGTCCTCGAGGTCGTGGCCGAGGGCGAGGTGCGCGGCGAGCGCCGACGAGTGCGTGCAGCCCGATCCGTGCGCAGCGCCGTCGGCGAAGCGCTCGCCGGGCAGCTCGACGACCGACCGGCCGCGGACGAGCAGCAGGTCGGTCGCCTGCTCGCGATGGCCGCCGGTCACGACGACGGCGTTGGCCCCGGCGTCGAGCACCGCCTGCGCGAGGGCCTCGCCGTCGAGGTCGGCCACCCGGGTCTCGGACATGCCGCCGGCCATCGCCAGGACGCGCGCCTCGGGGAGGTTCGGGGTGGCGACCGTCGCCCGTGGCAGCACGAGCTCGACCAGCGCCTGCTGGGCCTCGGGCTCGAGCAGCCGTGCCCCGGACTCCGCGACCATCACGGGGTCGAGCACCACCGGCGTCCCGGACGGCAGGCCGTCGAGCGCGGCGGCCACCGCCTCCGTCGTCGCGACGCTGCCGAGCATCCCGATCTTGACCGCGTCGACGCCCAGGTCCTCGGCGACCGCCTCGACCTGGGCGCGGATCATCTCGGGCGACACCGCCTCGACCCGGGTCACGGCCAGGGTGTTCTGGGCGGTCAGCGCCGTGATGGCGGTCGCGCCGTGGACGCCGCAGCGCGCGAAGGCCTTCAGGTCGGCCTGGATCCCCGCGCCGCCCCCCGAGTCCGAGCCGGCGATCGACAGGCAGACGGGCAGGCGGTCGACGCGGTCCTCGGCGGGCATCGGCCTCCAGCTTGCCACGACCGTCACACCGGCACCCGCCGGTAGCGGCCCGCGGCGCCGCGCCGGACCAGCCCCAGCAGCTCGAGCTCGCCCAGCCCGTCGGCGACCGCACCCGCGTCATCGGGGGTCGCGGCGAGCGCGTCGATCGTGTCCCGGCCGTCGTCCAGCGCGCTCAGCAGCTCGGCCAGCCCGGGCGCCAGCCCCGCCGGCACGGGCGCCGGACCGCCAGGCCGGGTGGCGCGAGCCGCCTCCTCCACCCCGACGACGACGTCGAGCACGTCGCGGGCGTCGCGCACGAGGGTGGCGCCGTCGCGCAGCAGCGCGTTCGTCCCGCCCGAGCGCCACGAGCGCGGCGATCCGGGCACCGCCGCTACGTCGCGCCCAAGGTCGATCGCCATCTCCGCGGTGATGAGCGAGCCGGAGCGCTCGGCCGCCTCCACCACGACCACCACGTCGGCGAGCGCGGCGATGATCCGGTTGCGCGCCGGGAACGCCCAGCGACGGACGCCGGTGCCTGGCGGCAGCTCGGCGACGACGACGCCCGCCCGCGCGATGCGCCCGTGGAGCGCCACCTTCGTGCGCGGGTACGGGACGTCGGCACCGCCCGCGAGCACCGCGACCGTCCGGCCGCCGCCCTCGAGTGCGCCGTCGTGCGCGGCGCTGTCGATGCCCATCGCCATGCCGCTCACGACGGTGACACCCGCCGCCGCCAGCCCGCGCCCCAGCGCGCGTGCGACCTCGACCCCGTCCTGCGAGGCGCGGCGGGTCCCGACGATCGCCACCGACGGGGGCCGGTCCTCCCCCGCGCCCCCCACGAGCCCGGCGAGCCGGTGCAGCGCGTCGGCCTGCGGTGCGCCCGCCGCGAGGACGTGCAGGGCGAGCGGTCCCGAGCGGTCGTCACGCAGCCGGGAGGGGAAGTGGTCGTCGTGGACGCACGTGGCGGCCAGCCCCGCCGCGGCGATCCGCGTCCGCGCCGCCGCGACGTCGAAGGACGGCATGGTCGACAGCGCCCGGCCGGCGAGCGCGAGGACGAGCGCCTCCTCGTCGAGGGCGAGCACGTCGCGCACCGGCCGCCGCCCCTTGTGGGCGATCTCGAGGTGGCCGGAGAGCTGCGCCAGCCGGGCCGAGCGCCGCAGGCACCGCTCGCAGGCGGTCGGGGCCGCGCTCACGACGCGGCCCCGGACAGGACGGCGTCCTCGCCCTCGTCGTCCTGGCGCAGCGAGATCGCCTCGCGCACGTGGGCCGGCTCGACCTGCGCGGCGCCGGCGAGGTCGGCGACCGTGCGGGCGACGCGCAGGACGCGGTCGTGCCCGCGCGGGCTGAGCGTCCCCTGCCCGTAGGCCCGGCGGAGGACCGCCTCGGAGGCGTCGGCCAGCGCGGCGTGGTCACCGAGGAGCTGGGCGTCGAGGTCGGCGTTGCAGGTCACGCCCGTGCCGCGGAGGCGGGCGGCCTGGCGCTGACGCGCGGCGAGGACCTCGGCGCGCACGTCCGCCGAGCGCGCCAGCGGTGGGCCGGCCAGCTCCTCCGGCGTCGGGCGCTGGACGTGGACGAGCAGGTCGATGCGGTCGAGCAGCGGGCCCGACAGGCGCTTGCGGTACCGGGCGAGGTCGAAGTCGGTGCAGCGGCAGCGCCGCGTCCCCGCATGGCCGCACGGGCAGGGGTTCGTCGAGGCGACGAGCATGAAGCGCGACGGGAAGATCGCCGTGCGCTGGCCGCGGACGATCGCGACGCGCCCGTCCTCCAGGGGCTGGCGCAGCGCCTCCAGCGCGGGGCGCGCGAACTCGGCGAGCTCGTCGAGGAACAGGACGCCGCGGTGGGCGAGCGAGACCTCGCCGGGCTGGGGCACCGAACCGCCGCCGACGAGCCCGGCCGAGGAGATGGAGTGGTGCGGCGCGCGGTACGGACGGTCGTCCAGCAGACCGCCGCCGATGCGCAGTCCGGCGACGCTGTGGATCCGGGTCGCCTCGATGGCCTCCTCGCGCGACAGCGGTGGCAGGATCGTCGGCAGGCGCTTGGCGAGCATCGTCTTGCCCGTGCCGGGCGGTCCGGACAGCAGGAGGTTGTGGCCGCCGGCCGCGGCGATCGTCAGCGCGCGGATCGCGCGCGCGTGGCCGCGGACGTCCGCGAGGTCGACGCGGGTCTGCACCGACGACGCGGCTGCGGCCGGCGGCGGGCCGTCGGCCTCGACCTCGCCGCGCAGGACGGCCGGCACGTCGCTGAGCGTCTCGATGCCCCACACCTGCAGCCCCTCGACGAGCGTCGCCTCCGCCACGAGCGACCGCGGCACGACCAAGCCACGGGCACCGTCGCGCAGCGCGCCCTCGGCGACGGCGAGCGCGCCGCGGCACGGGCGCAGCTCGCCGCCGAGCGACAGCTCGCCGAAGAACGCGACGTCCGAGGCCATGTCCGGATCGACCTGGCCGGTCACGGCCAGCAGCCCGACGGCCATGGCGAGGTCGAAGCCCGGACCGGTCTTGCGCAGGTAGGCCGGGGCGAGGTTGACGGTGATCCGCTGCTTGGGGAACCGCAGGTCCGAGTTGGCGATGGCGACCCGCACGCGCTCGCGCGCCTCGCGGACCGCGCGGTCACCGAGCCCCACGATCGTGAAGGTCGGCAGGCCGGCGGCCTGGTGGTCGACCTCGACGGTCACCCGGCGGCTGTCGACGCCGTGCAGCGCGTAGGTGGTGAGACGAGCGAGGGGCACGGGGCCGGATGCTCGATGGCGCCGTGTGACAGGACAGCACGCACCTGTGCCGGATCTGCGCCGTCGGGACCGCAGGGACCGCGGTCACGAAGGCCGCGCAGAGCTGTGACGAGCGCGTGGTGCACCGTGCGCGCGCGCCGCCCACCATGGCCGCCGTGGCATCTCCATGCTCCTCCTCGAGCCCCGAGCCCGCCGGTGGGCCGGCGTCATCCCGTCCCCGGCGTGAGGACCCCCGGCGAACGCTCGGGCGGCTCGGGGAGGAGCTGGCAGCCGCACACCTCGAGCGTCTGGGCTACGCGATCGTGGCCCGCGGCTTCCGCACCCGCTATGGCGAGCTGGACGTCGTCGCCTGCGACGGGCACACGCTCGTGTTCGTCGAGGTGAAGACGCGGCGCGGTCGCGGCGAGCCGTGGGACGCGCTGCACCCGGCCAAGCGCGCGCAGGTGCGGCGGATGGCGCGGGAGTACCTCGCACATGCCGAGGACCGTCCGCGCGTGCCCGAGCTGCGCTTCGACGCGATCGGCGTGGTCGTCGACGGGCAGGGGCGCCTCGTGCGCCTCGACCACCTCGAGGCCGCGTTCTAGTCGGGCCGGTGACGGCTCGAGCATGCACGACATGCACGAGGCGTCATCCACGTCGCGCGCGGCGCTCGTCCGTCCCTCCCCCCGCACCGTCGCGCGCGGCGCTCCCCACCCGCCCCGCGCCCCCCGCACCGTCGCGCCCCGCGCCCCGCGCCCCGCGCCGCGGCCGGTGGCTCCTAGCCCAGCGCGAGCTGCTGGTAGGCCGTCGACTGGAAGCTCATCCGGTGCAGCGGCGAGACGCCGATGCGCTGGATGGCGTCGCGATGCTCGGGCGTGGAGTAGCCGACGTGGGTCGCGAAGTCCCAGCCGGGGTGCTGGCGGTCGGCGCGGTGCATGAAGCGGTCGCGGGTGACCTTGGCGATGATGGACGCCGCGGCGATCGCGGCGCTCGTCTCGTCGCCGCCGACGACGGCGCGGCCCTGGTGGCCCTGGAGGTCGCCGACCGCGAAGCCGTCCGAGAGGCAGATGCAGTCGGGCACCGCGACCTTGAGCAGCGCCTCGCGCAGGGCGGCGAGGTTCGTGCGGTGCAGGCCGCGGCTGTCGATGCCGCGGGCGCAGCGCGAGACGACCGCGACCCGGACGGCGTGGCGCATGACGACCGGGTAGAGCGCCTCGCGCGCCTCCTCGGTCTGCTGCTTTGAGTCGTTGAGCGCGCCGAGGGCCCGGACCTCGCGCGGCCCCAGCGCCTCCATGTCGAACAGCACCGCGGCCGCGACGAGCGGACCGGCGAGGCAGCCGCGGCCTGCCTCGTCGGCCCCCGCCACCCAGCGGACGCCGAGCCCGCGGTCGTGCTGGAAGAGCCGCCGCCCGGGCTTGCGCTTGCGCTTGGGCTTCGTCTTGGCCTTCGCGCCCGCCACGCCGTGGTGCGTCCTCGGGCTAGAGGAGGCCGATCTTGTCGATCGGCCAGTAGGTGGCGAAGGCGCCACCGATGATCCACTTGCTGGGGACGGGACCCCAGAACCGGCTGTCGTCGGACTCCCCACGGTTGTCGCCCATCATGAAGAAGTGCCCGGCCGGCACCTTGATGGGACGGGGGAAGTCGCAGCCGCTGCCGCCGCCGCACGCGCGGATGAAGGGCTCGTCGGTCGGCCGGCCGTTGCGGATGACGCGTCCACCGCGGATGGCGATCGTGTCGCCCGGGCCGCCCACCACGCGCTTGATGAAGTTCACGTCCGAGCGGTCGTTGGTCGGGCGCGGGCACGCCTGGTCCTCGGGGTGCGTGGGGTCGCCGCAGGTGTTCGTCTCCGAGCCCGCGGGCGGGTGGAAGACGACGATGTCCCCCACGCTCGGGTCGCCGCCGAGCTTCTTGGAGATCCGGTTGACGAGCACGCGCTGGCCGACGTCGAGCGTCGGGACCATCGACTCGCTCGGGATCCGGTAGGGCTTGACGAGAAACGCCTGGATGCCCAGGGCCAGGCCCAGGGCGACCACGACGATGACGACGAGCTCGACGAGCGAGTTGCCCGTCGAACCCTCGCCGCCCTTCTTGCGGCTCACGCCTTGTCGGCGTCGGCGGCGTCCTCGCCGCCACCGGCGGCGGGCTCGTCGCCCGCAGACGCCTCGGCCGCGGGGGCCTCGGCGTCGCCGGACTCGGCAGCCGGCGTCTCCTCTGCCGGCGCGTCAGCCGCCGGCGCCTCGGTGCCCGCCGCGTCGACGACGACCTCGTCGGCGGCGACGCCCTCCGCGTCGACGGCCTCGGTCTGCGCCGCGGCCTCGGCCTCGAGGGCGGCAGCCGGGTCGTTGACCAGGCCGCGCTCGACGGTCTCCTCCGGGCCGGTGTACCGGCGCTCGCGGACGCGGGCGGCCTTGCCGACGCGGTCGCGCAGGTAGTAGAGCTTCGCGCGCCGGACATCGCCGCGGGCGGAGACCTCGATCTTCTCGATCTTCGGCGAGTGCAGCGGGAACGTGCGCTCCACGCCGACGCCGAACGACTGCTTGCGCACCGTGAAGGTCTCGCGGACGCCCGCGCCCTGGCGCTTGATCACCACGCCCTCGAAGACCTGCGTACGGCGACGCGAGCCCTCGATGACCTGGAAGTGGACCTTGACGCGATCTCCGGGCTGGAACCGCGGGGCGCGGCGCAGCTGCGCGCGCTCGAGGCTGTCGATGACGGTGCTCATGGGCGAGGCGGCACGCGGGAGGACGGGAAGGCCCCGCGCGGCGGCCGTCGATGGTAGCGAAGGGCCCTAGGTGCCTGCGGCGTCGCCGAAGACGTCGGGCCCACCGGGGCGCCGCGCCTCGCCCTCGCCGTCCATCGGGCCGAACGGATCAGGCCCGCCGGGACGGGGCGCCAGCGGGTCGATCGGGTGCGCGGTCGGACCCACCACGCCGCGCTCGCGCGAGCGGTCGCGCCGCCAGCGCCGGATGTGGTCGTGGTGGCCCGAGAGCAGGACCTCCGGGACCTTCCAGCCGCGGTACTCCGCCGGGCGCGTGTAGTGCGGGTACTCCGGGTCGCCGCCCAACGCCTGCGAGAAGGACTCCTCGAGCGCGCTGTCGGCATGGCCCAGCGCGCCCGGCAGCTTGCGCAGGATCGCGTCCATGACGACCATCGCCGCGAGCTCGCCGCCGCTGAGCACGAAGCGCCCGACCGACACCGCGTCCGATGCGAAGTGCTGGACGATCCGCTCGTCGAAGCCCTCGTAGCGCCCGCACAGCAGCGTGATGGCCGGCTCCTCGGCCAGCTCGTCGACTAGCGCGTCATCGAGCATCCGCCCGCCGGGCGTGAGCGCGATGACCCGCCGCTGGGAGCGCAGCTCGACCGGGTCGGTCCCGTAGAAGCCGCGCAGCGCGGCGTCCATGACGTCGACGCGCAGGACCATCCCCGCCCCGCCGCCGAACGGCGTGTCGTCGACCTGGCCGCCGCTGAGCGGCGTGTGCTCGCGCGGGTTGAGCGCGCGCAGCTCGTGGCCGGCCTGCGCCGCGTTGCGCACGTGGCGCTGCGTGCGGAACCAGTCGAACCACTCGGGGAACAGCGTGACGACGTCGAGCTGCACGCCCTACTCCTCCCCGAGGAACGCCAGGTCGATGTCGATCCGGCGCCCCGGGACGTCCAGCTCGCGCACCGCGTCGTCGATCAGCGGGACGAGCAGGTCTTCGCCCCCGCCGTCGCGGGCGACCTCCAGCACCTCGCACGAGGGGTAGGCGAGCAGGCGCTTGACGGACCCGACCGCGCGGTCGCCGTCGACGACGGCGCAACCGACGAAGTCCTCGGCCCAGAACTCGCCCTCGTCGAGCGACGGGGCCTCCGCCCGGTCGACCCGCAGGTCCTGCCCGCGCAGCGCCTCGACGGCCTCGCGCGAGGACACGCCCTCGAGGCGCAGGATCGGCTTGTCGTCGGTCCCGGCGCGGCGGACGACCTCCCGCCGCCGGCCGTCGACCTCGACCGTCGCGCCGAGCACGAGCAGCCGCGTGCGCGGGCCGGTCACGTGGAAGGAGCCGTCGAGCCCGTGCGGCCGGCCCACGCGGCCGGCCACCAGCGCCTCCACGACGGCGCCGCTCACTCGACGATGTCGATGAGCACGCGGCGGTTCTCCTTGACCGCCGCGGCCTTGACCACGGTGCGCAGGGCGTTGGCCGTGCGGCCCCCGCGCCCGATCACGCGCCCGTAGTCCTCCGCGCCCACCGAGAGCTCGAGGACGACGGTGCCGTCCTCCTCCTCGAACTGCTCCACCTTCACCGCGTCGGGCTCGTCCACGAGCCGGCGCGCCAGGAACTCGAGCAGCTCGCGCAAGTCCGGTGCTCTAGGAGATGCCCTGCGTGCGCAGGAGCTTGCGGACCGTGTCGGTCGGCTGCGCGCCCTTGGACAGCCAGTCGCGGACGCGGTCCTCGTCGACCACGATGGTGGACGGCTCGGTCTGGGCGTTGTACTGGCCGAGGATCTCGAGCACGCGGCCGTCACGCGGCGAGCGCTGGTCGGCGGCGACGATACGCCACACGGGGTCCTTGCGGGCGCCCACACGGGTGAGCCTGAGTCGAACTGCCACTTGCGTTCAGAGGTCCTTGGTCGGAGAAGTGCGACCGGACAGGCTAGCGCGCCTGCCGCATCAGCGCGGCCATGTCGGGCATCTTGCCCTTGCCCAGCTGCTTCATGACCTTGCGCATCTGCGCGAACTGCTTGATGAGCTGGTTGACCTGCTGGACGTTGGTGCCCGAGCCGCGGGCGATCCGCAGGCGCCGCGAGCCCTTGATGATCTCCGGCCGGCGGCGTTCCTCCGGGGTCATCGACAGGATGATCGCCTGGATGCGGTCCAGCTCGCGCTCGTCGACCTTCAGGCCCTTCATCTGCTGGCCGGCGAAGCCCGGGATCATCCCCAGGATCGAGGTCAGCGGGCCCATGCGGCGGATCTGCTTGAGCTGGTTGAGGAAGTCCTCGAGGGTGAACTCGTCGCGGCGCAGCTTGCGCTCGAGGTCCTTGGCCTGGTCCTCGTCGAACTGCTGCTCGGCCTTCTCGATCAACGAGAGGACATCGCCCATCCCGAGGATCCGCTGCGCCATGCGGTCGGGGTGGAAGCGCTCGAACTGGTCGAGCTTCTCGCCGGTGGAGGCGAAGAGGATCGGCTTGCCGGTGACGGCCTTGACCGACAGCGCGGCGCCGCCGCGGGCGTCGCCGTCGAGCTTGGACATGACGACGCCGTCGAAGGCGACCGCCTCGGCGAACTGCTCGGCGACGTTCACGGCGTCCTGGCCGGTCATCGCGTCGACGACGAGCAGGATCGCCGTCGGCTTGACCGCCGCGCGGATGTCCTTGAGCTCCTGCATGAGGCGCTCGTCGACGTGCAGGCGGCCCGAGGTGTCGACGATGAGGACGTCCTTGCCGTCCATCTTCGCCTTGTCCAGCGCCCAGCGGGCGATGTCGACCGGATCCTTGTCGGTCCCCTGCTCGTAGACCTCCGCGCCCGCCTGGGCGCCGACCTTCACGAGCTGGTCGACCGCGGCCGGGCGATAGACGTCGCACGCCGCGACGGCCACGGAGCTGCCGTGCTGCTCGCGCAGGTGGCGGGCGAGCTTCGCGGTGGCGGTCGTCTTGCCCGAGCCCTGCAGGCCGGCCATGAGGACGACGGTCGGCGGGCGCGGCGAGAACGTCAGGCCGGCGCTCGCGCCGCCCATGAGCGCCGTGAGCTCCTCGTCGACGATCTTGACGACCTGCTGGCCGGGGTTGAGCTGGCCCAGGACGTCGGAGCCCAGGCAGCGCTCCTTGACCGTCGAGGTGAACCCCTTGACGACCTTGAAGTTGACGTCGGCCTCGAGGAGCGCGAGGCGGATCTCGCGCATCGCCTTGTTGACGTCGTCCTCGGTGAGCGTCCCCCGGCCGCGGACGTCGGACAGGGTCTGCTGGAGCTTCTCGGAGAGGGCGTCGAACACCGGTCGTCCGAGTGTATGGCGCGCGAGGCCGAGGCGGGGGCGCCGGACGGCCGGCGCAGGGCGTGCGCGGCCGTCCGGCTGAGGGGGTCTGCCCTCTATAGGGCTGGGGGCACCCGAGTTCGCCCCCCTACGCGGGAGCGGGCGCGGCGGCAGGCGCGCGGCCCGCGGGCGCGGGACGCAGGAGCAGGGCCACCACGCCCGACGCGAGCGACGCCGCGACGGCGAAGGCGTACGCGTCGTCGGCATGGGCCAGCGCCTCGGCCAACGACCTCGGGTCGCCGACGATCGCGACGAGGATCGCCGTCCCGAGCACCGCCCCGATCTGGCGGAAGGCCGACGCGACGGCGCTCGCGGCGCCGAAGCGGTCGGGCTCGACGTCGGCCACGGCCGCCGCCCCGAGGGTCGGGAAGGCCAGCCCGATGCCGACGCCCACGAGCAGCATGCCGGGCAGCCACGTCCCCACGTAGTCCGGCTCCGCGCCCGCCGAGCGCAGGACGAGCAGGCCCGCGGCGTAGGCGATCGTCCCGGGGACGATCACCGCCCGGTGGCCGACGCGGTCGGCGAGGCGCCCCGCGGGCCCCGCCACGATCGCCGACACCAGCGGCCCCGGCACGGTCGCCAGGCCGGCGTCCAGGACGCTGTAGCCCCAGACCGACGTGAGGAACAGGATGTTGCCGAGGATCGTCGAGAAGAAGGCCGCGGCGAAGAGCAGCGTCCCGACGTTCGCAACGCGGAACGAGCGGATCGCCATGAGCGCCGGGTCCACGACCGGCCGCGGGTGGGTCGTGCAGCGTCGGGCGACCGCGGCGAGGGCGACGAGCGCGCCGCCCAGGGAGCCCAGGACGCCCGCGCTCGTCCAGCCCCACGACTCGCCCTCGACGATCCCGAGCGCCAGCAGCCCCAGGCCGAGGACCGACAGGCCGGCGCCGGCGAGGTCGGGCAGGCCGGCCATCGCCTCGTCCTTGGACTCGCGCAGCGCGCGGGCGCCCGCGAGGAGGACGAGCCCGCCGAGCGGCACGTTGACCAGGAAGATCCAGCGCCAGTCGGCCACCTCGACGACGAGTCCGCCCAGCGGCGGGCCGGTCGCGGCCGCGAACGCGGCGGCGGCGCCCCAGATGCCGACGGCGGTCGCGCGCTGCTCACGGGCGAACTCCGGGAGCACGAGCGCGAGCGAGACCGGGGCGATCACGGCCGCGGCGGCGCCCTGGAGCACGCGCGCGGCGACGAGCGTCTCCCACGACGGCGCCAGGCCGCAGGCGATGCTCGTCAGGACGAAGGCGCCCACGCCCCAGAGGAAGACGCGCTTGCGCCCGAGCCGGTCGGCCAGCGCGCCCGCGGGCACGAGCAGCGCGGCGAGGACGATGAAGTACGCATCGAGCACCCAGCTCAGCTCCGCGCGCCCGGCGTCGTCGAAGGACGCCTGGACGTCCGGGAACGCCGTGTTGACGATCGACGTGTCGAGGAACGCGAGGTAGCCGCCGGCGCAGGCGACCACCAGGGCGGCGGTGCGTCGTTGCATCTTGCAACGGAACGCTAGTGAGGTTCGTTGCGATTCGCAACGAGCCCTGCACGGGGAGCTAGACTGGCGGTCCGATGCGCCACGACGAGCTCCTCGAGCAGACCTGCGCGATCGGTCGCGCGGGCGCCATCGTGGGCGAGCGCTGGGTCTTCGCGATCCTGCGCGCCGCCTTCTTCCGCGCCCGGACGTTCGAGGACTACCAGCGTGGCACGGGCGTGGCGCGCAACATCCTCGCCGAGCGCCTCGGCCGCCTCGTGGACTTCGGGATCCTCGAGCGGGTCCCCTACGCCGAGGGCGCACGGCGCACCCGCCACGAGTACCGCCTGACCGAGGCGGGGCGCGACCTGTACCCCGTCGTCATCGCCCTGATGGAGTGGGGCAACAAGCACACGGGCCTCGTCGACGGGCCGCCCGTCGTCCTGCACCACAAGCGCTGCAACCACGTCTCGCACCCCCAGGTCGTCTGCTCGGAGTGCGGCGAGCCGGTCGACGCGCGCGACTTCCAGCCGCTGCCGGGCCCGGGGGCGCCGCGCGAGACGCCGCCGTGGGCGGAGCCGGCGGTGCGCCACGCGCACCGCAAGGCCGCCGCGCCGACCGCGCCGCCTCGCGCGTAGGGCGTTCAGGCGGGACGCACGAGCGTCACGCCGTCGCGCACCGTCAGCACCACGCCCACGACGCGCTCGTCGCTGGCGACGCGGTCGTTGAAGCGCGCCATCGCCTGGGTGCCCGGGTCGTCGGCCGGCGGGTCGAGCACGCGCCCGCCACGCAGGGTGTTGTCGGCGACGAGGAGCCCGCCGGGCGCCAGGCGAGGGACGAGCGCCTCGTAGTAGTCGGGGTAGCCGGTCTTGTCGGCGTCGACGAACGCGAGGTCGACGGGCTCGTCGAGGGCCCGGAGCGCCTCGAGCGCGGGGCCGACGCGGACCTCGACCCGATCGTCCATCCCGGCCTCCTCGATGTGGCGGCGGGCGAACGCCGCGCGCTCGGGGTCGAGCTCGAGGGTGACGATCCGGCCTTCGGGCGGGAGCGCCGCGGCCATCGCCAGCGCGCTCGCGCCCGAGTAGGTCCCCACCTCGACGACGAGCCGCGGCCGGCGCAGCCAGACCAGCAGCTCGAGCAGCCGGCCGACGACGGGGCCGCTGAGCATCTCCGGCGCGGTGAGCTGCTCGCGCGTGGCCTGCGCGAGGGCCTGGAGGTGGCGCGCCTGTGGCGTGGTGTGCGCCTCGGCGTAGGCCTCGACGTCCGGGTCGACGATCAAGGCGCCCCGTCGACGGGCGGCGTGCTGGGCGCGGGCGCCGAGGGGCGCGCGCCGCCGCCGTTGCCGCCACCGAGCACGCCGCCGATGTTGCCGAGCGCCTGCGAGAACTCCGACGGGATCACCCAGATCTTGTTCGCCTCGCCCTGCGCGAGCTGCGGCAGCATCTGGAGGTACTGGTAGCTGAGCAGCCCCTGGTCGGGGTCGCCCTCGTGGATGGCGCGGAAGACCGTGTCGATCGCCTTCGCCTCGCCCTCGGCGCGGAGGATCGCCGCCTCCTTGGACCCCTGGGCGCGCAGGACGGCCGACGTCTTCTCGCCCTCGGCGGTGAGGATCTGCGACTGCTTGAGGCCCTCGGCGTTGAGGATCGCCGCGCGGCGGTCGCGCTCGGCGCGCATCTGCTTCTCCATCGCCTCCTGGATGGAGGCCGGCGGGTCGACGGCCTTGAGCTCCACGCGGTTGATGCGGATGCCCCACTTGCCCGTGGCATCGTCGAGGACCATGCGCAGCTGGGTGTTGATCTGGTCGCGCGAGGTCAGCGAGTCCTCCAGGGTGAGGCCGCCGATGACGTTGCGCAGCGTCGTGACGGTCAGCTGCTCGATGGCCTGCAGCGGGTTGGCGACCTCGTAGGTGACGGCCTTCGGGTCGGTGATCGTGAAGTACAGGACCGTGTCGATCCCGACCGTCACGTTGTCCGCGGTGATCACGCCGTTGGGCGGGAACGAGACGACCTGCTCACGGAGGTCAACCAGCGGCTTGACCTTGTCGATGAACGGGATGACGATCGTCAGGCCCGGGTCGAGCGTGCGGTGGTAGCGCCCGAGGCGCTCGACGACGCCGGCGCGGGCCTGCGGGATGATCCGGATCGTCCGCGCCGCCACGAAGAGGGCGAACAGGACGACGACGGCTAGGGCGATCACGGCTCCCATGTCTGGGCCTCCAGTCTCAGGTCGGTCATGCGCTGACGAGGGCGGTGGCGCCCCGGATCTCGACGACGTGCACGCGGGCGCCGGGGTCGAGGACCTCGCCCTCCTCGTAGGGGCGCGCCGTCCAGACCTCGCCCTCGAGGCGGACGGTCCCGGCGTCGTCGGTCACCTGGTCGATGACGGTCGCGGTGCGGCCGACGAGCGCCGCCACGCCGGTGCGCGCCGAGGGCGGCTGGCGCAGATGGCGCCGGGCGACGGGCCGCAGGGCGAGGAAGCTCGTGGCGGTGACCGCCGCGAAGACCGCGAGGGCGACGACCGTGCCGCCGCCGGCGAGGTCGACGACCAGCGCGCCGGACGCGCCCAGCGCGAACGGCGCCAGGAAGAAGCCCAGCGTCAGCATCTCCCCCACCGCGGCGACGACCGCCGCGATCAGCCAGACCAGCCACCCCTCCACGGGGCGGAGGCTAGCTGAGCGCCCGGAGCCGTTCTAGGGGGCGACGAGCGCCCGGGCGAAGTCGTCCGGGTCGAACGGCCGCAGGTCCTCGAGCTGCTCGCCGATCCCGATGAGCTTCACGGGGATGCCGAGTTCGCCGGCGATGGCGAGGGCGATGCCGCCCTTGGCGGTGCCGTCGAGCTTGGTGAGGACGATGCCGTCGACGGGGACGGCCTCCGAGAAGAGCTTGGCCTGGCGCAGGCCGTTCTGGCCGGTGGTGGCGTCGACCGTGAGCAGCGTCTCGTGCGGCGCGTCGGGCATCTGCTTGCCGATCACGCGGCGGATCTTCGTCAGCTCGGCCATGAGGTCGTCCTGCGTGTGCAGGCGGCCCGCGGTGTCGACGATGACCACGTCCACCCCCCGCTCGCGGCCCTTGGCGACGGCGTCGAAGGCGACCGACCCGGGGTCCGAGCCCTCCGGGCCGGTGACGATGTCGCAGCCGACGCGCTCGGCCCACTGCGTGAGCTGCTCGACGGCCGCGGCGCGGAACGTGTCGGCGGCGCCGAGCAGGACGGTGAGCCCGAGCTCGTGGTGCATGTGATGGGCGAGCTTGCCGATCGTCGTCGTCTTGCCGGTGCCGTTGACGCCGCAGGCCATGATCACCGTCGGCCCGTGGCGCAGGTCGATCTTGTCGTCGCCGGTGCGGGCTATGCCGGCCAGCAGCTCGACGAGACGCTCCTGCAGGGCCTCGCCGCCCTCGACGACGCCCGAGGTCGCCTCCTCCTCGAGGCGTCCGACGACGTCGGCGGTCGTGCGAGCCCCGACGTCGGCCATGATCAGCGCCTCCTCCAGGCGCTCCCAGGTCTCCTCGTCGAGCGTGTCGAAGAGCGTGGCCTGGATCTCGGTGGCCAGCGCCTCGCGCGTCTTGGCCATGTTCTCGCGCAGGCGGCGGAAGAACCCGCGGCGGCGCTCGGGCTGGGCCTCCTCCGCCGGGGCCGCCGCTGCAGCCGCGTCGAGGATGAAGAGGTCGCGCCAGTCCCGTGCCATCGAGCGCCGCACGGTATCGACCCGCGGTGCGGCGGCGGCGGTGGCAGGATCCCGGGGTGCCCGCGCCCGACCTCGTGTTCCGCCACGCCGACCCCGAGGACGAGCCGGGAGCCGCGCTGCTGCGGGGGATGGCCGCCGAGATCGCCGAGCTCTACGAGGGGCTCGAGATCGACGCCCCGGACATGCCCGCCGCGGGGCCGGAGCTCCTGCGCCCTGAGGCTGGCGGCGCCTTCCTGCTGGGCTGGGAGGGCGAACAGGCGATCTGCTGCGGGGCCCTGAAGCGCCTCGACGACGAGGCGTGCGAGGTCAAGCGGATGTTCGTGGCACCCGACGCGCGGGGCCGCGGCGTGGCGCGGGCGCTCCTCCGGGCGCTCGAGGACGCCGCGCGTGACCTGGGCTACGCCGTCGCGCGGCTGGACACGGGTCCGCGCCAGCCCCACGCCCAGGGCCTCTACGAGGCCGAGGGCTACGTGGCCATCGCGAACTTCAACGCCAACCCGATGGCGACGTTCTTCGGCGAGAAGCGCCTCTAGACGCACGAACGGCCGTGAGCCTCTGGACCTGGCTCACGGCCGTTGCGTGCCGCGGGGAGCATCCGGCGCCCCGCAACGACGAGGGGCCCGCTCGCGCGGGCCCCTCGCGTGCTGCTGGTGCGGCTGGCTAGAGGACCTTGACGCGGACGCTCTTGACGGCCGAGTACTTCTTGATCAGGCCCTTGAGCTTGAGGACCTTGTTCGTCTTGACGGTCTTGGTGACCTTCTTGACGAGCTTGCCCTTCTTGCCCAGGAAGGTGACCTGGATCTTGGCGGTCTTCGCCTTGCCGGAGACCTTGGTGGTCACCGTGCCCTTCGAGAACTTCGCGTACAGGACGCGAGCCTTGCCGGCCTTGGTGCTACGGGCCGGGGAGACGCGGGCGGTCGGGTTGTTGCTGCCACCCGTGCCCAGCACGCCGCCGCCGCCGCCGCCGCCGTTGTTCGCGGCCGGGGGAGCGGGCGGGTTGCCCGGGCCCGGAGCGGGCGGGTTGACCGGCGTGCGGCCGACGATCTGCTGGATCGACAGGTCGCCCTGCGGACCCTCGACGGCGTCCTCAGCGATGTCGACGCCGTAGGTCGCAGCCACCTGGCCGCCGTCCGTGAACTGGAGGCGGACGGTGTTGCCGTCGACCGTCACGACCGTGGAGGCCGCGGCGATGACGTTGCCGTTGATGCCGCGGGCCACGAAGGCGCCGGGGCCACCGGGGACGTCGTCGATGTCCTCGTCGAAGGACACCAGGATCGACGCGCTGTCCTGGTCGATCTCGTAGCCCGTCGCGTCAGGAGCGTCGGTGAAGCCCGCCGGGTTGCCGGTCAGGTTGCCGATGCCGATGGTGGCGGCGGTGTTCGGAGCGCCGAAGAAGGCAGCGCCGTTCGAGAGGACGGCACCCGGGAGGATGGCGGCCTGGACGACGGAGCCGTCGACGTCGGTGTCGGTCGGGAAGTAGACCCGCACGACGCGCTGGTTGCCGCTCAGCTGCAGGACGACGGCGTCGATGCCGGCGTACTCCACGCCCTCGCGGTCACGGACCTGGAACAGGGCCGGGGTCACGCCGACCTTGACGGGCTGGTTGGCGTCGAACTCGAAGTCGACCGAGTTCGGGCCGGAGATCTCAGCCCCGACCAGGTCGGGGCGGGACGTCTGGCCGTTGGAGGCGACGTCGTCCCAGACCTCGTACTGGTTGGTGTTGCCGTTCTGGTCGGTGACCGCGGCATCGCCGACGAACAGCCGGACCGCGTGACGCACCGTGTCGGCGCCGCCGTTGGTCGGGAAGTTCGCACGCACGCGGCGACGATCGCCGTTGACGATCGACGCGCTCGTGGCGGCGAGGGTGTTGCCCTCGTCGTCGACGTAGATGAAGTCGCTCGGGTCGTTGATCGTCTGGATGGGACGGTCGAACGTGACCTCGATGCGGTTCGTGGTCGGGTCGACGGTGGTGCCGATGATGTTGGCCAGCGTCGTGTTGCCCGAGTCGGTGCCCTGCGTGGTGTTGATGAGGGCCGTGGCGTCAGCCAGGTTCTCGACCGAGCCGGTCACCGAGCGGACGTCGTCGCCGCCAGCCGGGCCGTCGACAGCACCGACGGTGAAGTTCGACGAGTCGGAGACGTTGTTGAAGCGGACGCGGACGCAGTTCTGGAGGCCGTCGCCGAGCTCCAGGGTCGCGGCGTCAGAGCGCTCCGAGTCCGTGTTGTTGTAGCCACGGAGGTAGAAGCCCTCGTCGTCGATCGGCGAGTTGCGGACGTCCTGGTCGAAGCAGAAACGAACCTCGTCGTACGAGTTCGTGTTGTCCTCGAGGACGCGAGCCGAGATGAGGTCGGGACGGTCGTCGAACGCCGCAGTCGGCGCACCAGCAAGAGCGGCGTGAGCGGACGGCGCAGCAGCGACCGCCATGAGAACACCCAGGCCCGTAGAAGTGAGGCGCTTGCCTCGCATAGGAGATACCCCCAGCCGTTGATGGAAACGAAGCCGGCGGGAGGAGGAACTTCGCCCTGCCACCTCCAACCGACGACCGGCAGCTTAGGGTGCGCTCGGGCCTGCCCACAATGGAGGAAAGGGCGGTCTTGGCCCTACCCGTTCGGGTAGTCCCATCGCCTCAAGCTTGCCGGAGCGGGAGGGCGTTGGGAGCGCCAGTGGGGCTACCCCCACTCTGGTGGTGCGACCTCCCGCCGGGGCAGGGATCCGGCGGGGTCGGTCGCGGCTGGAGGTCGTGGGGGTGACCTGGTGCCCTCATCGGCGCCGGCGGGCCATGGCTTGAGGGGGTGGACGGGTGTTCGACCCCTGGTTCGCCGCGTGGCGGCAGTGTGAAACGTGCGATGTGGGCGCAGGGACGGACGCGCGGTCCCGAACGACGTGGACCCGCGGTCGAACCGGCCGCGGTGGACGCCCGCCACGAGCGTGATCGTCTCACGCGCGCGAGGCGCGCCTGCTCGAGGGCCCGGTCTAGCGCTCGCGCTCGAGGCGCGCGAGCACCTCAGCGGCCTCGGCGCGGTTGCGCACGCCGAGTCGGGAGAAGATCGCCCGCACGTGGAACTTCACCGTGTTGGGCGAGAGCAGCAGCTCGTTGGCGATCTCGTCGTTGCGCCGGCCCGACGCCAGGAGGTCGAGAACCTCCCGCTGGCGCTGGCTGAGCTCGGGCATCGCCGAGACGCGCGGGACGTGGACGGCCATGAGCTCCTGCCAGCCGTCGGGGAAGATCGCGTGGCCGCCGGCGATGTGGCGCAGCGCGGCGAGCACCTCCTGCGGCGGGTAGGTCGCCAGCAGGACGCCGTCGACCCGGTGCTCGAGCGCCAGGCCCACGAGGGCGGCGTCCAGCTCGGAGGCCATGAGCACGCGCCGAGGCACGTGCGGCGGCAGCGCGTCGCGCAGTGCGGCGAGGTCCGCCGCCGACGTCTCCCCGGCCTCGACGAGGATCACGTCGAAGCGCGAGGGCTCCCCGGCGGCGAGGAGGTCCATGGCGGTGGCGTGGACGACGAGCGGGGTGCGGTCGCCCTCGACCGCCATCGCGCCGGTGACCAGGTCGGCGACCGTGGCGCTGCGCGCCACCAGGGCGACCGTGAGCGGCTCGAGCTCCGGCGCGCTCCCGCCCAGCGGCCGCGACGGCGCGGCGGCGGTCACCGGCTGCAGCGGGCTGCCACCGGCGGCGGCGAGGTGGTCGATCGGGCGGTCCATGACGTCCAGGCGCGGGGGTGCCGCGCCGACGAGGACATTAGGGAGGAGGAGGTCCCACCGCAACGGGTGCCTCGGGGAGTATGAAACCTACCCCTTCGGGTGGTCCCACCCCTGGTCGCCCGCCAGGACCGACGGTGGTCCACCTGCCGTGAGCGGTGTCGTCGGACCGCCCGGCGGTGGCGAGATCGACCACCTCCACTCGGTGGGCTACTCTTCCGCCCGAAGGGGCCGTGGGGGCCCCACTCGAACAGGCAGGGGTAGCCATGACGGACATCGACGTCGCGGGGATGGGGATCGCCGCGAGGCAGGAGGAGACGGCCGCGGCCGCGACCCAGGTGCCCACGGTGGCCTTCGTCGGCGGCGGCACGCTGCTGCGCGAGGCGCTCGGCTGGTGGCTGCGGGCCAGCGGGGCCTTCGACGTCACCGCCTCCTGCGCCACCCTCGCCGACCTCGCCGTGCTCGACGTCGCGCCGGTGGACGTCACGCTCGTCGATGCGACGCAGCTTCCCGACCCTTCCGCGGTCGAGGCCCTCGAGCGCCTTCCGAGCGGCCGTCCCAAGCTCGTGCTCCTCGCCCCCACGCTCGACTCCGCCCTCGTGCGCGTCGCGGCGCTCTGCCGCGCCTCGGGCGTCGTCCTCGAGTCCGACAGCGCCCCTGACGTGCTCGACGCGCTGCGCCACGTGTGCAGCGGACGCGTCGTCTACCCCGCCGGCTGGCAGGAGCTCGCCGCGGAGACCGACGTCCGCAGCCCGGTCGCGCTGCTCAGCCAGCGCCAGCTCGAGGTCCTGCGCCTCGTCGCCGAGGGCCGTCGCAACGACGAGATCGCCGCTGAGCTCGTCGTCTCGCAGAACACCGTGAAGTTCCACATCCACGAGATCTACGCGAAGCTCGGCGTGCGCAACCGGGTGCAGGCTGCCCAGATGCTGCTCGCCGAGGACGGCAAGTGAGCGGGCGCGCCCGCCGCGCGGCCGCCGCCCTCGTCGTCGCGCTGACCGGCGTCGGCCTGGCGCCCCACGGTGCGCTCGCCAAGCCGGCGTTCGACCGCGGCGGGAAGGCGAAGGCCGCGGCCGCCAAGGCCAAGCCGAAGGCCAAGGCCGCCCAGGCGATGCCGCTGACGCCCGACGAGGCGCGGCTGCTGGAGCTCGTCAACGCCTACCGCAAGTCCTTCGGCCTCGCGACGCTGACCGTCTACCCCACGCTGCTGACCGAGGCCCGCTGGTACGCCCAGGACATGGCGTTCAACGACGCCTTCACGGTCACGCACATCGACTCGCTGGGCCGCACCATCGACCAGCGCTTCTCCGACTTCGGCTACCCGATCCTCCGCCCCCTCGGCCAGGCCACGGCCTCCGGCGGCCAGACCCCCGAGGAGACCTTCGAGCAGCTGCGCGTCTCGCGCCTGCACGACGAGATCATGCGCGACCCCCGCTTCCGCCTCGCGGGCATGGGCGTCGGCGTCAACGACCGGACCGACTCCAAGCGCTTCTGGGTCATGTCCTTCGCCCGCGACGACCCGCGCAAGACGGCGAAGCCGAAGACCTCGTCCCGGAAAGCCACGGCGGCGAGGATGACCGAGTCCCGAAGATCCGCCCAGCGTTAGCCCGCGGGGGGAACCGGCCGCGGCTCTCACTGCAGGAAACCCGTGCGCCACCTAGTCGGGCGGGCACCGTCATTTTGTTCTCTCCCCGAAAAGCCTTCGAAGCACGTAGGCGGCCGTAAGACCGACGTCGATGACGAATCCGACCGTCACCAACATCCATCCCGGCACATCAGTCCACAAACCGCCGGGCACACCAAACACAAGGACCAGACCGGCGGCAAGGATCCCAGCGCCTGTCCATTCAATCGCCCTCATGGATCGCCGCCCGACTTAGCAGTAGTACTCGTCCTCGGCAACGTGGCAGGCATAGCCGCGGCCGAGCTTTTTGAGCGAGTTGACGATAGAGCCACCGATGGTGCGCTTCCGGGCGAGTCCGTACCCGCACCCCACGGCCCCAAAAGGCAGCAGCTTGGTGCGTGCCGCGGCGAATGCTGCGCCTCGCGCGCACGAACTGACCCGCTGCGAGACCTGCTGAGCCCCTTCATCCACACCGCAGATGGAACCAAGGATCTGGTGACAGCTGATGGTGCCGCTCGGATCTACCTTGTTAATTGGGTCACCCGCAGCGTAGGAGTACTTGTTGCCCTCGAGCAGGTCCCCCGTCTGGTCCAGAGGATCCGGCTGCGTCCACCGCCGCATCCTCGGGCTGTAGTACCGCGCGCCGAAGTGGTACAGGTCCGCGCTGCTGAGGTAGTGCCCGCCGAGCCACCCCAGATGAGACACAGGGGCCGTGCCGCCAGTCAGACCGGTACTCTCGCCGTACGGACCGTAGCTGATGCTTCGCAGGACATTGCCTGACTGGTCGAGCAGCGCGATGACCGAGCCGAGCCGATCCGTGACGTAGTACTGGGTCACGCCACCGACCGTGCGCTGTGCGATCGGGTCGCCCTTGTCGGTGCGCGTGAAGTAGGTGCTGCCCTTGCGGCTCAGCCCGAGGAAGTTGTACTGCAGCGCGGTCGTCCCCTCGGTGATGAGCTCGTCGTTCGAGGCTCCGAGGTGCGTGAGCGCCGTGCCGTTGACGGAGGCGATCTGGTCTCGCTGGTTGTACGTGAGAGTCAGCGCATCCAGAGCTGGGCCCGCCGTCCCGGCCCGCGTGACGGTGCGCAGGTTGCCGTTGGCGTCGTACGTCAGCGAGTTGGTCGAGCCGTTGAAGCTCGTCATTTGGTTCGCCTCGTTGAAGCCCGCGGTTGCACCGGCCGGATGGACGTTGCCCACGGGAGTGATGCCGATCGCCGTGTTGTCTGCTTCCGTGAGTTGCCCCAAGCCGTTCTCGTAGAAGTAGTAGATGCCGGTGTCCTGCAGCAGCTTGTCGCCGCTGTACTGATAGGTCCGGGTCAGCAGACGTCCAGAGGACTTGTCGGCCGCGATCTCCTCTGGGCGACCGAGCTGGTCGAACTTCCGCGTGACCGTCACGCCGTTGGGCATGACCACCTTGTTCTGGTTGCCGGCCGTGTCGTAGTCGAAGGTGACGCCTCCGGTCATCGACTCCGTCGGCTGCGACACGCGAGCGATCTGGTTGTCGGGCTTGTACTGGTACCGGCTGGCTCCGCTGCCGTCGGACAGCGTCAGGAGGTTGCCGACCTCGTCGTAGGTGTAGTCCGTCTGGCGCCCGTCCGGTTGCCTTTCGGAGGTGGCCCGGTTCTGGCGGTCGTAGGCGTAGGTGCTCGAGCCCACCGGATCGGTACGCGACGTGATGTTGTCGTTCGCGTCGTAGACGAAGTTGACCGACCGGCCGTCGGCGTAGAGCAGCTTCTTCAGGCGGTCCAGCTTGTCGAGCGTGTAGGTCGTGAGCTCCTGGCGACCGTTGCGGTAGGACGCGAGCCGCGCATAGGCGTCGTACCCCATGGCGACGGTAACCGGCCCTCCGCCAGCAGCGACACTCGGCGGCGCGACGGACGTGAGGTTCCCGTCGCTGTCGTAGCCGTAGGACGTCTGGCGACCGCTGAAGTCCTTGATGAGGTCCAGTCGACCGCCCTTGCCGTCCGCTGTGCTCCCGTACGTCGCCGACGCGCTGGAGTACTCATTCCCCGAGCAACGACTGGAAGGCGCGCGGGCGCTGACGTTCGTCGGGTTCCCGTTCCCGTCGTACGAGTACGCCGTGCCGCGGTTCGCGCTGTCGGTCTGACACACCATGCGGTACTTCGCGGCCGGGTCGGTCGGTGCGCCGTAGTACATGCGGCTGCTGAACTGCACCCCAGATGCGGGCCTGCTCGTGATCGTGGCCGGGTTCCCGCTCACGTCATCGAAGGCGATGCTCTGGGCGGGGCTGGCTCCCGTGGCAGCCCCGGCCGGCGTGTACGACTCGATGAAGAGCTTCTCGGTGTACCCCTGCTTCCGGGTCCTTCCGGCCGGGTCCTTCGCCTCCACCAGCTCGCCGCTGGCGCCGAGCTTGAACTCCGTCGTGAGGTTGCGGGCGTCGATCACCTGCGTGATGCGCTTCCGCGGCTTTGCCTGGCCGTTCGCGTCAGGCGGCCCAAGCGGTTCGTAGACGTAGGTCGTCGTGTTCCCGGTGCTCGCGGTGGGACGGATGATCTTCTCGACGCGACCCGAGCTGTCGTAGGCGAACGTCGTGCTGTAGGTCCGGGGATCACGCCAGGAGCTGAGCCTCCCGCTCGCGTCGTAGGAGTAGAGGTAGACGCCGTTCTCTGGATCCGTGTACTGGTTCAGCCGACCGCTGGTGTCGTAGCCGAACTGCCATTGGCGGAAAATCGGGTTGGAGGTCGAGGGCGCGGCCTTTGGGTTCTGGTGCTGCGCGACCTTGGTCAGCTTCGACCCCGACCATGTGAGCTGCAGGAGACGGCCCGCCGTGTCGCGGATCGTCGTGACCTTGCCAGCGGAGTCTCGGAGGTACACGACGCTACGGCCGTTGTTGTCCTCGAGCGACGTGAGCTGACCGGACGAGTCGAAGCGCTGCTTCGACTGGCTGTTGTTCGCCGTGAGGGTGTACTGGCCCCCGCTGAAGGTGAGCTGCGCTCCCATCCACTCCGGCTCGATGTACTGGGCCTCACCAGCGGTTCCCGCGACCCCAGGCTCGATGGTCACGCGCGTGCCGGTGGCGCCACGGACCGTGACCTTGCCGTCCGGTGAGAGGTCGAGACCCAGGTCGGGCGCGGCGTCGAGCTGCCAGCCCGGCCCCAGAGCCCCCGTGGAGCTCGACTGCGAGTTGTACGTGTGCCCAATCAGGACATCAGGACCCAGACCACCGGAGAGCTGACCGTCAGCCTGGGAGACGATGAGGTTGCCGTTGGACAGGTTGACGGACGCCGACGACCTCGCGTTCAGCCGCGTGCCGCTCGTGGCGTAGTGCGGTCGAAGCCCGAGGCGCGGATCGTCCCAGGTCACCTCCATGGAGATCCCCCAACCGCCCCACGCCGAGACCAAGGCGCCCGCGCCGGCGAAGGACTCCTCCGTCGCGCGGAAGAGGACACCGAAGTTCGGCTGCTGCTCGTCGAGCCAGTCCTGAGCCGCACGAGTCAGGTCCCAGAAGGGCGTCGGATCTGCCCCACCGAACTTGCGCGTCGAAAGGCGCTTGGTGGTGTCGTAGGTCCCTCCGGGCACCTGCCAGCCGTCGGTCCAGGTCGCCGACTGGCCCCAAGCCTGCGTCAGCGGATACGCATCGATCGTCCCGGCCCGGTGCACCGTCGCGCCAGCGGTGACCTTCGCCGAGGCGATGTATCGAACGCCGCTTGGCAGCTCCGGCATCGCAAAGACCGCAACCGCGCGGTTCCGGTAGTTGCCGTTCAAGCCGATCGTCGACGAGGAGCCGCACACCGTGGGCCCAGCCTCGTTGAGCCAGCAGAAGCCCCAGAGGCGGAGGTTCGCCGTCGGGTCGACCGTGACCGGGAACGCACGGTGCTCATCGCGCAGCCAGTTCGGCGTCAGGACGACCTCGACGCGCCAGCCTGGACCAGCCGGACGCAGGACGTAGTGCGCGGCCTCGTCCTGAGCGCCCTTCGCATCGCTGGCCCACGGCTTGGGGAGGTTGGCGAAGTCGCCCTCCGGCCCTCGCAGGACGATCGCGCCGTCCTGGAGCTTGGGGGTGAGTCCCTTGGAGAGCCGCAGCTCGTAGGCGAAGGTCGACGGGGCGTCCGCCGAGCTGAGCGTCAGGAGCTCCTTGACGCCGGTGGGCGTCGAGGACAGATCCATGCGGGTCGCCGGGAAGGCGTCCTCGTAGCGACCGGTGTCGCCGCGGAAGTCGCTCTTCGCGGGACGAGCTCCGAGGGAACGCATCTCGAGCCACATGCCGCCCTTCTCGAGGCGGACCGGGTCGCTGAGCGAACGGGGGAGGCGCAGGTCGAACTCCGCGGCCGTGTTGTCCACATACCTCGGATCGTCGGACGGCTTCAGCGTGGGATCGATGGCCTTCCACTTGCCGTCGACCTTGAAGTTGCGCGGGCCGGTGGAGACGGTCGTGACGCGCTGGCCGTCCTCACGGACCCACGTCTCGGACGTTCGGGTCCGCTCGTCCACGAGTTCGCGTGGCTTCTCGGCCAACGCCGCTGCGGCCGGGGCGAGCAGCACAGCGATCGTCGCCGTGGAGATGGCCAGGAACCGCCTCCGGGCACGCGTGAGCACTGCCGTCCCAGCCGACACAGACCGTCCGCGCATGACGCGCCCCCTGCCCTCTCGGGCGTTCTGGAGCCCCTGCCGAGCTCTCGTGGTCCACCCTTCCTGAGCGAAGCACGACAGGTGCGTCAGCTAGTCAGAGTGCCGACAAACCGCGATCCTGCTCATTGGTCAGAGCAGGCTGTTCATGTGTGGTGAACCTCAGCAGCCGTCCGGCACCCGGACGGTGCGGGTGACGGTCTGGCCGTCGGAGCCGCGGGCGCGGACGCGGAGGGTGGCGCGGGCGCCGGAGCCGCCGGGCCAGCGCAGGGAGAAGGTCTGGGCGCCCGGCCGGGCGCGGACGTTGGAGGTGCGCGAGCGGCGGCCCGCGGCGACGCGGAGGCCGAGGGAGGCGGCGCCCGTCACGCGGATGCCGACGTCGAGGCGGCCGACGTCGCACCACCCGCCCTCGGGCTCGAGGACGCTGAGGCGGACGGGGTACGGGTTGCGGACGAGGTAGACGCCGCCGCGCAGGGACCTGCCGCCGGAGCCGGGGGCGCTGACGGCGAGGTCGGGGCGGCCGTCGCCGTCGA
Source organism: Conexibacter sp. SYSU D00693 (assembly GCF_017084525.1). Classification (GTDB taxonomy): domain Bacteria; phylum Actinomycetota; class Thermoleophilia; order Solirubrobacterales; family Solirubrobacteraceae; genus Baekduia. The sequence goes on from NZ_CP070950.1 coordinate 1,093,249, forward strand.
GGTCGGCGTCGCCGGCGAGGGCGTCGCCGAAGCGGCTCTGCTGCACGGAGCCGGCGATGAGGAGGCGCTCCTCCGGGATGGCGAGGTCGACCTCCTGCTCCTTCGTGCCGCGCACGACGGCGGCGGCGCCGGCGAAGGCGACGTCGCCGACGTCCGCGGCGCTCGAGCCGACGAGGAGGTCGCGGCGCCCGTCGCCGTCCATGTCGCCCGCGGCGGCGACGGCGCGCCCGGCGCGGTCGCGGTCGGTGGCGCCGAAGACCGTCGGGCGCAGCAGGGCGCCGTTGCGCGGCAGGACGTAGACCTGGCCGGCCTGCTTGCGCTGGCGCGGCGAGGAGCCCCAGGCCCCCGCGGCGATGTCGGCGAGCCGGTCGCCGGTCACGTCGCCCACGTCGGCCAGGGAGAAGCCCAGGAGGGAGCCGGGGCGGGGGCCGACGACGCCCTGGATGCCGGGCCCGCCGAGCAGGAGGTCGGTGCTGCCGGGCCGCCAGCCGCCCTTGACGAGCCAGACGCGGCCCGAGCGGGTGACGTCCTCGGGCGCCGCGATCGCGTAGTCGGCGAGGCCGTCGCCGTCGCGGTCGCCGCCGCCCGCGACCGACCAGCCGGCCGTGGCACCCTCCGACGGGCCGGCGAAGGCGAAGGCCTGGTCGCCCGGCGCGGCGAGGTCGACGATGCGCTCGGGCGTCGGATCGCCCCGCACGACGAACGCGGCCCCGGCGCGGACGCGGCCGCCCGGGTCGGCGCCCGGAGCGCCGAGGAGCAGGTCGGGCCGCCCGTCGCCGTCCTGGTCGCCGACCGACGCCAGCGAGCGTCCGAGGTTGTCGGCCGGCATCGCGCCCCAGATCTTCTGGCCGTCGGGGCCGAGGTTCGCGAGGTCGAGCTCGCCCTCCCCACGGCCGAAGACGACGTACACCCGGCCCGCGGCCGGGCGGTCGACCGGCGAGGCCTGGTAGGCGCCGATGGCCAGGTCGTCCGCGCCGTCGCCGTCGACGTCGCCGGCGTTGGCCAGCGCGGTGCCCGCCCGCTCGTGGGCCTCGGCGCCGTAGACCATGAGCCGGCCCGCGGCGCGGCGGCCGGTGATGGGGCCGAACAGGACCTCCACCCCGCCGGCCTCGTCGCGGCCCAGCGGTGACAGGCCGCGCGCGCCGACGGCGAGGTCGTCGTTGCCGTCGCCGTCGAAGTCGCCCGTGGCCAGCGCGCTGCCGGCGACGGCGTCGGGCACGCGCGAGCGCAGCTCGAGCTGGCGCAGCTCGGCCGTGTCGATGTAGTCCGGCAGCTCCTGGGCGCCCGCCGGCGCGGCACAGACGAGCGCCGCGAGCAGTGCGGCAGCGGGCAGCAGACGGCGCATGGAGCCGGTGAGGATAGGCATCGCCCCGCCCCCGGGCGTCGGCAGGGCCAGTCCACTCGGGGAGGGCACGACCGCTCCAACCCACCAGGCCGGCGAACGACGCGGTACGGCTAGGCGGCGGCGCCCTCTTGGGCGGCCAGGTAGTCCCGCGGCAGCTTGCGCGAGACGACCTTCGAGACGCCGTCGCCGCCCATGGAGACGCCGTACAGCGTGTCGGCCGCCTCCATCGTGCGCTTCTGGTGGGTGACGACGATGAACTGCGCGTGGTCGCGGTACTCGCGCAGCAGGTCGAGGAAGCGCGAGATGTTGAGGTCGTCCAGCGCCGCCTCGACCTCGTCGAGGATGTAGAACGGGCACGGCTTCGCGAGGAAGACGCTGAAGAGGAAGGCGATGGCGGTCATCGACTTCTCGCCGCCCGAGAGCAGCGTCAGGCGCTTCATCGCCTTGCCGGCGGGCGTGATCTCGATCTCGACGCCGACGTCGTCGTCGGGGTCGAAGCCCGAGGCGCCCTCCGCGGCCTCGGCGTCGGCCGCGGCCTCCGCCGCCGCCTCGGCGGCGACCTCCGCCGTCCCGTCGCCGCTGTCGGCCTCCTGGCCGCCCAGCACCGGCTTGGGCCCGGACTCCTCCCGCACGAGGCGCAGCCGCCCGCGGCCGCCCGGGAAGCAGTGCGCGGCGAGCTCCTCGAAGTTCTTGGCCGCCGCCGCGAAGGTCTCCTCGAAGGTCTCGCGGATCTGGCGGTCGGTGTCCTTGATGAACGTGCGCAGCTCGCGCAGCGCCGTCTCGAGGTCGGTGCGCTGGCGCTCGAGCTCCTCGACGTGGGCCATGGCCTCGTCGTACTCCTGCTTGGCCAGCGGGTTGACCGGCCCCAGCTGCTCACGGCGCTTGACCAGCCGCTCCACGCGGACGCGCAGCGCCTGGCGCTGCTCCTCGTCCAGCGGCTCGGTGGCCGGCTCCGGCGCCAGCCCGAGCTTCTCGCCCAGGCCCTCGAGCTCGTGCGTGGCCTCCGCAGCCTGGTCGCGGACCTGCTGGGCGCGGACCTCGGCGCGGGTGACGGCCTCGCCGCGCTCGCGCAGCATCGCCTGGATGCGCGCCTCCTCGGCGGCGCAGCTGCGCAGCTCCTGGGCGACGCCCTCGCCCTCGGCCCGGTCGGCGGCCAGCTCGGCCTCGACGGCCTCGACGCGGTTGCGCACGGCGTCGAGGGCCAGCTCCAGGACGACGGCGAGCTTCTCGGCCTGCGGCACGAGCGCCTCGTCGCGGGCCAGCGCGGCCTGCAGGCCGGCGATCCGCCGCCGGCGCTCCTCGCGCTCCTTGGCGGCCCGCTCCGCGACGCGCTTCTCGGCCGCCAGCTCGCCCTGCAGCTGCGCGCGGCGCACGGCCGCCTCGCCCTGCTCGGGGGCCTTGCGGCGCTGTTCGATGAGCCACGACGCCTGGCGCTCGGACTCGCGCGCCTCGGCGTGTGCGCGCTCAGCCTCGCGGCGCTCGCGCTCGGCCTCCTCGCGCGACGCGTCGGCCGCGGCGACCGCCTGGCGGGCGGCGTCGACGGCGCCCAGCGCCTCCTGCTCGGCGCGCACCGCCGTCTCGCTGTCGGCGATGAGCGCATCGCGCCGGTTGCGCTCGGCGAGCACGCGCTCCACGCCGCCCTCGGCGGCCTGGCGCAGCTCACCCGTCGCGCCGACCCATGCGCGGCCCGCGGTGGTCACCGCGGTGCCGCGGAACGACGCCGGCACGACCCCGAGGTCCTCGACGACCCAGGTGTCGGCCAGCAGCCGGCGGGCCAGGGACGCCGCCGGGTCGGGCCCGCGGACGAGCTCGGCCAGGCAGCGCGCCCCGTCGACCGGGGCGCCGCCGCCGGCGACCGCCTCGATGGACGACGAGACGAGCGCGCGGCCGCCGTCGGCGCCGGCACCGTCCAGCAGCGCGCCGCCGGCGGTCCGGTCCTCGACGATCGCCGCCGCGAGCCGCCCGTCGAGCGCCGCCGACAGCGCGAGCTCGAAGCCCGGCTCGACCTCCAGCTCGTCGGACAGCGACGCCGCGCCGCCCGTCGCCGACCTAGCGTGCGAGCGCAGGAACTGGTTGGCCCGCGCGAGCTCGGCACCGACGCGCGCGGCCTCCCGGCGCGCGCCCTCGGCCGAGGACTCCGACGCCCGCCGCGCCTGGCGCGCGACCTCGCACGCCGCCTCGGCCTCGGCGAGCTTCGACCGCCGCTCCTCGACCGCCGCCTGCGCCTCCTGCGCCCGGGCGGCCGCCGCCACGCGCTGCTCCTCCAGCGCCGCGAGCTCGCGCTCGAGCGTCGCGGCACGGTCCTCGTCGAGCTGGACGAGCGCCGCCTCCAGCGCCTCGATGCGCTCGCGGCCCTGCTCGTCGGGCTGGTCCTCGGCCTCGGCGGCCTGCAGCGCGCGCAGCTGCTCGCCGCGGCGCACGACGCGCTCGCGGACCGTCTGCGCGGTCTCCTGCGTGCGCTCGAGGCGCAGCTCGATCCGGTCCGCCGAGCCGCGGGCGCGCTCGACGCGCCGCGCCAGCCCCTCGCGCTGCTCGGTGCGCTTGGCCATCGCCTGCTCGGCGGCCTCGCGGCGCACCGCGACCTCGCGCAGCGCGACCTCGGCCTCGTCGCGGGCCGCCCGTGCGGCCGTCGCGGCCGTCTCGGCGGTCCCCAGCTCCTCGCGGCGCGCCCGGACGGCGTCGCGCGCGAGCTCCCAGCGGGCCTCGAGCGTCTGGCGCTCCAGGCGCGCGTGCAGCTCGGCGGCCTCCGCCTGGCGCTTGAGCGGGCGCAGCCGCGAGCGCGCCTCGCGCTCGACGTCCAGCGCGCGGTCCAGGTTGTCCTGCGTGCGCTCGAGCTTGAGCTGCGCCCGGCGGCGGCGCTTGCGGTGCTTGCCCAGGCCCGCGGCTTCCTCGATGAGCAGCCGGCGGTCCTTGGGCTTGGAGGTGACGATCGCCTCGACGCGCCCCTGGGAGACCACGGAGTGCATCTCCTTGCCCAGGCCCGTGTCGGACAGGACCTCGAGCACGTCGGCCAGGCGGCAGCGCGCGCCGTTGAGCCGGTACTCGCCGTCGCCGTTGCGGTCCAGGCGCCGGACGATGGAGATCTCGCCCATCGGCAGGTCCACCGAGGCGTCGGCGTTGTCGAGGACGATCTCGACCTCCGCGCTCGAGCGCGCCTGCACGCCGCGCCCGCCGCCGAAGATGACGTCCTGCATCGACTGGCCGCGGACGGCCAGGGGCGACTGCTCGCCCATCGCCCACAGCACCGCGTCGGTGACGTTGGACTTGCCCGACCCGTTCGGGCCGACGATGACCGAGACGCCCGGGGCGAACTCGAGCTTCGTGCGGTCGGGGAAGGACTTGAAGCCCTTCAGGGCGATGGACTTGAGGTGCATCAGGCCAGGGCCTCCTCGTCGATGGCCTCGAGCGCGACCCGGGCGGCCTCCTGCTCGGCGTGCTTCTTGGAGCGCCCGCTGCCGCGGCCGACCTCCTCCCCGTCGACCCGGGCCGCCACGTCGAACGTCCGGTCGTGCGGGGGCCCGTGCTCCTCCACCACCTCGTACTCCACCACGGCCCCGCGCTGGGCGAGCCGCTCCTGGAGCGTCGACTTGAAGTCCACGGGGAACTGCAGCGCCTGCTCGATCTCCGGCGCGAAGCACTCGACGACCGCCTCGGCGACCGTCTCGTAGCCCGACTGGAGGTAGCACGCCCCGATGACCGCCTCGGTGACGGACGCCAGGACGCGCTCGGTCTCCACGAGCGACGCCGCGTGCTCGGCGCCCTCGGGCGCCGTCTCGCGCATGCGCCGCGGGACCTCGAGGCGCTCGGCGACGCCCCGGCAGGACGAGCCCGAGACGACCTGGGCGCGGATCTTCGTCAGGCGGCCGGCGCCGTAGCGCTCGGCCTCCAGGCGCGGGTACAGGTGCGAGGTGATCGCGAGTCCCAGCACGCTGTCACCGAGGAAGGCCAGACGGGCGTAGGAGTCCGCGCGACGCGGGCTCCACGACGCGTGGGTGAAGACCTGGCGGTAGAGGTCCTCGGGCAGCGCGTCGAGCAGGGCGGTCAGCCGCTCCACCGCCCACCTACGCCGGCGTGCGCTCGAGCACGAAGTCGATCGCCTGGCCGACGGTGAGGATCCTCGCCGCCTCCTCGTCGCTCATCCGGACCCCGTAGGAGTCCTCGAGCTCCTGGACCAGCGTGTAGAGGTCCAGGGAGTCGGCCTCCAGGTCCTCCTTGAACCGCGTCGTCTCGTCGATCCGCGCGGGATCGACGTCGAGCTCGTCGGCCAGGTGGCCCTGGATGAGGGTGAAGACCTCGTCGCGGGTCATGGGTCAGGAGACCGTAGAGGCGGGTTCGGACGCTCCCGAACGACGTAGGGCGCCGGCGGCCTCGAGCGCCTCGTGCGTGCGCCCGACGACGTCCTCGCGCACCCCGCGGGCGGCGAGCTGGATCGCCTGGGAGAAGCCGGCGCGGGTGAAGCGCCCGTGCGGGACGACGCCGAGCGAGCGCAGGCCCAGGAGGTAGGCGCCGCCCACCGCCTCGGGATCGAGGTCGGCCCGCAGGTCGCCCAGGGCGCCACGCAGCAGCAGGCCACCGGCCTTCGCGCGCGCCGACGACGTCGCCGCCCCGCGGATCGCCTCGAGCAGGACCTTCGACGTCCCCTCCATCGTCTTCAGCGCGACGTTGCCCGTGAAGCCGTCGGCGACGACGACGTCCGCCGCCCCGGTCATGAGGCTCGTGCCCTCGACGTTGCCGACGAACTCGAGCGCCACGGAGTCCTTGGCCCGCGCGGCGAGCGCCTCGTGCGCCTCGACGACCGTCGGCGTCCCCTTCGTGGGCTCCTCGCCGTTGGAGAGCAGCGCCACCCGCGGCCGCTCGACGCCGAGCACCGCGGAGGCCAGCGCCGCGCCCATGAAGGCGAACTGGACGAGCTGCTCGGCGCGCACCTCGGTGTTGGCCCCGACGTCGACGAGCGTCACCGGGTTGGCCGGGACCGGGACGGGCAGCGCGAGCGCCGGGCGGGAGATGCCCCTGGCGCGGCGGATGCCGAAGAGCCCCGCGGCGAGCGCGGCCCCGGTGGAGCCGCCGCTGACGACCGTCTGCGCCTCCCCGTCCTTGACCGCCGCCCACGCACGGACGATCGACGACTCGGGATGCCCGCGCACCGCCGCGGCGGGGTCGGGGGCCTTGGCGATCGAGACCGGGGCGTCGACGACCCTGATGGCGTCCTCGCCGGCGACGACCGGCGCGAGCTCCGCGGCGGGGCCGAAGAGCACGACGCGCACGCCCGTGCGCGCCGCCAGCACCGCGCCGTGGGCGACCTCCGCGGGGCCGAGGTCAGCGCCGTTGGCGTCGACCGCGACCGTGACCGTCATCTCGAGGACCGACCGCCGCTCAGGCGGCCGGGCTAGCCGTGGTCGTGGCCGGCGTGCGGATCGGCCGCGACGACCGAGCGGCCGGCGTACGTGCCGCAGTTCGGGCAGACCCGGTGGGGCAGCCGCGGCTCGTGGCACTGCGGGCACGCGTTGTAGGTCGGCGCGCTGATCTTGTGCTGCGCGCGACGCTTCGTGGTGCGGCTGTGCGACTGCTTCTGCTTCGGGACGGCCATGGGCGACGGCGAAGGGTAGCGTGCCCTGGATGGCTGCGCCGTCCGACCTGGTCGTCCGTCCACTGGCCGAGGAGGACGTCCCGGCCGCCGAGCGGGTCGGCTGGGAGGCGCTGCGGGCCCTCTGGCCGCCGGAGTTCGTCCCGCCCGACGACGAGCTGCGGGCCTCCCGCGGCCAGCTGCGCATGCGCCACCTGCGCGCCACGGACCCGGACGGCTGCTTCGTCGCCGAGGTCGAGGGGCGCATCGCCGGCGTCGCGCTCTCCCTGCTGCGCGAGGACGTCTGGGGCCTGTCGCTGCTGGGGGTGCACCCGGACTTCCAGGGCCGCGGCGTGGGCGCCGCCGTCCTCGCCCCCGCCCTGGACCACGGCGCCGGCGCGCGCGGCGGCATCATCGCCGCCTCGACCGACGCCCGTGCGCTCAAGCGCTACGTGCGCGCCGGCTTCGACGCCCTGCCCTGCCTGAGCGCCGCCGGGGCCCTCAACGCCTCGCGCATCCCGGACGGCCTGCGCGCCCGCCCCGGCGACGTGGAGGCCGACCGCGCCACCCTCGACGCCGCCTCGCGCCAGGCCCGCGGCGCGTCGCACGCCGTCGACCTGCCGGCGATCATCGCGATGGGCGGGCGCCTGCTCGTCCACGAGGACCGCGGCTTCGCGGTGGAGCGCGACGGTGCGCCGGTCCTGCTGGCCGCGCTGGACGACGAGGCCGCCACGGACCTCCTGTGGTCCTGCTTCGCCCAGGCCGCCCCGGGCCAGAGCGTCCACGTCGACTTCATCCCCCACGCCAACGACTGGGCCCTGCGCACCGCGCTGGACGCCGGCCTCTCGCTGGGCCACGAGGGCCCGATCTTCGTGCGCGGTTCGACCGGCACGTTCCGGTCCTACCTGCTGTCGGGCGCCTTCCTGTGAGGCTGCGCGACGTCACGCCCCGGGACGTCCCCGCCGTGGCGGCGCTCGTGCGCCGCGCCGACGCCACCCACCTCGAGGCCCATCCGCAGATGGCGCTGCCGACCGTCCTGCAGGAGGAGACCGACTGGCACGTGCGCCTCGCCCGTCACGGCGCCTGGGCCCAGCTGGCCGAGGACGAGGACGGGACGCTCGTCGGCGCCGTGGCGTTCTCCTCGGCCCGCGAGCAGCACCACGACGGTGCGGTCGTCCCCGGCCTCGCCCACCTCAGCGCCTGCTTCGTCGAGCCCGCGCGCTTCGGCCAGGGCATCGGGGGCCGGCTGCTGGTCGCCGCGCACGTCGCGATGCGCGAGCGGGGCTTCGAGCGCGCGCGGCTGTGGACGATCGAGGGCTCGCCGGCCGAGCGCCTCTACGCCCGCCACGGGTGGGTGCGCACGGACGCCCGCGACCGCCACCCCGTGATGGGCGTGGACCTCGTCCAGTACGTGCTCGAGCTGCCGGTGCGCTAGCCGTCGAGCTTGAGCTCGCGCAGCGCCGCCCAGCGAGGGTCCGGCGCGCGCTCGTGCGCGTGGTCGGGGTCCGCGTTGAGGTCGGCCCCGCACTCCGGGCACAGCCCGGCGCAGTCGGGCCGGCAGAGCACCTGCTGGGGCAGGGTCAGCGCGAAGGCGTCGTGCGCCCACGCGTGGAGGTCGAGCAGCTCGCCCTCGACGTACGGGCTGGACAGCTCGTCGCCGCCGCCGGGCTGGTCGACCTCGCGGGCGTCGACCTCGAAGCGCGGCGCCGCCGGCGTGAGGCAGCGCATGCACGGGCCGTCGACCGCCGCGGCGAAGCGCAGGCGCAGCGAGTAGCCGCCGCCGACCATCCGCGAGACGTCGAGCACGGCCGTCACCGGCGAGGGCTCGACGATGTAGGTCTCGGTGCCGAAGGTCAGCGGCTCGAGGACGACCTCGAGCTCCAGGCGCCGCCCCTCCCCCGCGCGCAGCTGGAGACGAGCGAGGTCGAAGGTGTCCGTGCGCGAGGCCATGGATCCAGCGTAGCCCGCGCCCCGGTCAGCGCTAGGACGTGCCGACCTCGTGCTCGCGCAGCTCGCGCTTGAGGACCTTGCCGGTCGCGTTGCGCGGCAGCTCGTCGAGGAAGACGACCTCCCGCGGCACCTTGTAGGAGGCGAGGTTCTGCCTCGTGTAGCCCTTGAGGTCGTCGGCGGTGACCGACCCCTCCTCGCGCAGCACGACGAACGCGCGCAGGCGCTGGCCCCACTGCTCGTCGGGGACGCCGATGACCGCCGCCTCCTCCACCGCCTCGTGGTCGGCGAGCAGGTCCTCGACCTCCCGGGGGAAGACGTTCTCGCCCCCCGAGACGATCATCTCGTCGTCGCGGCCGTCGACGAAGAGCCGCCCGGCCTGGTCGAAGTGGCCGACGTCGCCCGTCGACATCAGCCCGTCGATGACGTCCTTGCCGCCGCCGCCGGTGTAGCCGTCGAAGAGCATCTCGTTGCCCACGAAGATCCGCCCGGTCTCCCCCGGGCCGACCGGCTTGCCCTCGGTGTCGTAGAGCCGGACGACGGTGCCGCGCGGCGGCGAGCCGGCCGTGCCCGGGGCGGCGCGCAGATCGGCGGGCGTGGCGATCGTCGCCCAGGCCACCTCCGTCGAGCCGTAGAGGTTGTAGAGGACGTCGCCGAAGCGGTCCATCGCCCGGATCGCCAGCTCGCCCGGCAGCGCCGAGCCGGAGAGCGCGATGACGCGCAGGCACCGCACGTCGTAGCGGTCGATCGTCTCTGGCGGCAGCTCCATGATCCGCTGGAGCATCACGGGGACGACGACGAGCGCCGTGCAGCGGTGCTGGGCGATCGCGCTGAGCGTCCCCTCCTCGTCGAAGCGCCGGCGCAGCACGATCGTCGAGCTGAGGCTCATGGCCAGGACGAAGTGCGCGAAGCCCCACGAGTGGAACATGGGCGCGGCGATCATCGTGCGCTGGCGGGCGCGCAGGGGGATCTTCGAGAACAGCGCCGCCGCGGGCTCCAGCGAGTCGGGCTGGCGGCGCTGGGCGCCCTTGGGCGTGCCGGTCGTGCCGCTGGTGAGGATGACGACGCGGCCCTTGTCCGAGGGCGCTGTGCGGTCGGCCGGGCTGCCGCGCGCGATGAGGTCCTCGAGCAGCGGGTCCTCCGACGGCCCGCCCGACGCGCCGTCGAACCAGGCGACGTAGCGCCGGCGGTCCTTGGCGGCGTCGGCGACGAGGTCGGCGAACTCCTCGTCGAAGACGATCGCCTTGGGCTGCTCGCGCGCGCAGACGTCGGTCACCTGCGGCTTGGCGAACATCGTGTTGAGGAACAGCGCGTGGCAGCCGAGCTTGGACAGCGCGATGACCGCCTCGACGAAGCCGCGGTGGTTGCGGCAGAGGATCGCCACGTTGTCGCCCTCGCGCAGCCCGTCCTTCGCCCACGCGTCGGCCAGCGCGTTCGAGCGGCGGTGGACCTCGTCGAACGTCAGCTGGCCCAGCTCGTCGACGATCGCGACGTCGTCGGGGTAGCGCGCGGCGCTCGCCGCGTACCCGGCGGCGGGGGTGGGCCCGAAGGCGTGCAGCGCCTTGGCGACCTTCACCAGGCGGTCCGGCCGGACGGGCGCGATGATGCCCGCCTCCGCGAGCGTCTTGACGAGGTGCGCCTTCGCGGAGAGCTGACCCAGGACGTTCACAGGGCCCATCCAACCACCTCGCGGTACGAGGTGGTTCCTGACGCCCTGTCAGCGGCCGCTAGGCGACTTCGGCGGGCTCGTCCTTGCCCGCCAGGCGCTCGCGACCGCGCTGCACGGCCGCGATGAACTTCGAGAGGTTGACCTCGAGCGTGTTGAGGATCTCGTCGGCGTAGTCCTCGGCGCCGAGGCGGATCTCGCGCTCGCGGGCGCGGGCGTCCTCGATGATCTCCTCGGCCGCGCGCTCGGCCTGCCGCGTGACCTCCTGCTCGGAGATCAGCTGGTCCTGCTTGTCGCGCGCCTCCTTGACGATGCGCTCGGCCTCACGCTTGGCCTCCGCGAGCATCTCCTGGCGCTCCTTGACGATCCAGCGTGCCTGCTTGATCTCGTCAGGGATCGTGGCGCGCATCTGATCCAGGATGTCGTAGATCTCCTCCTTGTCGACGCGCACGTCCTCCGTGAGGGGGATGCGCTTCGCGTTGTGAACGAGATCGTCGAGCTTGTCGATCAGGACCAGGACGTCCATGGCTCTCCCTTGTTCGTCACCGCGCGAGCTCCTCCTTCAGGCGCTTCGCGACGGACGGCGGCACGAGCTCGTCGATCGCCCCTCCGAAGGTGGCGAGCTCCTTGACGCCGCTCGAGCTGAGGAAAGAGTACTGCGGCGAGGCCATGAGGTAGAGCGTGTCCACGTCAGGGGCCTGCATCCGGTTGAGCTGGTTCATCTCGAACTCGTACTCGAAGTCCGAGATGGCGCGCAGGCCCTTGACGATCGTCGTGGCCCCGATGCGCCGCGCGAAGTCGACGACCAGGACGTTGAACGGCTCGGCGCGCACGTTGCCCAGGTGCTCGGTGGCCTCGGTGATGAACCCGAGCCGCTCCTCGATGCCGAAGAGCGAGCGGCTCTTGCGCACGGAGAGGTTCACGACGGCGACGACGACCTCGTCGAACTGCTGCGAGGCGCGGCTGATGACGTCGAGGTGGCCGTTGGTGATCGGGTCGTAGGACCCGGGGCAGACGGCGATGCGGGGGCGGTCGGTCATGCGTGGTGGATGCGAAGGCGCGTGTCGCCGTACCGGCGGTCGAGGACGACCGGCAGCCGCAGCTCGAGCGGGGCGCGCCGATCGCTCTCGCAGACGACGCGGGCGCCGGGAGCCAGGAGGTCCGGCAGCGTCTCCGAGAGCTCGGGCCCCAGCCCGGGTGCGTCCCGGTACGGGGGGTCGAGGAGGACCAGATCGTATGTGTCGCCACGCGCGAGTGCGTCCCGGAGGGCGGCGCGCGCGTCGCCGGGGCGCACCGCCGCCTCCGGCGGGCCGAGGCCGAGGGCGTTGAGGTTGGCCCGCAGGACGCTGAGGGCGCGGCGGTCGCGCTCGACGAACAGGGCGCTGGCGGCGCCGCGGCTCAGCGCCTCGATGCCCAGCGCTCCGGAGCCGGCGAAGAGGTCCAGGACGGCGTCGCCGTCGAGCGGGCCGAGCGAGCTGAACAGCGCCTCCCGGACGCGGTCGGCGGTCGGGCGCGTCGCCGTCCCCGGTGGGGCCTGCAGGCGGCGGCCGCCGAAGCGCCCGGCGACGACCCTCATGCCGCGACCGGCTCGGCCTCGAGCAGCGCGAGCGCGTCGGCGAGGAGGGCGTGCTCGGGGTGCTCCAGCGCCGGGTCGGCCTGCAACAGCGCTTGCGCGCGGGCGTGGGCGCGGGCCAGGACCTCGGCGTCCTCGGGCAGCCGGGCGACCCGGAAGCGCGCGAGCCCCGACTGCCGGGTGCCGGTCAGCTCGCCCTCGCCGCGCAGCTCGAGGTCGATCTCGGCCAGGCGGAAGCCGTCCCGGTGCTCGGCGAGCGCCTTGAGGCGCACGGACTCGGCGGGCCCGAAGAGCAGGCAGAGCGACGGGTGCTCGCCGCGGCCGACGCGCCCGCGCAGCTGGTGCAGCTGGGAGATGCCGTAGCGCTCGGCGTCCTCGACGAGCATGACCGTGGCGTTGGGGACGTCGATGCCGACCTCGATGACCGTGGTGGCGACGAGGACGTCGGCCTCGCCGGCGGCGAAGCGCGCCATCGTCGCCGCCTTCTCGGCGGGCTTGAGCTGGCCGTGCAGGAGCACGACCTCGAAGTCGCGCAGCTCGCCCTCGCGCAGGCGCTCGAACTCCTCGGTCGCGGCACGGGCCTGCAACGCCTCGGACTCCGACACGAGCGGGCAGACGACGTAGGCCTGGCGGCCGGCCTCGAGCTCCTCGCGGATGCGCTCGTAGGCGCGGGAGCGCTCGCGCTCGGTGGAGCAGACGTGGGTGGCGATGGGCTGGCGGCCACGGGGCAGCTCGCGCAGCGTCGTCACGTCCAGCGCGCCGAAGGAGGCCAGGCGCAGCGTGCGCGGGATCGGCGTGGCGGTCATGTGCAAGACGTGCGGGGTGCGGCCGGCGGGCGCCTTGGTGTCCAGGGCGGCGCGCTGGCGCACGCCGAAGCGGTGCTGCTCGTCGACGACGACCACGGCGAGGTGGTCGAAGGCGACGGGGTCCTCGATCAGCGCGTGGGTCCCCACGACGACGCCGAGCTCGCCCGAGGCCAGGCCGGCGAGGACCTCGCGGCGGCGGGCAGCGCTCGTGGAGCCCGTGAGCAGCGCGGCGCGCACGCCGGCCGATTCGGCCAGCAGGCCGGTCTGCGCGCTGCCGGGCAGCAGCTTCTGCACGGTGGCGAAGTGCTGCTCGGCCAGCGTCTCGGTCGGCGCCATGAGCGCCGCCTGGCCGCCGTGCTCGACCGCGCGCAGCATCGCGTGGAGGGCGACCACGGTCTTGCCCGACCCGACCTCGCCCATGAGCAGGCGCTGCATCGGCCGGTCGCGGGCCAGGTCGGCGTCGACCTCGGCCATCGCGTTGACCTGGTCGCCGGTGGGCGCGAAGGGCAGCAGCTCGTCGCGCCAGCGGGCCGAGAGCGACGGCGGGTCGGCCAGCGGCGTGGCGCGCAGGCCGGCGCGGCGGGCCTCGCGCAGGCGCAGCTGGACGACCTGGTCGAGCAGGAGCTCGTCGAAGGCCAGCCGGCGCCGTCCCTCCTCGGGCTCGTCGCCGTGGGCGGCCAGCAGCGCGCCGGCGACGTCCGGGAGCTCCTCGTCGCGGCGCAGCGCGGCCGGCAGCGGCTCGGGGGCGTCGAAGGCGGCGTGGCGGTGCTCGCGCACGAGGGCGAGCAGCTGGGGCGAGGTGATGCCCTTCGTCGCGGGGTACTGCGCCACGGCCTCGCCCTCGGCGCCGACCGCCTCGTCGGTGCGCGCGTGGGTGTTGACCCGGAAGCGGTTGCGGGCCTGGAACTTGCCGTGCAGGACCAGCCGGGTCCCGGCCGGGTACTGGCGCGCGAGCCACGGCTGGTTGAAGAACGTCGCCTTCATCACGCCGGTGGCGTCGGCGACGGTCGCCTCGACCAGGGGCTTCATGCCGCGCCGGCGGACCGGGCGGCTCGTGATGGAGCGGACCTCGACGACGACGGTCGCGACCTCGTCGACGACGAGCTCGTCGATGGTGCGGGCCTCGCTCGTGGCCCGCGGCAGGTGCAGCAGGAGGTCGCCGACGGTGTGGAGGCCGAGGGTGGCCGCGGCCTCGGCGGCGGTGGGCGGCGTGACGGTGAGCGGCGCGCGCCACGCGGACGGGCGCGGCCAGCGGACGGGCGCGGCGAGGAGCTCGTCGTGGTCGAGCTCGCGGGTCTCGCCGAACGCCAGCGGCACGGGCTGATGATGCAAGGCGGGCCGGTCGGCTGGGCCTACTGGGCCGAGAGCAGCCACCACCAGGCGGGCTGCCCGCCGGGCTCGACCTCGACCTTCTCGGCGTCGGGCGCGAGGGCCAGCACGCCGTCGTCGTCGAGGGGCGCGTCGGCGCCGGCGATGCAGGTCACCAGCTCGGCGCCGTCGTCGAGGCGGGCCAGGACGTCGGCGAGGGTCTTCTGCGGGTCGCCCCAGGCCACGAGCTCGTCGTCGACGTAGCCGACGGCGTCCCCGGTGCGGAAGCGCCCGTCGGCGTCGTCGCGGGCGGCGGGGGCGACGCCGCCGGTGCGCACGTGCGCGAGCTCGCGCTCCATGGCGGCGGCGTTCTCGGCGGCGTCGCGGTCGGGGTGGAGCGCGATGGCGGCGGCGAGGCCGGCCTGCATGGAGCGCGTCGGCACCACGGCGACCGCCTTCTCGCTCAGCTCCGCGGCGCGCTCGGCGGCCATCCGGACGTTCGGGCTGTTCGTGAGGACGACGACCTGCTCGGCGGGCACCTGGTGGATGCCGGCCAGCAGCTCCATCGTCGAGGGGTTCATCGTCGGGCCGCCGTCCAGGACGTGGACGCCGAGGTCCTCGAAGAGGCGCTGGAGGCCCTCGCCGGTGGCGACGGCCAGGGCGCCGCAGCAGGCGGTCGGCGCCGCGGCGCCGTTCGTCGTCGCCGCGGCCAGGCGCTCCTCGCGCTCCACGACCTGGGCGTGCATGTCCGCCACGTCGAGGTGCGAGACCTCCCCCACGCCGGCGAAGAGGCCCGTGGCGCGCTCGGGCTCGTCGGTGTGGACGTGGACCTTGAGCGTGCGGTCGTCGCCGACCACCAGGACGCTGTCGCCCAGTGCCTCGAGCTTCGCGATCCAGCCCGTCGGGTCGAGCTCGCGGCCGCTGACCGCGAAGTTCGTGCAGAAGCGGAACGTCGAGGACTCGTGCTGGGGGTGGGTGACCTTCGCGGGGGCGACGTGGCGCTCGACCTCGGGCGCCTGCGTGCCGCGCAGGGCGGCCACGACGCCGGCGAAGAGGATCGTCACCGCGTAGCCGCCGGCGTCGACGACGCCCGCCTCGCGCAGGGCGGGCAGGAGCTCCGGGCCCCGGCGCACGGAGGCCTCGCCGGCCGCGATCGCCTTCTCGAGGACCGTCGCGATGAGCTCGTTCTGGCGCGGGTCGTCCTCGCTGCCCAGGCGGGTCGCGCCGGGCGGGAGGTGGGCGAGCTCGTGGGAGACGGCGAGCGCCATCTCGCGCATGACGGTGAGGATCGTGCCCTCGGCCGGCTCGCGGACGGACTTGTAGGCGCGGTCGGCGGCCTTGGCCATGGCGGCGCCGATGAGGACCGGGTCGACGAGCTCGCCGGGACGGGAGATGAGCTCCTCGGCGGCGCCGCGGATGAGCTGCGACAGGATGACGCCGCTGTTGCCGCGGGCGCCGAGGAGCGCGGCGCGGGCCACGGAGTCGACGATCTCGTCGCGGCCGATGTCGTCCAGCGCGCGACCGGAGTCGGCCAGGCGGTCGAGCTCCTCCAGCACGGCGCTCAGCGTCAGCGCCATGTTGTCGCCCGTGTCGCCGTCGGCGACCGGGAAGACGTTCAGGTCGTTGATCTCGGTCCGGCGGGACTCGAGGTGCACGAGCGCACCGTCGACGACGGCGCGGAACCGGACGAGACTGGGGTCGGCGGACACCGCGCGGGCGGTGTCCTGCCTAGACGGCCTTGGTGACCTTGCCGGCCTTGAGGCAGCGCGTGCAGACGTACACGCGACGCGGCGCGGCGCCGACGAGGACGCGGACCTTCTGGAGGTTCGGGTCGAACCGCCGCTTGGTCGCGACCATCGAGTGGCTGCGGGAGTTCCCGAAGGCGGGACCCTTCCCGCAGCTGTGGCAGACCTTGGCCATGGGCGGGGCAGTGTAGCGAGCGGGCGCCGTTGGTCGCATCGTGGCCCCAGCGTCCGTCGAGGACGTTCCCCCTTCGGGGGGCCCTGGGTAGAGGCCACAGGATGCCGCCGGCCGCGCCGTCCGTCTCGCTCCCCGATCGCTACCGGGTCGTCCGGCACATCGCCAACGGGGGGATGGCGACCGTCTGGGCGGCCGAGGACGAGCTGCTGGGCCGCCTCGTGGCGGTCAAGGTCCTCGGCCCCGGCTACGCCGCCGACCCCGACGCCCGGCGGCGCTTCACCCGCGAGGCCCGGGCCGCCGCGCGGGTCTCCGACCACCCGCACGTCGTGACGATCTACGACATCGGCGAGCACGAGGGCGAGGCGTTCATCGTCATGGAGCACCTCGCCGGGGGGACGGTGGGCCAGCGCCTGCGCGCGCCCCAGCCCGTGCCGGTGCCGATGGCGCTGCAGTGGCTCGAGGAGGCCGCGAGCGCCCTGGACGCCGCGCACGCGGCCGAGATCGTCCACCGCGACGTCAAGCCCGGCAACCTCCTGCTCGACGAGCGCGGCCGCCTGGCGGTCGGCGACTTCGGGATCGCGTCGATCCAGGGCGAGAGCGCGCTGACGATGGCCGGCCAGGTCGTCGGCACCGCGGCGTACCTGTCCCCGGAGCAGGGGCGCGGCGAGCCTGCGACGCCCGCCTCGGACCGCTACGCGCTGGCCGTCGTCGCCTACGAGCTGCTCTGCGGCCGCCGGCCGTTCGAGGGCGACACGCCGGTCGCCCAGGTCCACCAGCACGTCCACGCCGAGCCGCCCGAGCCCGAGGGCGTCTGCGCGTCCGCCGCCGACGCGCTGCGCCACGGCCTGGCCAAGGACCCCCGCGACCGCCCGCACAGCGCCGCCGCGTTCGTGGCCGAGCTGCGCCGGTCGATCGGCGACGCGGCCGAGGCCCCGACCGCGGTCACCGCCATCTCGCCCCTGCCCGTCGAGGTCCGCGAGCCGCGCACGCCCACCCCGCGCCCGCCGCGGCGCCCGCCGGCGCCCGTCCCGGCGCCCGCCGGCCATGCGACGGGGTCTGACCCCGTCGCACCGCGGCATGCGACGGGGTCTGACCCCGAGCGGGCCGGTGGTGGGCGGCGGCTGCCGGTCCTGCTGGCCACGGCGCTGGCGCTGGGCGCCGTCGTGGCGATCGTCGCCGCGGCGCTCGGCGGAGGCGGCGGGGACGACGGCGCGACGCGGGCCGGCGACGGCGACCGGACCGCCGCGCGGACGTCGTCCTCCGAGCGCCCGCGGACCTCCTCGCGCGCCACCCAGACCCAGTCCTCCCCCGCTCCTGCCGCGGAGCCGAAGGCCGAGACCCAGGCGCAGGAGCCCGACCGCACGGCGTCGGACGGCCGCTCGCCGGCCGAGCTCAACGACGCGGGCTTCGCGCTCCTGCCCGGCGACCCGAACGCCGCCATCCCGCTGCTGCAGCGCTCCGTCACCGGCTTCCGCGAGGACGGGCGGACCTCCGAGCAGCCCTACGCCTTCGCGCTCTACAACCTGGGCTGGGCCCTGCGCCTGGCGGGGCGCCCCGACGAGGCGATCCCGTACCTCGAGGAGCGCCTCAACTACCCGGACAACACCGGCGACGCCAAGCGCGAGCTCGACCGGGCGCGCGCCGAGGCCGGCGGCGGGACGGGCGACGGCGGGGACGAGGGCGGTGCGACCGCGAACGGCACCCGGGCCGGCAAGCCCGGCAAGGGCCGCGGCCTCGCCAAGGGCTTCCGGGTCCAGGTCAAGGAGGGCTGAGGCCCCGCCCGCGGCGGCGACCCTGTCGTCCGGTCGCTGGTGGAGCCCCGACTGCAGGCTCGCCCCCGGAGCGAGCGTGCCTAGACCGTCTCGCGCTCGGCCGGCTCGCGCTCGGGCGCCGGCGCCGGCACGTGGGCCGGCCGGCGGACCGGGCGGGCCTTGCGGTCGGCGAGGCGGCCGGGCTCCCGGAAGCGCTCGGCCGACTGGTCGGCGTCGTCCAGCGGGATCGGCAGCCCGCCGGGCGACAGCGGGCCCTGCGGGTCGCGCGCCTTGCGCTTGGCGCCGCCGCCCCCGTCGCCGTCGGGGTTGAGGAAGCCGCGCCAGTCGACCCGCTCGCCGTCGAGCAGGTTCCAGACGAGGATGCCCGCCCCGAGGACGTGCACGACGAACGTCAGCACGAGGGCGATCACCTCGAGGGTCACGCGGTCCATGAGCGCGAGCCTAGCCGTCGCTGCGGGATCGTCGAGGTACCGCCGTGCGCGACCGGACGCGCCGGCGTCAGACCGTGGCGCCGAGGCGCTGCTTGATGGCCAGGAGGGCCAGGACGGCCTCGGCCGCGTGGCGCCCGGAGTCGCGCTTGCCCTCGCCCGAGCGGGCCAGCGCCTGCTCGTAGGTGTCGACCGTCAGCACGCCGAACGCGCACGGCACGCCCGTGGCGAGCTGCACGTCCTTGATGCCCTGGGCACAGGCGCCGCAGACCCAGTCGTAGTGGTCGGTCTCCCCGCGGATGACCGCCCCGAGGCAGACCACCGCGTCGGCCCGGCCGCTGTCGGCCACGAGCTTGGCGGCCATCGGCAGCTCGTAGGCGCCGGGGACGTCCACGACCTCCACGACCTCCGCGCCGCCCTCCTCGAGCGCGACGCGCGCGCCCGCGACGAGCCGCTCGGCGAGCTCGTCGTAGAAGCGGGCGACGGCGAGCGCGACCCTCACTCGTCGATCCCCGCGTCGCGGCGGGCCTCCTCGGCGAGCATCTCGCCGTCGAGGTTCAGGCCCTGGTGGTGGTAGGTGTGGCCCATCCGCTCGGCCTTCGTGCGCAGGTAGGCCTCGTTGTGCGGGTTGGGGATCGGGTCGATCGGCACCTGCGCCGAGACGCTCAGCCCGTAGCCCTGCAGGCCGTGGATCTTCTTGGGGTTGTTCGTGAGGATCCGGATCGACGTCAGCCCGAGGTCCACGAGGATCTGGGCGCCGATGCCGTAGTCGCGCAGGTCGGCCGGCAGGCCGAGCTTGAGGTTGGCGTCGACGGTGTCGTAGCCCTCCTCCTGCAGCTTGTAGGCCTTGAGCTTGTTGAGCAGGCCGATGCCGCGGCCCTCCTGGGCGAGGTAGAGCAGCACGCCCTCGCCCTCGGTCTCGATCATCGCCAGCGCGTTCTCGAGCTGCTGGCCGCAGTCGCAGCGCAGCGAGTGGAAGACGTCGCCCGTCAGGCACTCGGAGTGCACGCGCACGAGCACGTCCTCCTTGCCGGCGACGTCGCCCTTGACCAGCGCGACGTGGTGCTTGTCGTCGACCAGCGACCGGTAGCCGACCGCGGTGAACTCGCCGAACGCCGTGGGCATGCGCGCCTCGGCGACCCGCTCCACCAGCCGGTCGTGCTGCCGGCGGTAGGCGATGAGGTCGGCGATGGTGATCATCTTCAGGCCGTGCTTGGCGCAGTAGGCCTGGAGGTCGTCGACCCGGGCCATCGACCCGTCCTCGTTCTGGATCTCGCAGATCACGCCGGCGGGGATGCAGCCCGCCAGGCGCGCGAGGTCGACCGACGCCTCGGTGTGGCCCGTGCGCTCGAGCACGCCGCCGGCCTTGGCCTTGAGCGGGTGCACGTGGCCGGGGACCACGATGTCGTCCGGGCCCTTGGCCGGGTCGACGGCGGTGAGCATCGTCGTGGCCTGGTCGGCGGTCGAGATGCCCGTGGTGACGCCCTCGCGGGCCTCGATCGTGACGGTGAACGGCGTCTCGTGGGCCGACTCGTTCTTCAGCGTCATGAGCTCGAGGCCGAGCTCCTCGCAGCGCTCCGGGGTCAGGGCGAGGCAGATCCAGCCGCCCGCCTGGCGCGTCATGAAGTTGATCGCGTCGGGCGTGACGAACTCGGCCGCCATGACGAGGTCGCCCTCGTTCTCGCGGTCCTCGTCGTCGACGACGACGACCATCCTGCCCGCGGCGATGTCCTCCAGCGCCTCCTCGACGGTGGCGAAGGTCCGGGTCGGTGCGCTCATCGGACGTGCGCTCCGACGAGCTTCTCGACGTACTTGGCCACGATGTCGACCTCCAGGTTCACGATGCGATCGGGCGCTGCCGCGCCCAGGGTGGTGCGCTCGAGCGTCTCGGGGATCAGCGAGACGTCGAAGCCGTCGTCGTCGACGCGGGCGACGGTGAGCGAGACGCCGTCGACGCAGACCGAGCCCTTCTCGACGACGTAGCGCAGCAGCTCGGGCGCCGCCGCGACCGTCACGACGCGGGCGAAGCCGTCCTCGCGGACCGCCGCGACGGTCCCCGTGCCGTCGACGTGGCCCTGGACGAGGTGGCCGCCGAGGCGCGCGCCGGCCTTCATGGCCAGCTCGAGGTTCACCGTCCCGCCCACCTCCACCGCGCCCAGCGACGTGCGCCGCAGCGTCTCGTGCATGGCGTCGGCGGTGAAGACGTCGCCGTCGATCGTCGTCGCCGTCAGGCAGCAGCCATTGACGGCGATCGAGTCGCCCAGCCCGAGCTCCGCGGTCAGGCGGGTGCGGACGGTGAGGCGGGCGCCGTCGTCCGTGGCGTCGCGGGCGACGACCGTGCCCAGGTCTTCGACGAGGCCGGTGAACACCTGCTCACCACTCCCGCAGCCGGGCGCGGATGAGGACGTCCTCGTCCGAGCGCTCGCACTCGAGGGTCAGGGCCCGCAGCGCGTCGCCGATGCGCTCGACGCCCTCGCCCTCGAGCGGGTCGCGCGCGGCGGCCCCGCCGAGCAGCAGCGGCGCGAGGAAGAGGCGGACCTCGTCGATCTCGCCGGCGTCGAGGAAGGCGCCCGCCAGGTGCGGGCCGCCCTCGAGCAGCAGCGACGTGACGCCGGCCTCGCCGAGCTGGTCGAGCGCCGAGCGCACGCGCGCAGGCTCGTTCTCGCCGGCGGCGACGATGAGGTCGGCCCCGGCGGACTCCAGCGCGTCCGTCGCGCTGCGCGGCGCGGCACGCGAGACGACGACGGTGAGCGGGAGCTCCGGGGCCTCGGAGACGAGCTTGGAGTCCAGCGGCAGGCGGCCCGTGGCGTCGAACACGACGCGCCGCGGCTGGCGGTGGACGTCCGGGATGCGCGCGGTGAGCTGCGGGTCGTCGGCCAGCGCCGTGCCGATGCCCACCACGACCGCGTCGACGGTGGAGCGCCAGCGGTGCGAGACGGCGCGCGAGCCCTCGCCGGAGATCCACTTCGAGTCGCCCGTGCGGGTCGCGACCTTGCCGTCGAGCGTCATCGCCGACTTGAAGAGCACCCACGGGCGCCCGGTGCGCGCGTGCTTGCGGAAGGCCTGGTTCTGCAGCCGCGCCTTGGCGGCGAGCTCCCCGCCCGCCACGTCGACGGTGATGCCCTCGTCGCGCAGGATCCCGAGGCCGCGGCCCGAGGCCTTCTCCGTCGGGTCGTCCGCCGCGACGACGACGCGCTTGATGCCGGCCTCGACGATCGCGTCGGTGCACGGCGGCGTCTTGCCGTGGTGGCAGCAGGGCTCGAGCGAGACGTAGATCGTCGCGCCAGCCAGGTCGCGGTCGCCGCACGCGCCGATGGCGGCGCGCTCGGCGTGCGGGCCGCCGAAGCGCTCGTGCCAGCCCTCCCCCACGACCTCGCCGTCCTGGACCACGACGGCCCCGACGACGGGGTTCGGCGTGACGCGGCCGAGCCCACGCTCGGCGAGCTCGATGGCGCGCGCGAGGTGGAGGTGGTCGGTCTCGGTCCGGAGCACGGGCGAGGACCGGATTCTAGGGACGGGCAGCCTGAGGGCCCGCGCGGCTGCGGCTGCGGGCCGCATCGTCATCCCCGTGCAGGAAGAGGGGCAGGCACACTGCGCCAGCACCGGCCTGGCCCGGTGACGCTGCGAAGGGCGCGAGGCGCGACTGCGCCTGAGGGCCGGATCGTCGTCCCCGTGCAGGAAGAGGGGCAGGCACAGTGCGCCAGCACGGGCCTGGCCCGGTGACGCTGCGAAGGGCGCGAGGCGCGACTGCGCCTGAGGGCCGGATCGTCGTCCCTGGCGAGGAAGAGGGGCAGGCACAGTGCGCCAGCACGGGCCTGGCCCGATGACGCTGCCAGGGGCGGCGAGGCGCCCCTCAGGCGCAGTCGCGCAGGTGGTAGACCCACATGGTCGGCCCCGGCCGGTGGTAGTCGAGCGGGTAGAAGTCGAAGGACCAGTCGAAGTTGAACTCGACGGGGCCCTTGCCCTTCTTGTACGGCGAGGCCTTGTAGGCGACGTCGGCGCGGCGCTCGAGCTCGCGGTAGTAGGCCAGCGCCCGCGGGACGACCTCGGGCTCGACCTCCGCGCGCCCGCGCTGGGTGGAGCCGACGACGACCCAGCAGTAGCCCTGCTCGACGTACTCGTCCACGAGCTCCGGGAACAGCGTGCGCTCGTAGTCCTCGATGTTCACGATGCGCCCGGGCGGCGGCAGCTCGGTGCCGTCGTTGGCGAGCAGCGAGCGGCTCGTGGGGTACTTGACCCAGCGGTTGCCGTTGGCCGTCAGCGGCGACGGGTCGCCGACGTCCTGCGCCCAGCCGTCGGGCACCACCGGCTCGACCACGACCTTGGTCTTGACCGGGACGTTGGCGACGAACCACTCCCGGGTCATGTTGCGCGTGTCCTCGCGGGAGAGGACCTGCGCGATGTGCACCGAGGCGACGGCCGCCTGGCCACAGAGCAGGACCGCCGCGATGGCGTAGAACGTCGGGCGGAACATCGGCGCGCGGCGTGCCGCCCAGCGCACCGCCTCGACCGCGAAGTACGCGCCGAGCAGGCAGACGATCGGGAAGACCGGCATGAGCCAGCGCCCGAAGAAGCGCTCCTGCGAGCCCATGAACAGCACGAAGAGCAGCGGCGCCGGGGCCAGGACGTAGACCAGGCGGCGCTCGTCGCGGAACAGGGCCACGACGCCGGCGACCGCCGCGATCAGCGGCACGTAGCCCAGGCCCCACGTGAAGGTCCACAGGTAGTAGCGGACGCCGTTCTCCTCGGTCAGGCCGAGCTTGCCCAGCGCGTCGTCGGCCACCGTCGTCTGGTGGTTGAGGCCGTCCATGAACGCGTCCCAGTCCAGGACGGCGTACGGGTTGGCCACGACGAAGGCCAGGACGGAGCACGCGCCCGCGACGACCAGGCCGCGCAGCGCCGGGCGGTGGCCCTCCGGCGCGAGGAACTGCGCGAGCGTCGCGCCCAGCAGCGGCAGCAGGACGATGCCGCCCGTGTACTTCGTCGCGCAGGCCAGGCCGATGCCGAGGCCGGCCACGGCGTAGTCGCCGAGGCGCCCCATCCGCAGCACCCCGGCGACGCCCCACAGCGCCAGGGAGATCGGCGCGAGCGTCGGGACGTCGTTGAGCGCGAGGTGCGAGTAGAAGGTCGGCAGGAACGCGACGCCCAGCAGCGCCGCCCCGAGCAGGCCGACCCGGCGGTCGAAGAGCCGTGCGCCGGCGAGGTACAGCAGCCACACCGCGAGCGTCCCGCACGCTGCCGCCGCCACGCGCGCGACGACGAAGACCTCGGTGGGGTCCGAGGCGTACTGGGCCGAGACGCCCTCACGGCCGCCGAACCACACGTCGAAGACGATGTGCAGCAGGTACGTGTAGGCGGGCGGGTTGACGAAGTAGTCCGGGTTCCACCCGTGCCCGAAGAGCCCGATCGCCTTCGGGACGAAGTGCGCGTTCTCGTCGGCGTTGAACGCGTAGGGCATGCCGTGGTCGGCGCCCCAGACGCGCAGGACGAACGTCCCGACGAGCAGGACCCCGACCGCGAGGCCCCAGCGCCAGCTCCAGCCGGCGGCGGCCCGGCGCACGGCCGCGGCGGCGCGGTTGGGCGCCGGCGGCTGCGCGCGCGCCGGTGCGGCCTCGTCGCGCAGCGAACGGACGTCAACCGCCACCCGCGGTCCCTCCCCCACAGGCGACGTAGGCCCCGTAGTGGCGGGAAGCGCCCACGAACCGGAATCCTGCCATGGGGATGTTGTCGAAGACGTCGTCCGACCGCTCGACGAGCGCCTGGCGCAGCAGGGCGCTGCGCTCGGTGACGTAGAGGGCCACGCCGCGACGCTCCGTGCGGTCCTGCTCGGGGTCGCTGCGGGCGATGACGCCGGACTCGGGCGCGTCGAGGACCCAGCGGACCTCGGGCACGAGCTTGTGGTTGGGCACGGAGACCGGCCCGCACGCCCGGCCGTCCTGCACCGCCGGGCGGTCCAGCAGCGCGACGAGCGAGCTGTGGGTGGCGCCGCGCAGGTCCAGCTCGCGGTCGAAGGAGCCGAACTGCACGTGGGTCGCGGTGAAGATCGCCCCGTAGGCCACGACGACGACCGACAGCCCCATCCACGCCCGCCGCACCAGGCCGGCTCGACCGTCGCTGCGCAGCATCGTCCACCCCGCCAGCGCGACCGCCGCGAAGAGCATCGTCATGAGCGCGGGGACCAGCAGGTAGCGGTCGATGACCGACAGCCCCGCGACGCCGACCATGACGAACGTCAGGGTCCCGATGAGCCACAGCGCCAGCGGCATCGCCAGCCGCCGTGGGGCGAACCACAGCGCCAGCCCGAAGCCCACGATCCCGCCGTAGACCACCGGGGCCTTGGCGAGGTTGAAGAAGAAGTCCTGCATCGCGCCGGGGACCTCGGAGAGGCCCTTCGTGCGCCCGAGCTCCTCGGCCAGGCCGGTGGTGTGGGTGAGCGAGAACACGGGGTCGCCCGTGGCGATGAAGTCCGTGAGCGCCCACGTCACCGGGCCGACGCCAGCGAGGACGGCGTAGCGCACGCGCTCGGGCCAGGTGGCCCGCAGCGACAGCCACAGGAAGTAGATGCCGCACAGCAGCCACGCCTCGGGGCGCAGGAGCGCGGCGCAGATGAGCAGGACCCACACGATCCCGCCGCGGCGCGGGCGCTCGGCCTCGAGCGCGGCCGCCCACAGCAGGAAGGCGAGGTACGGGACGTCGATGTACGCGCGTGCCGCGAGGAACGGGAAGTCGAAGCGGGTGCACAGCAGCGCCGCGGCGGCGAGGCCGACGAGCGGCGTGAAGACCGTGCGGCCCAGCCGGTACACGCCGGCGCACAGCACGACGAACGACGCCAGGGTGCACCAGACCATGACCCGGTCGGCGTCCTGGCCGATGAGCGAGAGCAGGGCGCCGAAGGCGACCGCGAGCGGGTGCTGCGTCGGCGCGCGGTACGCGTCGAAGCTCGGCAGGTGGCCGTCGAGCACCTCCCGGCCCCACAGCAGCGAGTAGTAGCTGTCGTAGTTCGGGAAGGTCGGGTAGACGATCGCGCCGACCAGCGTGGCGATCGCCAGGGCGGCCAGGCAGAGCGCCGGCCACGGCAGGCCGCGCACGAACGTCACCGCGCCGCCGCCGCGCCGGGGGGCGGCGGGCTGGGCGGACGCCGCGTCGTCGCGCACCGCCACGACCTTCGTCGCGGCGCCGGCCGCTGTCGCCGACTCAGCAGGACGCATACGCCGTGAAGCCCTCCGTGCGCGCGATGACCCGGGCGTCCGGGCCCGGGACGAGGATGAGCGGCGGCTCCTGCTTCCAGGAGTCGAAGGGCCCGTACGCCGTGTTGCGCAGCATCGCCTCGCCGTGGAGGTGGACGTGCACGCCCTTCGTGTGCCGCCCGAAGTCGCGCAGCTGGTTGCGCGCGAGGACGTCGCGCTCGGCGGCGTCGAGGATCCAGCGGGTGTCGGGCAGGAGCTTGTGGGTCGGCACGGTCACGGGCCCGCAGGCGCGGGCGCGCTGCACCGCGGGGTCCTGCAGGATGCCCTCCAGCTGCCGTCGGACGTCCGCTCGCTGCTCGAGCTCCCACGTCACGCGGTCCAGCGAGAGGTGCGTGACGGTCCATCCGCCGCCGCCGAGGACGGCGACCGCGGCGGCCGCGGCCCAGGGCGCGCGCCAGCGGTGGCCCCGGGGCAGCCGGGTCCACCCGGCGACCGCGAAGGCGGCGAAGAGCAGCAGGCCGAGGGCCGAGATCGCGAGGTAGCGGTCGATGACCGCGAGGCCCGCGACGGCGATGGCGCCGAAGGTCAGGACGCCCGAGGCGGTGAGCACCAGCGGCACCGCGGCCCGCTCGCGCGCCATCCGCCACGCGAGGACGATGCCGATGACCGAGGCGGCGAGCACGGGCCACTTCGTGAGCTTCTCGAGGTAGTGGACGAGGAGCTCGGGGGCCTCGCTCGCGCGCTTCTGGCGACCGAGCTCGGCGGCGAGGTCGTTCGTGTGGTGCTGGCTGAACAGCGGGTCGCCGGTGACGATCCAGTCCGTGGCGACCCACAGCAGCGGCGCCACCGCCGTCAGGACGGCCAGCCGCACGCGCCCGGGCCAGTCCGCCGCGGGGTCCGTCGCCAGCCACAGCCAGTAGGCGCCCGCGAGCAGCCACGCCTCGGGACGCAGGAGCCCGGCGAACGCCAGGAGCACGAGGACCGGCACGGGCCGCTGGGCCGCGCGGCCCCCGGCGCCCGTGACCAGCACCGCCGCCCACACCACGAGCGCGAGGTAGGGCACGTCGATGTAGCCCCGCGCGGCGAGGAAGCCGTAGTCCAGGCGCGAGAGCAGCAGGAGCGCCGCCACGAACGCCACGGCGGGGCCGAAGGCGACGCGCGCGAGCCGGTGCACCCCCGCGACGAGGACGACGAACGCCACGACGGTCAGCGCGAGCCAGACGCGCGGCGCGAGCTCGGTCCCCAGCGGCGCCAGGACCGTCCCCACCGCGACGGCGAGCGGGTGCTCGGTCGGCGCGCGGAACGCGTCGAAGCTCGGCAGCGCCCCGTCGACGACCTCCCGGCCCCAGACCAGTGAGTAGGCCGAGTCGTAGTTCGGCCAGGTCGGGTACAGCGCGAAGCCCACCGCGGCGCCGACGGCGAGGAGGACGAGCCCCGCGCGCTCCCAGGCGGCGAGGGGCACGGCTCGCGCGCGGGCCCACGGCGCTGCGCCCGGCCGCGGCCGGGTGATGGTCGCGCTCTCCATGCAGTGGCTGGCTCGGACGGTCTCGGGGAGGGAGCGGGGACGGCTCCATGGCGCCCTCTCCGGACCCGTGCGATGATGCCCGGACGAGTGTACGGCAAGGGCTGGCCGCATCCGGCCCCCACGCGACGCCGTCCACCCAGGCCCCGCGGGCCCCAGCAGGTCCGCGCCGCCGACCCGCCGACGCCATGAAGCTCATCATCCAGATCCCCTGCCTCAACGAGGAGGAGCACCTCCCCGGCACGCTGGCCGACCTCCCCCGCGAGGTCGCCGGCTTCGACGTCGTCGAGTGGCTGGTGATCGACGACGGGTCGACGGACCGGACGATCGACGTCGCCCGGGCCAACGGCGTGGACCACATCGTCAAGCTGACGAACAACAAGGGCCTGGCCGCCGGGTTCCAGGCGGGCCTCGACGCCTGCCTCAAGCTCGGCGCCGACGTCATCGTCAACACCGACGCCGACAACCAGTACGACGGCGCCGACATCCCGAAGCTCGTCGGGCCGATCCTCGAGGGCCGCGCGGACATGGTCGTCGGCGACCGCGAGACCGACAGCATCGAGCACTTCTCGCCGCTGAAGAAGCGCCTCCAGAAGCTCGGCTCCTGGGTCGTGCGCCAGGCCTCCAGCACGGAGATCCCGGACACGACCTCCGGCTTCCGCGCCTACAACCGCGAGGCCGCCATCCAGATGGCGGTCGTCTCGAAGTACACGTACACGCTCGAGACGCTGATCCAGGCGGGCAAGCTCCTCGTCGCCACGGACCACGTCCAGATCCGGACCAACCCGAAGACGCGCGAGTCGCGCCTGTTCCCGTCGATGTGGGCCTACGTGCGGCGCAACGCCGTCGCGATCACCCGCATCTACGCGCAGTACGAGCCGCTCAAGGTCTTCATGACGCTCGCGGCGGTGCTCTTCCTCGCCGCCTGCGTGCCGTTCACGCGCTTCACCGTCGCCTACATCGGCGGCGACGGCGCCGGCCACGTCCAGTCGCTGATCTTCGGCGCCGTGCTGTTCAACGCCTCGGTCGTGCTCGCCGCGCTCGGCGTCATCGGCGACCTGCTCTACGGGCAGCGGATCATGACCCAGCGCATCTTCGAGCGCGTGCGGCGCATCGAGCTCCAGCTCGACGTCCCGCCGTCGCACTACGAGCCCGGCGCCAAGCCCACCGGCCAGGCGCCGACGACCGGCGCGCACGCCGGTCCCCACACCGAGGAGCGGGAGGCGATCCAGCTGTGAGCTCGCAGGTCACCGTCGACGCCGAGGGCACCGTCACCGGCAACACCTACGACAAGTACGGCTCGACCAACCCGGTCGTCCGCCGGCTCATGGCGGGCTTCGAGCGCACGCTCGAGGAGCTGTTCCGCAAGGCCGCGCCGTCGACGCTGCTCGACGTGGGCTGCGGCGAGGGCGTGCTCACCCACCAGTGGGCCCAGAAGCCGGGCATCCGCCGCATCGTCGGCATCGACCTCGAGGACGCGACGCTCCAGGCCGCGTGGCAGGAGCGCCAGGCGCCGAACCTCGAGTACCAGGTCATGAAGGCCGAGAACCTGCCGTTCGCCGACGGCGAGTTCGAGCTGGCCTCCGCCATCGAGGTGCTCGAGCACGTCCCGGACCCCGAGCACACCGTGGCCGAGATGGCGCGCGTGGCGTCCGACCACCTCCTGGTCTCGGTCCCGCGCGAGCCGCTGTGGCGCATGCTCAACATGGCCCGCGGCGCCTACCTCAAGGACCTGGGCAACACCCCGGGCCACCTGAACCACTGGTCCAAGCGCTCGTTCGTCGAGCTGCTGTCCCGGCACGGCCGCGTCGTCGAGGCGCGCTCGCCGTTCCCGTGGACGATGCTGCTCGTCGAGCTGCGCTAGTGGCGAGCGCGCCGGCGGGCGGCGGCGAGGACGCCGCCCAGCCCGACGCCTACGCGCGCGGCGCGCGCATCCTGTCGGTCGGCATCGCGACGACCGGCGTCTTCACCTTCGCGTACTTCGCGGTGGGCTCGCACGTCCTCTCCAAGGCCGACTACGACCCCGTCGCGCAGCTGTGGACCGTGCTGTTCCTGGTCATGTCGGTCATCTACCGGCCGGTCGAGCAGCTGCTGTCGCGCACGATCGCCGCACGCCGGGCCCAGGGTCTGGACGCCGGCTCGCTGCGCACGCCGATCACGATCCAGGCGGCGTTCGCGGCGCTGTTCCTCGTCGCGGCGCTCGCCCTGCGCGGCCCGATCGAGGACGACCTGCTCGACGGCTCCTCGGCGCTGTACTGGGTGCTCGTCGTCGCCGCCCTGGCCTACGCGGCCTCGTACTTCGCCCGCGGCTACGTCGCGGGCCACCAGTGGTTCGGGCTCTACGGCGGGCTCGTGCTCTTCGAGTCGCTCTCGCGCTTCGCGTTCCCGGTGGCGGTGGCGGTCGGCATCGCCTCCGGCCAGACGGCCGTCGCCCTGGGCATCGCGGCCGCGCCGCTGGCCTCGCTGGTGGTCATCCCGTGGGCGTTCGCGCGCCGGGGCGGTGGCGGCGCGGCGGCGGCGCGCGAGCGCGGCGACCTGCGCGAGGGCGCGGGCTTCGCGGGGTCGGTGGCCGTCATCCAGGCCGCCGAGCAGACGCTGGTCAACGCCGGCGTCCTGCTCGTGGGCTCCACCGTCGGCCTCGCCGGCGCGGTGTTCAACGCGTTCATGATCACCCGGGCGCCCCTCCAGCTCTTCCAGGTCGTGCAGACCTCGCTGCTGCCCCACCTCGCGGGGATGGACGCCACCGCCGACCGCGGCGCGTTCGACAAGGCCATCCGCCAGACCGTCCTGCTCGTCGTCGCGTTCGCGGGCTCCATCGCGGTCGGGCTGCTCGCCGTCGGGCCGTGGGCGATGGACCTGCTGTTCGGCGAGGGCTACGACTACGGCCGCGGCGGCCTGGCGCTCGTCGCCGTCGGCATGGGCCTGCACCTCACCGCCGGAACCCTCAACCAGGCGGCGCTGGCCCGCGGGCGCGCGGCGCAGGCCGCGGGCATCTGGGCGCTGGCGGCGGTCGTCTTCGTGGTGTGGATGCTCGTCGGCGTGATCGACGACGAGGTCCTGCGCGCGGAGGCCGGCTACCCCGTGGCAGCCGGCCTGCTGTGCGCGCTGCTGTGGCGGCTGGACCGCCGCGCCTACTCGTAGGCCAGGGCGTCGAGCACGTCGAGCCTGGCGGCGCGGCGGGCGGGCCACGCCGCGGCGGCCACACCGGCCAGGCCACCCACGACGAGGACGACGACCATCGTCGCGACCGGGATCGTGAGGGGCAGGTCGTCGACGGCGCGGCTGACGAGGAGCGCGAGCACGCCGCCGACCACGAGGCCGAGCACCGAGCCGATGAGCGCGGTGATCACCGCCTCGGCGCGGACCATCCGCTTGACCTGGCGGCGCGTCGTGCCCACCGCGCGCAGGAGCCCGAGCTCCCGCGTGCGCTCGGTGATCGACAGGTACAGCGTGTTCACGATCCCGAAGAGCGAGACGATGATCGCCAGGCTCAGCAGGGCGTAGACCATGTACAGCAGCTGGTCGATCTGGCCGGCCTGGTCGTCCTTGAACTCGTCGGTGGTCAGCGCCTCCGCGATCGGGAAGCGGTCCTCGAGCAGCCGGTCGACCTGCGGCTTGGGGTCGGCGCCCGGGGCGTAGTCGACGAGGACGAACGAGTCCTTCGTCGTCGCCCAGCCGCGCTCCACCGTCGCGTTGGGCACGACGACGTCGCCGAGCAGGGACGTGGCGTCGTCGTGGATGCCCTCGACGCGCAGGGTGACGCGCTGGTCGCTCTCGGTGCGCAGGGTCAGCGGGCTGCCGACCCGGAGGTCGTGGTCCTCGGCGTAGCCCTTGGAGACGATGGCCCCAGAGCTGCCGAGCCTCGTCAGCAGGGCGTCGTCGCCCTGGTCCCACTCGACGTTGAAGGCCTCCGAGAACGTCCGCGGGTCGATGCCCGTGACGTCGGTCTCCGTCCCGTCGAGCTCGGCGTTGACGAAGCGCACCGGCGAGACCTGGGCCACGCCGTCGACCTGCGCCACCGCCTCGGTGGCCTGGTGGGTGAAGGGCGAGAAGCCGTCGCCGTTCTGGATGACCGCCTGGGCCTTGGAGCCCGTGTCGATCGAGTCGGCGATGTAGGACTTGAACGAGCCCGCGAAGATCGACGCGAAGGTCACGAGGGCCACGCCGATCATGAGCGCCGCGGCGGTCACCGCGGTGCGCCCGGGCTGGCGGGTCGCGTTCTCGCGGGCCAGGCGGCCCGGCATGCCGAGCGCGAGCATCGGGCGCCCCACGACCTGCGACAGCGGCGGCACGAGGCGCGGGGAGAGCAGGGCGACGCCGATGAACGCGGCGGCGGCGCCGGCGCCCATGAGGCTGAGCGCGCCGGTCTCGTCCTCCACCGCGAACAGGCCGACCGCCAGCAGCGCGGTGCCCAGGACGGCCAGCACGGCCCCCGCGATCGGCGCGACGCGCGAGCGCCGGGCCTCGATCGTCACGCCCTCGCGCAGGGCCGCGACGGGCGGCACGCGGGTGGCGCGCAGCGCCGGGGCCAGGGTGGCCGCGAGCGTCACGAGCAGGCCGACGACGAGCGAGACGACGATCGTCCGGGTCTCGATGACGCTGCCGGTCGACGGCAGGTCGGCGCCGACGGCCTTGAACAGCGCCTGCAGCGCCTTGGCGGTCAGCACCCCGAGCGCCAGGCCGATGGCCGAGCCCAGGACCCCGAGGAGCAGGCCCTCGGCCAGGACGGAGCCCAGCACCTGGCGGCGCGAGGCGCCGAGCGTGCGCAGGAGCGCGAACTCCCGCGTGCGCTGGGCGACGGTGATCGAGAAGGTGTTGAAGATCAGGAACGCCCCGACGAACAGCGAGATCCCGGCGAAGGCCAGCAGGGCCGTGCGCAGGAACGAGAAGTCGTCGCGGATGTCCTCGGTCTGGGCGTTGGCCTCCGCCGCGCCGGTGCGGGCGACGGCGCGGTCCCCCACTCGGGCCTGGACGGCGCGGGCCAGGGCGTCGGCGTTCGTGCCGTCGGCGGCCTGCACGTCGATCTCGTTGAACGCGTCCCCGCGCCCGGCGATCGCCTGCGCCTGCGGCATGGTCACCGCCAGCAGCGAAGCGCCGCCGTAGTTGTCGACGCCGGCGAAGCGCACGATGCCGGTCAGGCGGATCGGCGTGCGCGGGCCGTCGCCCTGGGCCGAGATGCGGTCGCCGACCTCGAAGCCCTTGCGGTCGGCCGTGCCCTTGTCGATCACGCCCTCCCCCATGGCGCTCGGCAGGCGGCCCTCGACCGGGGTCAGGGTGTTGAACGCCTTGACCGTCGAGACGGAGGAGATGAACGACGGCGGGCCGGCGCTCGTGAGGCGCTTGCCCTCGCCGTCGAGGATCACGCCCTGGGTGAAGATGGCGCCCTCGACCTGGGCGACGCCCGGGACGGCGCGGATCTGGCGGACGAGGGCCGCGGGCAGCGGCGGGCCCTCGTCCGTGTCGCTCTCGACGCCCTCGGGCGGCGTGACGGCGACGTCGATGCCGGCGTACGAGTTGGAGAAGATCTTGTCGAAGGACCGGTCGATCGTGTCGGTGAACACGTAGGTCCCGGCGATGAGGGTCACGCCGAGCGCGACCGCGGCGGCGGTCAGCGCCAGGCGCACGCGGCGGGCCAGCAGCCCGCGGAGGGCGACCTTGAGCATGGCTAGGCGACGGCCTTCATGTGGTCGAGGACCTGGTCGGCCGTCCCGGCCTCGCCGTCGTGGACGACGCGGCCGTCGGCGAGCACGACCAGCCGGTCGGCGTGCGAGGCGGCCTGCGCGTCGTGGGTGACCATGACGACGGTCTGGCCGAACTCGTCGACCGACCGGCGCAGGAGGCCGAGGATCTCCGCGGAGGTCTTCGAGTCGAGGTTGCCGGTGGGCTCGTCGGCGAACACCACGGCGGGCCGGGTGGCCAGGGCGCGGGCGACGGCGACGCGCTGCTGCTGGCCGCCGCTCATCTCCGCGGGGCGGTGGTGCAGGCGGTCGCGCAGGCCGACGGTGTCGATGAGCCGGTCCACCCACGCCTTGTCGGGCTGGGTGCCGCCGATGCGCAGCGGCAGGACGATGTTCTCCTCCGCGCTGAGCACCGGCAGGAGGTTGAACTGCTGGAAGACGAAGCCGACCTTCGTGCGGCGCAGCTCGGTGAGGCGCTTGTCGTCGAGCCCGCCGAGGTCGACGCCGTCGATCGTCACCTGGCCGCCGGTCGGGCGGTCCAGGCCGGCGAGGCAGTGCATCAGCGTCGACTTGCCGGAGCCCGACGGGCCCATGATGGCCGTGAAGGCGCCGGCCGGGAAGTCGATCGTGACGCCCGCGAGGGCCTTCACGGCGGCTTCGCCCGTGCCGTAGGTGCGCTCGAGGTCCTGCGCGGAGACGATGGGGGTGGACATGCCCGGCACGCTCGCACGAGCGTCCACGGCGGAGGGTGCGGCTGCCCGTACCCGGTCCCCTAGGGGCACGTCCGGGGCCGACCCTCATCCGGCGTCCGGGTCGCGGGCGCCCGGGTGCGCGCTAGCGCTTGGCTCGCGAGTGCCTGCGGTTGGCGATCGACCCGCGGAGCTTCTCGCAGTTGCGGATCTCGTCCCGGAAGTCGGCCACGACCAGGTCGATGCCCGGGCCGCAGTCGATCCGGTCGCGTCCGCCTCCGACGGCCTTGATCACGTCGTTGCCCGACCCACCGCGCAGGACGTCGGGGTCGAAGCCGCCGTTGAGCCGGTCGTTGCCGGGGCCGCCGTCGAGGCGGTCCTTGCCGCGGCCGCCCTCGAGCTGATCGTGGCCCTCCTCGCCCAGCACGAGGTCCTTGCCCGTGCGGCCGTAGAGCGCGTCGTTGCCCACGCCCCCGGCGAGCATGTCGTTGCCGGCCTCGCCCTCGAGGTGGTCGTCGCCGCTTCGGCCGAAGAGCTTGTCGTTGCCGTCCTTGCCGAGCAGGAGGTCGGCGTCGGGCAGGACGCCGCGCGGCGCGTCGACGCCCTCGAGGACGTCGTCGCCCGGCGTGCCGGACTGCTTGAGCTGGACGGCCTGGCCGATCGAGCCCGCCTCGGCGCGCTCCTTGCCGCCCAGGACGAAGCCCGCGACCTCGGGCGGCGGCAGCGCCGGCGCCAGGTGCAGGTCGGTGACGTGGCGCTCGCAGTTGACGGGCTGCTCGGCGGCGCCGTAGAGCACGTCGTCGCCGTCGCCGCAGTCGACGAAGCCCAGCGGGACGGCCGAGCGGATGACGTCGTCGCCGGGGCCGCCCAGGATGTGGTCGCGCTTGGCGTCGTAGCCGAGCTCGGACCGCGGGTCGTCCACGACGATCGTGTCGTTGCCGTCGCCGCCCTCGACGATGTCGGCGCCCTCGCCCCCGTTCAGCCAGTCCTGCCCCGGGCCGCCCAGCAGCCGGTCGCTGCCCGACCCGCCGAGCAGGACGTCGTCGCCCTCGCCGCCGTTGACCAGGCGGTCGCTGCCGCGGTTGCCGTCGAGGTAGTCGTCGCCCTGGCCGCCGTCGAGCAGGAGGTCGTTGCCGAAGGCCGACTCGACGATGAAGTCGCTGCCGGGGCCGCCGTAGACGACGTCGTCGCCGTCGCCGCCGTCGAGGATGTCGCCGCCGTGCTCGCCCTCGAGGCGGTCGTTGCCGCTGCCACCGTCGAGCGTGTCGTCGCCGAAGCCGCCCTCGACGCGGTCGTTGGCCGAGCCGCCGAGGAGGTCGTCGTCGGCCCCCACGCCGATGACGCGGTCGGCGCCGAAGCCACCGACGAGGCGGTCGGGCCCGTCGGTGCCGCGCAGGACCTGCCCGTAGTCGGCCCCCGCGGAGACCGCGCAGACGGAGACCGTCGCGAGCACCGCAGCCACCGTGCCGACGACCCGCCGCATGACCGCCGCTGATCTTGCACGACCGTGCCAGGCGTGTCGAGCGGGAACGGACACGTTCACGACGGGCGGCGCGGCGGGCGTCGCCGGGCGGCGGAAGCGGCGCACGGTCCGGGGGCGCGCTGGCAGGATCGACGGCGTGGGATGGATCGGTCAGCGAGCGCTGCGCCCCCCGGTGCGCGCGGCCGGCGGGATGGTCGCCCTGGGCCTCGTCCTGAGCGCCTGCGCCGCCGACGACCAGGCCGGTAGGACGGGCGGCACCGGCGCCATCGCCGGCACCCAGACCGCCGTCCTGCCCACCGCCCCCACCCGCGAGGACGCCGCCCGCCGCGTCGCGCGCCGCTACGTGCGCGCCCTGCGCCGCGGCGACGCCTCCGACGTGTGCGCCACGAGCTCCCGCGCCGCCCGCGGCAAGGCCGGCGGCCCGTGCGACCTGCGCCGGATGGAGCCCCTCACCGGCCCCGTCCCGAAGGTCGGCGTCCCGCAGGTCGACGGCCGCACCGCCTACGTCGCGGTCGACCGTGGCGCGGCCCCGATGCTCCGGCTCACGTTGGTGCGTGAGCAGGGGCGGTGGGGCGTGGACGCGGTGCTAGGGCGGTAGGGCGTCCTCGGGCGCTGCGGCTGCGGCTGCGGCTGCGGCTAGCGCGGTTGGCGTCCCGCTCGGGCGTCGTCCGGGTTCGACGCGTTCGCTGTTCGGCACTGAGGGCGTCGCCGCCCGCGGTCGCGTCCTCCGCGGGCGGTCGTGTGGGTTCGAGCGTCGTGACCCTGTCGATTCCGGCGTGGGACGCCGGGATCGACAGGGTCACGATGGCGCGCGCTCCAACTGCGGACCCGCTCGCAGTTCGTCGCGCCTCGTGTGACGATCCATCGTTGGCAGCAGAGCCTCAACGACACGCGCACCACCACGAACGCCGGCCGGTCCCTCTCTCTCGGTGAAGACCAGCGAGCGCGCCGCACCCAGCGGCCGCCCGAGCGGGACGCCTACGACGCCGCGCCGCCGCCCGACCCGAGGAACCGCAGGACCGCCAGCACGCGCCGGTGGTCCTCCACGGTCGGCGGGAGGTCGAGCTTCGAGAAGATCGAGGTGACGTGCTTCTCGACCGCGCGCTCGGTGACGACGAGCGTCTCGGCGATCGCGTGGTTGGACTTGCCCTCGGCCATGAGGCCCAGGACCTCACGCTCTCGCGGGGAGAGGACGTCGAGCGGGTCCTCGCGGCGGCGGCGGCCCAGGAGGCGGGCGACGACCTCGGGGTCCAGGGCGCTGCCGCCCTCGGCGACGCGCTTGACGGCCTCCACGAAGCGGTCGACGTCGCCGACGCGGTCCTTGAGGAGGTAGCCGATGCCGGAGGCGTCGTCGGAGAGGAGCTCCATGGCCGAGGACTCCTCGATGTAGGCGCTCAGGACGAGCACGCCGACGCCGGGGTGGCGCTCGCGCAGCTCGAGGGCGGCCTTGAGGCCCTCGTCGGTCTGGGTCGGCGGCATGCGAACGTCGACGACCGCGACGTCGGGCTTGTGGGCGCCCACCTTGCGCAGGAGGTCCTCGGCGTCGCCCGCCTGGGCGACGACCTCCATCCCCTGCTCCTCGAGCAGGCGCGCGAGCCCCTCGCGCAGCAGCACAGAATCATCAGCGAGAACGACGCGCATCCCTGTCTCCCCAGTCTCCCCCACCTCAGAACGGCAGCACGGCCCTCACGAGCGTGCCCTCACCGGGCGGCGACACCACGTCCAGGCGACCGTCGAGCGCGGCGACGCGATCGGCGAGCCCACGCAGGCCGGAGCCCGCCGAAGGATCGGCGCCGCCCCTGCCGTCGTCCTGGACCTCCACCACGAGCTGTGCATCCTGGCGGATCGCCCGGACCGATGCGCCTCCGGCGTCGGCGTACTTGGCGAGGTTCGTCAGCGACTCGGCCACCACGAAGTAGGCCGCCGCCTCGACCGCGACGGGCAGGCGCTCCATCGGGACGGCCTCCACCTCGACCGGCACGGGCGCCCGGCCGGCCAGCATCTCCAGCGCCGGGCCGAGGCCGCGGTCGGTGAGGATCGCCGGGTGGATGCCGCGCGCGAGCTCGCGCAGCTCCTCGAGCGCGGCGGCCAGCTCCTCGCGCGCGGCGTCGAGCAGCTGCTCTGCCGCATCGGGGTCCTTGCGGACCTTGCCCTTGGCCAGGCCGAGCTGGAGCGAGAGGGCGACGAGGCGCTGCTGGGCGCCGTCGTGGAGGTTGCGCTCGAGCGCGCGGCGCTCGTGCATCCCGACCTCGATGAGCTTGCGCCGGGACGTCTGGAGCTCGGCGACGCGGGCGCGCAGCTCGGCCTCCAGGCGCTCGTTCTCGAGGGCGAGCGCCGCCGCCGCGCCCGCGGCGCGGACGATCCCGGGCTCGTCGCCCAGCGCCGTGTCGTGGACGATCGCCGCAATCGGGTGGGTGTCCTCCGTCGCGCCTGGGGCGCGGACCTCGGTGAGCATCCGCCCGCGGCCCGGCGGCAGCGGCACGGGCCGGCCGTCGCCGTCGACGTAGCGCTCCTGCTGGCGCGACCAGTAGACGAGCTGCAGCGAGCGGTCGCCCAGGGCGCGCGCCAGCGCGTCGCGCAGGTGCTCGACCGTCGCGCCCTCGTTCAACCGCTCGACGAGCTCCGAGACCGCCCCGGCGCGCGTGTAGCGGCTGCGCGCGAGTCCGAGCAGGAAGGCGAAGGGCAGGAACGCGAAGGCGATGAGCGCGGTCAGCCCCGGGAAGGTCTGAGCGACGTTGCCCGTCCCCACCAGGTCGCCGGTCAGCGTCGCCGTGAGGATCAGCGCGAGCACGAGGCCCGTCCACAGCACCGGCGCCATCGCGCGACGCTGGGGCGGCGAGGCCAGCTGGCGCTTGCGCACGAGCAGGACGAAGAGCGCGGCCACCAGGCCGGCGCCCACGAGCTGGGCGACCGACTCGAAGATCGCCGCCGCGTCGGGCTCGTCCCAGATCGCGAACGCGTTGTCCGGCGCGCCCGGGACCGCGTCGAAGCGCCCGCCCAGCACGTAGTACGGGACGAGCAGGACGAGGACGTTGAGGTAGCCCGTCGCGACGACCGCGCGCCCCGCCGTGGTGCTGATGCGCCCCGTCGGGAACGCGATGAGCATGTGCCCGAGCAGGACGATGTACAGCGGGCTCAGGTACGAGCCGAGCGAGAAGACCAGCGCGTCGTCGCTGTAGGTCAGCCCGGCGGCGAGCCAGGCGAAGCCGACGCCCGTCATGAGGGCGCCGAAGCGGCTGGTGGGCCGGCGGGCCCACGCGAAGAGGCCCGTGCCGACGAAGGCGACGCCGATGAACGGCCCGAGGACCGCCGTGACGACGTCGTCGTCCTCGTGCCCGCTGGTGGCGATGAGCACCGCGTCGACCGCGGCGAACCCGACGGCCAGGACGGCCAGGCCCACCAGCGCCCGGCGCAGCGAGCTCATCGCAGGAGGGCCGTCAGCGCCTCCCCGGAGAGCTCGCCCTTCGGGATGAACCCGCGGGCGCCGCTGCGGCCCACGAGCGGGCCGAAGTCCGAGGGGTCGCGGCTCGACACCATGATCACCGTCGGCGAGTCGTCGCGGCCCGTGATGCGGGAGGCGACGTCGAAGCCGTCGATGTCCGGCAGGTTGACGTCGAGGAGCACCAGGTCGGGGTGCAGCTCGCCGCAACGCTCGATCGCGCTCATGCCGTCGGGCGCCTCGCCGATCACGTCGAAGCCCTCCATCTCCAGCAGGAGGCGGGCGGTCGAGCGGAACGACGGGTGGTCGTCGACGATGAGGACGGTGTGAGCCACTGATCTAGAGGATCGCCGCTGGGACAGGCCTACTTGGTACGGCTTGCCCTACCCCGCGCCTGTGGCGGCGGCGATGGTCCGCAGGGCGTCACCCGGGCTGCCGGCCCCGAACACGGCCGACCCGGCGACGAAGAGGCTGGCGCCCGCGTCAGCGCACGGACCGGCCGTCTGCGCGTCGACCCCGCCGTCGACCTCGACCTCCTTGTCGGGGCCGACGATCGCCCGCAGGCGCTCGAGCCGGCCCAGCGACGCCGGGATGAAGCGCTGGCCGCCCCACCCCGGGTTGACGGTCATCAGCAGCGCGAGGTCGACCTCGACCTCCTCGAAGACCGTGAGCGGCGTGGCGGGGTTCACCGCCAGGCCGGCGCGGCAGCCGTGCTCGCGGACGAGGTCGAGCGTGCGGTGCACGTGCGCGGTGGCCTCGGCGTGGAAGGTGATGCCGCTCGCCCCGGCGCTCGCGAACGCCTCCACCTGGCGCTCCGGGTCGGCGATCATCAGGTGCACGTC
This sequence comes from Conexibacter sp. SYSU D00693, assembly GCF_017084525.1. Lineage (GTDB taxonomy): Bacteria > Actinomycetota > Thermoleophilia > Solirubrobacterales > Solirubrobacteraceae > Baekduia. The sequence continues at coordinate 1,132,417 of NZ_CP070950.1, forward strand.
GAGGTCGACGTCGGCGAAGCGCCCGCGCAGCGCCTCGACGACGAGCGGGCCCATGGTGATCGGCGGCACGAAGCGGCCGTCCATGACGTCGACGTGGATGACGCTCGCGCCCGCGTCGACGACCTCCTGGACCTGCTCGCCCAGGCGGGCGAAGTCGGCGGACAGGATGCTCGGGGCGATGCGGCGTGTCGGCGGCAAGGGCGCGGGAGCCTAGCCGTCAGACCGCGATGAGCATCGAGCCGCCGCAGTGGTTGCAGACGGTCGTCGCGGTCGAGGCCATCCGGACGATGGTCGAGTGCTCGCCGCACTCGGGGCAGACGGAGCGCAGCTCGAAGCGGTGCAGGCAGTTCACGCACCGGTAGCGCCCCGGCAGGGTCGTCGGGCGAAGCCAGGGCTCACCGCAGCCCGGACAGCGCAAGCTGACCTTCTCAGGCAGCATCGCGGGCAGTGTAGAAGCCGTCGGTGTCGTCCTCGGACGGCAGCGTGCGCCAGTGCTCCGCGCCGGCGACGCGCTCCTCCTGCGGGGAGAGCGTGCAGACCGAGTACACGAGCGTCCCGCCGGGCTTGAGCGCCTCGCGGGCGCGGGCGACGACCTCCTCCTGGATGCCGACGAGCCGCTCGATCGCCTCGGGCGTCACGCGCCAGCGCAGGTCCGGGTGCGTGCGCAGGGTCCCGAGGCCGCTGCACGGCGGGTCGCAGAGGACGCGGTCGTACGGGCCGCCGGCGATCGGGTCGCGGGCGTCCTGCTCGAGGACCCGGACGCATGTCGCGTGCAGGCGCTGGGCGTTGGCGCGCAGCGCCTTGGCGCGCTGCGGATGGACCTCGACCGCGACGACCTCCCCGCGGTCCTGCATGAGCGCCGCGAGGTGCGTCGTCTTGCCGCCGGGCGCGGCGCAGAGGTCCAGGACGCGCTCGCCGGGCTGGGGGTCGACGGTGCGCGCCACCCGCTGGGAGGCGCGCGACTGGGGCGTGATCGCGCCGGCGCGGTAGAGCGGGTGGGCCAGGACGTCCATCGGGCCGTCGACGACGAGCGCGTCGTCCTCGCGGCGGCCGTCGAGGTCGACGGGCGTGCCGGCGAGCGGGTTGACCCGCAGGGCGAGCTCGGCGGGCTCGTTGTCGGCGGCCAGCAGGGCGCGGGTGCGCGCAGCTCCGAGCCAGTCCCACCACAGCTCGACGAGCCAGCGCGGGTGGCTGTGGCGGATCGCGGCGCCGGCCGGGGTGTCGTCGGCCGGGAGCCCGAGGCCCTCGCGCTGGACGCGACGCAGGACGGCGTTGACGAGCTTGGCCCCGGGCGAGGGCTTGGCGAGCTCGACGGACTCGGCGACCGCGGCGTGCGGCGCCACCTCGGTGAACAGCAGCTGGTAGAGGCCGAGGTGCAGCGCGGCGCGCACCGGCGGGTCGAGCTTGCGGTTGGCGAGGCGGTCGACCGCCCAGTCCAGGGTGCCGCGGCGCTGGACGGCGCCGAAGGCCAGGCGCTTGGCCAGCGCCCGCTCGCGCGGGTCCAGGCCCTGCGCCTCGCCGTGCAGCGCGCGATCGGCGAAGGCGCCGTCCTGGAGGGTGCGGCGCACCACCGCGTGGGCGGCGCGGCGGGCGGGGGTCGCGGCAGGCACGTCAGACCGATGGTAGGTGCGTCGGGATCGCGGGAACACGACGGCCATGGCCCAGCGCTCCTCCATGGCCCTCGTCACGGCGCTCACCGCCCTCGTGGCGGCGATGGTGCTCGTCACCGGGGTCGAGGGGACCTCCCCCGTCTTCCTGGCCGGGTCGGTGGTCCTGCTCGTGCTCCTGGCGCTCGTCCTGGGCGACCTGCGCCGGGAGGAGCGCGAGCGGCGCGAGGCGCACCACGCCCGCCGGCGCGAGGCGCAGAACCGCCGGCTGGCGGCGAGCTAGGCGGCGGGCGCCAGGGCGCCCGCGGCGGGCTGGGCCTCGCCGCGCCCACGGACGTAGTCGGCGTAGGCCATCGGGCGGCCCCCGGGCGGCTGGACCTCGAGCAGGCGCAGGCGGCCGTCGCCGGCCACCTCGGCGCGCTGGACGCCCAGCTTCGTGCCGTCGGCGAGCTCGAGGCGGGCGCCCACGTGCGGGTGCAGCGCACGGACCACGTCCACGAGCTCCCGGGCGGGCCTGGCGAGGTCGAGGTCGCGATCGGCCGCGGTGACCTTCTCCGCGTAGGTCACGCCGTCCTCGGGCTGCTCGGCGAACGGCGGGCGCTCGTCGAGGGCCTGGAGCAGCAGCCGGGCGCTGAGCGCCTCGAGCCGCTGGGACAGCGAGGCGAAGTCGTCGTCGGGGAGGATCGGCTCGCGCTCCTGCAGGCAGACCGGGCCGCTGTCCAGCCCGGCCGTCACCCGCATGATCGAGACGCCGGTCTGCGCGTCGCCGGCCATGATCGCCCGCTCCACCGGCGCCGCGCCGCGCCAGCGCGGCAGCAGCGACGGGTGGACGTTGAGCAGCTCGTGCTCGGAGAGCAGCGGCTCCTTGAGCAGCGCGCCGAACGCGCAGACGACCACGGCCTCGGGCCGCTGCGCGGCGATGCGGGCGCGGGCGTCGTCGTCGTTGACCGACGCGGGCTGGAAGACCTCGATGCCGAGCTCCCGCGCGGTGTCGGCGACCGGCGGCGGCGCGAGCTTGCGTCCGCGGCCCTTGGGCGCGTCGGGCCGGGTCACGACGAGCGACGGGCGATGCGGGCTCCCGGCCAGCCGGCGCAGGACGGCCGCGGCGAAGTCGCTCGTGCCGAGGTAGACCGTCGCCAAGGCGGGCTAGGCGGCCTGGCCGTCGAGCGCTGCGCGCAGGACGCGCATGGCCTGCTTGCGCTGGTCGCGCGGCGTGCGGTCGAGGATGAGGACGCCGTCGAGGTGGTCCATCTCGTGCTGGATCACCCGGGCCTCGAGGCCGCTGGCCTCGATGAGCAGCGGGGCGCCCGTCGGGTCCTGCGCACGGACGCGGACGTAGACCGGGCGCTCGACGTCGACCTGCACCCCGGGCAGCGAGAGGCAGCCCTCCTCGGCCCACTCCTCCTCCTTGGAGGACCACTCGAGGACCGGGTTGACCAGCGCGTTGATGGGGCTGTCGTGCTCGACGCGGTAGACGAGGAGGCGATGCGGGATGCCGACCTGGGTGGCGGCCAGGCCGATGCCCAGCGCGTCGTGCATGAGGCCCCCCATGCGGGCGACCTCGTCGCGCAGCGCCTGGTCGAAGTGCTCGACCTCGCGCGCCCTGGTCTTCAGGACCGGGTCGCCGAACTGGCGCACGTGCGCGAGCGCGGCGCGGCGGCGCGCCGCGACCTCGGGGTCCAGGCGCGGGGCCTCGGCCTCCTCGTCGGGGGCGACCTCGACGGTGTCGGGCTGGTCGGCCATCGCCCCCCAGGGTATCCGCGTCCCTAGGTTCGACGGCATGAGCTTCGACACGACGTACGCCGGTCGCCGCGCCGTGGTGGTCGGCGGCACGCACGGCATCGGCCTGGCCATCGCCCAGCGGCTCGTCGACGGTGCAGCAGAGGTCCTCGTCACCGGCCGCGACGCCGCGAAGGTGGCCGAGGCGGCCGCCGCGCTGGGGCCGGCGGCGACGGGGCTGGCCGGCGACGTGACCTCCGAGGACCACCGCAGCGCCCTGGCCGAGCGGGCGGGCGAGGTCGACGCCGTCTTCGTGAACGTGGGCATCGCGGAGGTCGAGCCGTTCGCCGAGGTCAGCGAGGCCTCGGGGACCGCCAGTTCGACGTGAACGCCAAGGGCGCGTTCTTCACCGCCCAGCGGCTCGTCGGGCAGGTCCGGCCCGGCGGCGGGATCGTCTTCACCACCCTCATGGCCCGCACGGCGGCGCCCGGCGACGCGGTCTACAGCGCCACGAAGGCCGCGGTCCGCGCGTTCGCGTTCTCGCTGGCCGCCGAGCTCGTCGGCGACGCCATCCGGGTGAACACCGTCGCGCCGGGGTTCATCGACACGCCGACCTTCGGCGTCGCCGGGATGACCGACGAGGAGCGCGCCGCGGCGTACGAGGAGGGCCGCGCGGCCACCCCGATGGGCCGCCTCGGCGACGCCGACGAGGTCGCCCGCGCCGCCGTCTTCCTCGCGCTCGAGGCCACCTTCACCACCGGGACGGAGCTGGTCGTCGACGGCGGCGTGTCGACCGTCGCCGTCCCCGCCGCATGAACGGTGCCAGGCACCGTTCACTGGGGGTCGACGTCGACGCTGAAGGACGCGCGCTTGTGCTCCCGGCCGCCGGCGACGGCGCGCACGGCGGCGTCGACCGCCGCGATGGCCGGGGCGCGGTCGGGCGCCTTCACGACGACCTGGGCGCGCTCGCGGCCGCGCAGGCGGAACAGCGGGGCCGGGCCGAGCGCCGGGACCCCGTCGAGGTGGTCCTTGACCGCCTGGGCGGCCGCGAGCGGGACGCCGGCGTCCGGGCTGGAGCAGACGATCCGGATGAGCGTGCTGAACGGCGGGTAGCGCAGGGCGCGCCGGCGCTCGAGCTCGCCGCGCAGGAAGCCGTCGCTGTCGTGCTGGGCGGCGAAGGCGATGGCGGGCGCGTCCGGGTCGATCGTCTGGACGAGCACCCTGCCCCGGCCGCCGCGCCCGGCCCGGCCGGCGAGCTGCGTGACGAGGGCGAAGGTCCGCTCCTCGGCGCGGAAGTCCGGGAAGCGCAGCGTGCTGTCGGCGTCGACGACGACGCCGAGATCGACGTCCGGGAAGTCGTGGCCCTTGGCGACGAGCTGCGTGCCGACGAGGACGGCGCGGGGTGCGGCCTGGAAGGCGGCGAGCGTCCGGGCGGCGTCGGCCGTGGCGGCGTCGAGGCGGAAGACCGGGCGGTCGAGCGCGGCGAGCTCGGCCTCGAGGCGCTCGGTGCCCGTGCCGTGGCGGGCGATGGACACCGACCCGCACGCGGTGCACGCCTGCGGGATGCGCTCGCGGTGGCCGCAGTGGTGGCAGGCCAGCAGCCCGTCGTGGCGGTGCAGGACCAGCGCGACGTCGCACTGCGGGCACTGCCAGACGTGGCCGCAGGACCGGCAGGTGAGGAAGTTCGACCACCCCCGGCGGTTGAGCAGCACGATCGCCTTGCGCGCGTCGACGAGCGCCTCGTGCGTGCGCCGGTGCAGCAGGCCGCCCGCCTCGGTGAGGTCGACGACCTCGACGGGCGGCAGCGGCGCGCCGTCGGCGCGGCGGTCGAGCCGGATCCGGGTGAGCGTCGCCAGCGACTCGGGCCGCGGCGTGGCGCTGCCGCACACCAGGACGGCGCCGTGGGCGCGGGCCCGGTGCTCGGCGACGAGCCGCGCGTCGTAGCGCGGGTCGCCCTCGTGCTTGTAGGAGCCGTCGTGCTCCTCGTCGACGACGACGAGCCCGAGGTCGGCCATCGGCGCGAACACCGCCGAGCGCGGCCCGACGCAGACGCGCGCCTCGCCGCTGCGCAGCCGCCGCCACTCGTCGTAGCGCTCGCCGGGGGACAGCTGGGAGTGCAGGACCGCCACGGTGTCGCCGAAGCGCTCGACGACGCGCGAGACCATCTGCGGCGTCAGCCCGATCTCGGGGACCAGGACCAGCACTGCCCGCCCCTCGGCCAGGGTCGTGGCCGCCGCGCGCAGGTAGACCTCGGTCTTGCCCGAGCCGGTGATGCCGTGCAGCAGCAGCCGCTCCCCGGGCCGTGCGCCCTCGATGCGCCGGAGCGCCGCCGCCTGGTCGGCGTTGAGCGCCGGCGGCTCGCGCCGCGTGCCGACCGCGACGTGCTCGGGCGCGCGGCGCACGCCGCGCGGCGCGATCTCCACCAGCCCGCGGCCCTCGAGCCGGCGCAGCGCCTGCAGGTCCTTGCCCGTCGGCCGCGGCAGCGTCGCCAGGAGCGCCCGCTGGTTGTCGGTGAGCCGCTCGCCCTCCTCGGGCGCGCGGGCGGCGTGGGCCCACAGCTCGGTGCGCTCCTTGACCCCCCGCGGCGGCAGGACGAGGCCGAGGCCGCGCGCCGGCGTCGAGCAGTACTCGCGCGCCATCCACAGCGCGAGGTCGACGAGGTCCGGCGGGACCCGGTCGGGCAGCACCCGGATGGGCTGCGCGAGGTCGTGCTCGGAGCGGTCGGCGAGCTCGGTGACCACGGCCCGCAGCGTCTGGTGGCCGAACGGGACCTCGAGCACCGTGCCGACCTGCGCCCCGTCCGGGCGCGCGTAGTCGAACGGCCCGCGCAGCGCCCGAGCCGTCGTCAGCGGCTCGACACGGACCACGGACGTCACCGGGCCAGGGTAGGGTCGGGAGGCGATGGACCTCCACGCGGGCGAGACCGTCGTCTTCGACGGCCATCCGAGCTGGCGCTCGACCATGGGCTTCTACCTCAAGGGCCTGGCCCTGGTGCTCGTCGTCGGCGCGATCGTCTTCGTCGCCGTCGACGAGGTCGCCGGCGGCGTCGCCGCCTTCGTCCTCTTCGACACGGTGGTCCTCCTCGGCCTGCTCAAGCGCGCCGCGACGCGCTACGTCATCACGACCGAGCGCCTGCACATCCGCCGCGGCATCCTCAGCCGCGCGACGCAGGAGACCCGCATCGAGCGCGTGCAGAACGTCAACACGCAGCAGTCGATCCTCGAGCGCCTCCTGCAGGTCGGCACCGTCGACTTCGACACCGCCGGCACCGACGACTCCGAGTTCCGCTTCACCGGTGTCGCCGACCCCGAGGACGTGGTGCGCGCCGTCGACCGCGCCCAGCGCGAGGGGTCGGCGGGGACGCCGGCCCCGACCGCCTGAGGACGACGAAGGGCGGCCCGCCGGCCGCCCCTCGCACGACGTCTGGTGTGTCCGGCGGCGCTAGGCGCTGGCCGGCGCGGAGAGGCCCGCGGCCTCGGCGAGGACCGCGGCCTTGTCGGTGCGCTCCCAGGTGAAGTCCGAGTCCTCGCGGCCGAAGTGGCCGTAGGCGGCGGTCTTCTGGTAGATCGGGCGGTGGAGCTTGAGCTCCTCGCGGAAGGCGCCCGGGCGCAGGTCGAAGTGCTCGTCGACGAGCTGGGCGATCGTGCCGCGGCCGACCTTCTCGGTGCCGAACGTCTCGACCATGACCGAGACGGGGTGCGCGACGCCGATGGCGTAGGCGACCTGGACCTCCGCGCGGTCGGCGAGGCCGGCGGCGACGAGGTTCTTGGCGACCCAGCGCGCCGCGTAGGCGGCCGAGCGGTCGACCTTCGACGGGTCCTTGCCCGAGAACGCGCCGCCGCCGTGGCGGGCCATGCCGCCGTAGGTGTCGACGATGATCTTGCGGCCGGTCAGGCCCGCGTCGCCGACGGGGCCACCGATGACGAAGCGGCCGGTCGGGTTCACGAGGAACGACTTGCGCAGCTTGCCCGCGTCGTAGAGGTCCTTGGGCAGGACCGGCTCGACGACGTGCTCCCAGAGGTCGTCCGGGATGAGGGACTCGGCGCCCTCCTTGTGCTGCGTGGAGATCAGGAGCTTCTCGATCTCGACCGGCTTGCCGTCGCGGTAGCGGACGGAGACCTGGGTCTTGCCGTCGGGACGCAGGTACGGGACGACCTCGGCCTTGCGGACGTCGGCGAGGCGCTTGGCCAGGCGGTGGGCCAGCGAGATCGGCAGCGGCATGAGCTCCGACGTCTCGTTGGAGGCGTAGCCGAACATCATGCCCTGGTCGCCGGCGCCGGCGATGTCGAGCTCGTCGTCGTCGCCGGGCTGCGTGCGCTTCTCGAGCGCGGTGTCCACGCCCTGGGCGATGTCGGCCGACTGCTTGTCGATCGCGTTGAGGACCGCGCAGGAGTCGGCGCTGAAGCCGAGGTCGGCGTCGGTGTAGCCGATCTTGCGGATCGTCTCGCGGGCGATCTCCTGGATGTCGACGTACGTCGACGTGGAGATCTCGCCCGAGACGACGACGAGACCCGTGTTCACGAGGGTCTCACAGGCCACGCGGCCCAGCGGGTCCTCGGCGAGGACCGCGTCGAGCACGCCGTCGGAGATCTGGTCGGCCACCTTGTCCGGGTGGCCCTCCGTCACCGACTCGGAGGTGAAGAGGTACTCGTTGTCGCCGTAAGAGGTCATTGGTCGGTCGAGATTAGCGGTCTTCGACCTCGCGACGACGCGATCCGCGTTCGTTGAAGTCGATGATCACGGGGACGCCGTCCATCCCGAACCTGGCACGCAGGCGGTTCTCGACGAAGTACGCGTAGTCGCGGGTGACGCGGTTGCGCGAGTTGACGGTGATGGCGAAGCGCGGCGGCCGGGTCGAGACCTGCGCCATGTAGAGCAGGCGCAGGCGCGAGCCCTGCTTGGCCGGCGGCTGGCGCTGCTGGACGACCTCGGACAGGAAGCGGTTGAGCTCGGGAGTCGGGATGCGCACCTTCATGCGGTCCGCGAGGCCGACCGCCTCGCTCACCAGCCGCTCCACCCCGCGCCCGGTGAGCGCGCTCATCGTCAGGACCTTGGGCCGCAGCCGCAGCTTGCTGGCCATGCGCGCGCGCTCGTGCAGGAGGTCCTCCTCGGCCATCGGCGAGGCGTCCCACTTGTTCAGGACCAGCGCGGTCGCGCAGCCCTCCTTCATCGCGAGCTCGGCGATGCGCAGGTCCTGGGCCGTGATGCCCTCCCCCGCGTCGCAGACCACGAGCGCCACGTCGGCGCGCTCGACCGCCCGCTGGGACCGCAGCGCCGTGTAGTACTCGACCTGGTCGTCGACGCGCGCCTGCCGGCGGATGCCCGCGGTGTCGACCAGGACGACCTCGCGGCCGCCGACCTCCAGGCGCAGGTCGATCGCGTCGCGCGTGGTGCCCGCGACGTCGGAGACGATCATCCGCGTCTGGCCCGCCAGCCGGTTGACGAGCGTCGACTTGCCGACGTTCGGCCGGCCGATGACGGCCAGGCGCACCGTCTCGTCGTCCTGCTCGGGGGCGTCGCCCTCGTCGGGCAGGAGCTCGACGACGCGGTCCAGCAGGTCGCCCGTGCCGAGGCCCTGGGCGGCGGAGACCGGCTGCGGGTCGCCGAGACCGAGGCGGTGGAAGTCGGCGGCCAGCGCCAGGTCCTTCACCGAGTCGATCTTGTTGGCCGCGACGACCACCGGCTCGGGGCGCCGGCGCAGGAGGTCGGCGAGCTCCTCGTCGCCGGGGCGCACGCCCGCCTGGGCGTCGACGACGAAGACCGCGACCTCGGCGTCCTCGAGCGCGGCGATCGCCTGCTCGCGGATCGAGCCCTGCATCGGGTCCTCGTCGGCCGTGTCCATGCCGCCGGTGTCGATGAGCGTGAACCGCCGGCCGTTCCACTCGCAGTCGACCTCGTGGCGGTCGCGGGTCACGCCCGAGCGCTCGTGGACGACGGCCTGGCGCGTCCCGCTCAGGCGGTTGACCAGCGAGCTCTTGCCCACGTTGGGGTAGCCGACGACCGCGACCTTCATCGCGCCGCCCCGTGCTCGCGGGCCAGGGAGGCGATCCGCTCGACCACCTCGTCGATCGTCAGACCCGTCGTGTCCACGTCCACCGCGTCGTCTGCCCGGCGCAGCGGCGCGTGCTCGCGCTCCTCGTCGCGGCGGTCGCGCTCCACGACCTCCTCGACGGGGACCTCGCGGCGGCGTGCGCGCTCGGCCGGGTCGGCGGTGAGGAAGACCTTCAGCCCCGCGTCGGGCGCCACGACGGTCCCGACGTCGCGCCCCTCGGCGACCCAGTCGCCCGCGGCCAGCAGCGCCTGCTGCCGGGCCAGGAGCGCGGCGCGCACCGCCGGCTCGGTCGCCCGGCGCGAGGCCTCCTGGGCGACCTCGGGCGTGCGGATGTCGACCGACACGTCACGGCCGTCGAGCAGGACGGCGTCGCCGTCGAAGGCGATGTCGAGCGTCGCCGGGTCGCGACCGGGCCCGGCCAGCGCGACGCAGCGGAACATCGCCCCGGTGTCGAGGTACGTGAAGCCGAGGGCCTGCGCGACCGCCCGGGCGACGGTCGACTTGCCGGCCCCGGCGGGGCCGTCGATGGCGACGATCATGCGCTCGCCAGTGTGGCGAAGTCGTCGGTGAAGCCGGGGTACGAGACCGCCGCGGCGTCCATCCCCTCGACGGTCACGCCCTCGCGGGAGGCCATGCCGGCCACCGCGCCGAGCATCGCCAGGCGGTGGTCGCCGTGCGAGGAGATCGTCCCGCCGCGCAGCTCGCCGGTGCCCTGGACGACGAAGCCGTCGTCGGTGGCCTCGATCGAGGCGCCGAGGCCGCGCAGCCCGTCGACGACGGCGGTGATGCGGTCGGACTCCTTGAGCTTGAGCTCCTGCGCCCCGCGCACGACGGTCTCGCCCTCGGCGAAGACGCCGAGCAGCGCGACGAGCGGCAGCTCGTCGATCGCCAGCGGGACCTCGTCGGCCTCGACCGTCGTGCCGACGAGCGGGCCGGCGGCGACGTCGAGGTCGCTCACGGGCTCGCCCGCGCGGACGTCGTCGCCCGGGTCCTCCTCGAGGTCGCCCACGACGATCCCCCCCATGCGCTGCACGATGCGGTGGAAGCCCGTGCGCGTCCAGTTGGTCCCGGTGGCGCGGATGACGATCCGCGAGCCCCGCACGAGCACCCCCGCCGCGATCCAGAACGCGGCCGACGACGGGTCTCCGGGCACGACGAGGTCCTCGAGCAGCAGCTCGTCGACGTTCGTGACGCAGAGCTGGTCGCCCGTGCGCCGCAGCGTCACGCCGGAGGCGGCGAGCATCCGCTCGGTGTGGTCGCGGCTGGGCTTGGGCTCGGTGATCGTCGTCGCCCCGTCGGCGGTGAGGCCGGCGATGAGGACGCACGACTTCACCTGGGCGCTGGCCACCGGCAGCGTGTAGTCGATGGCGTGCAGCCGGCGGCCGTGGACGGCGAAGGGCGGGAAGCGCCCGTCGGTCGCCTCGATCCCGGCGCCCATCAGCCGCAGCGGCTCGGCGATGCGGTCGACGGGCCGGCGGCGGATCGAGCTGTCGCCGTCGAGGTGGTAGGTCCGGCCCGGCTGCGCCGCGAGCCAGCCGGGCAGCAGCCGCATGAGCGTCCCCGCGTTGCCGACGTCGATCGGCGCGTCGGGGACCTGCGCCTCGCGCAGGCCCGAGCCGCGGACGACGACCTCGTCGGCGTGGACCTCGACGATCGCGCCGAGCGCGCGCATGGCGTCGAGCGTCGACGTCGTGTCGGCCGCGTGCAGGTAGCCGCGGATGCGCACCGGGTCGGCGGCCATCGCGCCGAAGATCGCGGCGCGGTGCGAGATCGACTTGTCGGTGGGCGGGGTGACCTCGCCGCGCAGGGCGTCCACGGGGTCGAAGCGGGCGGTGGTCACGTGACGGCGAACCCCAGGTCGGCGACGAGCCCGTGCGCGCGCGCCGCGGCGTCCTGGGCGACCCAGAGCGCGACGACCCCGCTGGTCCCGTCGGGCGACGGGCTGAGGCTCATGTCGGAGATGTTGATGCCCGCGCGGGCGAGCGTGAGGGCGAGGTCGGCGACGACCCCGGGGCGGTTGGGCACGGCGACGCGCAGCTCCGTGCGTGGGCCTCCGGTGAGCCCGACCTCGAGCAGCGCGCGGCGGTGCTCGCCGGCGGCGGCCTGCCAGGCCTCGAGGCTCTCGCCCGCCGCGAGCTGGTCGCGGACGTCGCGCAGGCGCCCGAGCGCGTCGTCCAGGCGCTCGACCAGCGCGTCGCGGTTGCCGGCGTAGATCTGCGCCCACAGCGCCGGGTTGGCGCCTGCGACCCGGGTGGCGTCGCGGAACGACGGGCCGGTCGGCGGCAGGCGCTCGCCGCCCAGCGCCTCGGCGACCTGCGCGACGAGGACGTTGGCCACGACGTGCGGCAGGTGCGAGACGGCGGCCATGAGGCGGTCGTGCTCGGCGGGATCGACGTGCGTGGGCACCGCGCCCAGCGCGGCGGTGAAGCGGTGGACGCGCTCGAGCAGCAGGCCGGAGGTCGCCGAGGTCGGCGTGAGGTACCAGGTCGCGTCCTCGAAGAGGTCGGCCCGGGCGTGGCGCACGCCGGTGGCCTCGGCGCCGGCCAGCGGGTGGCCGCCGACGAAGCGCTCGTCGACGCTCGCGGCCACGATGGCGGACTTCGTCGACCCCACGTCGGTGACCGCCGTCTCGGGCCCGGCGGCGGCCAGCGCGGTGGCGACCATGGCGGGCAGGGCCGCCACGGGCGCGGCGACCACGACGAGGTCGGCCCCGGCGACGGCCTCGGCGGGCTCGCGTGCCGCGGCGTCCACGACCCTGGCCTCCAGCGCCTCCGCGAGCGCCGCGCCGTCGGGGTCCCACCCCGTCACGTGCGCGCCCGCGCGCAGGCGCGCGGCGAGCGCGACCGAGCCGCCGATGAGCCCGACGCCGAGGACGGCGACGCGGCTGGCGGGCGGGGCGGTCATGCGCTCCGCATCCTGGCAGAGCGCAGGGCCGCCCCTCCCTGACGTCTAGGCGACCGCCGGCGCGCTCTCGCGCAGCGGCAGCTTGCCGGCGAGCATCGCCGCCTGCTCGACCTTCGCGGCGTAGGCCGCGAACTCGGACGCGACGAGCGCCTGGGGGCCGTCGCAGACCGCCTGCTCGGGGTCCGGGTGGGTCTCGACGATGATGCCGTCGGCCCCCACCGCGGCCGCGGCGAGCGACAGCGGCTCGACGAGGTCGCGCCGGCCCGCGGCGTGCGAGGGGTCGACGACGACGGGCAGGTGCGTCATCTCCTTGAGCACCGGGACCGCCATGAGGTCCAGCGTGAAGCGGTAGGCCGTCTCGAAGGTCCGGATGCCGCGTTCGCACAGCAGGACGTGCTCGTTGCCCTCCTTGAGGACGTACTCCGCCGCCATCAGCAGCTCCTCCAGCGTGCTGGACAGCCCGCGCTTGAGCAGCACGGGCCGGCCGGCGCGGCCGAGCTCGGTGAGCAGCGTGTAGTTCTGCATGTTGCGCGCGCCGACCTGGATGACGTCGGCGACCTCGAGGACCGGCTCGAGGTCCCGGACGTCCATCAGCTCGGTGACGATCGGCAGGCCGGTGCGGTCCTTGGCCTCGCCGAGCAGGCGCAGGCCGGCCTCGCCGAGGCCCTGGAAGGAGTAGGGCGAGGTGCGGGGCTTGTAGGCGCCCCCGCGGAACATCGAGGCGCCCGCCGAGAGGCAGACGTCGGCGGTGTCGAGCACCTGCTCGCGCGACTCGACGGTGCACGGGCCGGCGATCAGGGCGAAGTGCTCGCCGCCGATCTTCGCGCCGCCGATGTCGAAGACGGAGCGCTCGCCGCCGCGCAGCTGCGTCGAGGCGAGCTTGTAGGGCTTGAGGATCGGCACGACCTTGTCGACGCCGGGCGCGCCCTCGAGGCCGAGGCGGGCGACGTGCTCGCGGTCGCCGATGGCGCCGATCACGGTCACCTCCTCGCCGCGGCTGGGGTGGGCGGTGGCGCCGACCGACCGGATCCGGTCGATCACGTGGTCGACCTGCTCCTCGGTGGCCGACGACTTCATCACGATCATCATGGTGCTGCGGGCTCCTGCTTCTGGCGAGACGGACGGGACGTACTGCGTCGAGGCGGCGCTCGGTCTCGCGGACCAGTGGTGCGGGAAGCTGCGCGGGCAGCCGACCGAGCGCCTAGCTAAATCGCCAGGGCCAGGCATACGACGGGCGGCCGAAGGAGAGGGCGTAGATGTCGACCGCGCGACGCATCTGACGCGGTCAGTGTTGCAAACCGCGTGCCGACCGCCAAGCGGGCGGCGGACGGGCTAGCGCCCGAGCAGGTCGCCCAGCTCGCGCAGGAAGCGCGCGTTCTGGGCGGGGGTGCCGTAGGTGACGCGCAGCGCGCCGGGCTTGCCGAGCGCCGTCCCGGAGCGCACGAGCACGCCGCGCTCGGCCAGCGCCCGGACGATCCCCTGCTCGTGCTCGCCGGCGTCCTGGCCGTCGGGCGTGGGCAGGTCGAACCAGGCGAAGTTCGCGTGCGACTGGGCGGGGGTGATGCCGAGGTCGTCCAGGCCGTCCTCGAGCTCGACCCGCGCGACGACCGCGCGCTCGACGCGGGCGGCGACCGCGTCCTGGTGCTTGAGCGCCTCGATGGCCGCGGCCTGGGCGGCGGCGTTGCAGAAGAAGGGCTGGCGGACCTGGTTGACGGCCGTCACGAACGCCTCGTCGGCGGCCAGGCCGTAGCCCACGCGCAGGCCGCAGAGCCCGTAGACCTTCGAGAAGGTGCGCAGCAGCACGAGGTTGCCGAACTGCCCGAGGAGGTCGAGCGACGCGTCGGGGTCGTCGAGCGTCGAGAACTCGCAGTAGGCCTCGTCGAGGATGACGCAGACGTGCGAGGGGACCTGCTCGAGGAACCGCGCGACCTGCTCGGTGGAGAGCGCGGTGCTGGTGGGGTTGTTCGGGTTGCAGACCAGGACCAGGCGCGTGGCGGCGGTGACCTCGCGCGCCATCGCGTCGAGGTCGTGCTCCTCGCGGTCGTTGAGCGGGACCGCGACGGCGCGGGCGCCCGTCGCGGCGGCGAGGTGCGGGTAGACGCTGAACGACGGCCACGCGTAGACGACCTCCGCCCCGGGCTCGAGCAGCGCGTCGCCGGCGGCGAGCAGGACGTCGCAGGAGCCGTTGCCGATCGCGATGCGCTGGGCCGGGACGCCGGTGCGGTCGCTCAGCGCGCGGCGCAGGGCGGCGTTCGTCGGGTCCGGGTAGCGGTTGAGCCCCCCGAGGACGCTCGTGATCGCCTCGACGACCTCCGGCAGCGGCGGCTCGGGCGACTCGTTGGAGGCCAGGAGCGCGACGTCCTCGGGCAGCGCGTACGCGCTCGCCGCGGGGTAGACGGGGATGCGGCGGACCGCCTCGGCGAACTCCAGGGCCATGGGCTCGAGGCTACTGCGCGGCCTCGAGGTCCGACCGCAGGGCGCGGGCCTCGCGGAGGTACACGTGCCGGGCCTCGTGGTCCTCGGGCGCGTGGTAGTGCAGCAGCAGCCGGATGACCCGCGGCAGCGACCCGGGGACAGGGATCTCGCGGCTGCACAGCAGCGGCACCTTGTCGAAGCCCAGGCGCCGCGCCGCGACCGCGGGGAACTGGGCGGTCAGGTCCTCGGTGCAGGTGAAGATCGCCGAGACGCAGTCGTCCGGGCCGATCGTGTTGCGCTCCATGACCTCGCGCAGGAGCTCCTCGGTGGCCTCGAGGATCTGGTCGGCGTCGTCGGCCTCGACGGTGACGGCGCCGCGGAGCGCGAAGAGCTGCACGGGCCGGGACGCTAGCGAGCCGGCGGGCGGCGGCGCCGCTGCGCCTTGGGAGCCGCGCGCAGCGCGCGCTCCTCGTCGGGCGTGAGCTCGCGGCTGTCGCCGACCTTGAGGCGTCCCAGGCGCAGCGGGCCGATCGCGACGCGCTGGAGCTCCTGCACCGGATGGCCGACCTCCTCGCACATCCGGCGCACCTGGCGCTTGCGGCCCTCGGTGATCTGGAGCTCGATCGCGTGCGGGGTGAGGCGGCGCACCTTCGCGGGCAGCGTCGGGCCGTCGTCGAGCTCGACGCCCTGGCGCAGGCGGCGCAGCGCCTTGTCGTGCACCGGCGGGCCGCCCACCTTCGCGACGTAGGTCTTCGGGACCTCGTAGCGCGGGTGCGTCAGGCGCTCGGCCAGCTCGCCGTCGTCGGTGAGGAGGATGAGGCCGGTGGTGTCGGCGTCGAGGCGACCGACCGGGTACAGCCGGCGCTCGCCGGCCTCGACGAGGTCGACGACGGTCGGGCGGCCGTGGGTGTCCTGCGCGGTCGACACGACGCCCTTGGGCTTGTGGAGCATGACCACGGCGTGGCGGCCCTGGGGGCGCACGAGCCGCCCGTCGACCTCGACGTTCGAGTGCTCGTCGACCGGCGTGGCGGGGTCCAGGACGACGTCGCCGTCGACGGCCACGCGGCCGGCGCGGACCACGTCCTCGGAGTGGCGCCGCGAGGCGACCCCCGCGTGCGCCAGGTACTTGCCCAGCCGCACGGCCCGGGACCGTAGCCGCGAGCGGCCTACGATGGTGTCCCGTGGACCTCGACCTCCTCCAGCGCACGCTCGACGAGCTGGGCCAGCCGCGCTTCCGCGCCAAGCAGGTGTGGGAGTGGGCCGCCCGCGGCGCCGCGGGCTACGACGCCATGACCAACGTCCCGGCCGCGCTGCGCGAGGAGCTCGCCGCGCGCGTGCCGTTCTCGACGCTCGAGGTCGAGCGCGAGGCGCTGGCCAAGGACGGGACGCTCAAGGTCCTGTTCCGCACCGCCGACGGTCGCCCGATCGAGGCCGTGCTCATGCGCTACCGCGACGGCCGGCGCTCGATCTGCGTCTCCTCGCAGTCCGGCTGCCCCCTGACCTGCACCTTCTGCGCGACGGGGACGATGAAGTTCGGCCGCAACCTCACGGCGAGCGAGGTCCTCGACCAGGTCCTGCACTTCCGCCGCATCGAGCCGGTCGACCACCTCGTCTTCATGGGCATGGGCGAGCCGCTCATGAACCTCGACCACGTCCTGGCCGCCGTCGAGCGGCTGCCGGACGTCGGCATCACGAACCGCCGCACGGGCATCAGCACCGTCGGCTGGGTCCCGGGCATCGACCGCCTCGCCGCGTCGCCCTTCCCCGTCCGCCTGGCCCTCTCGCTCCACGCGCCCGAGGACGCCCTGCGCTCCCAGATCATGCCGGTGAACGACCGGTACTCGATCGAGGAGGTCCTCGCCGCCTGCGAGCGCTTCTACGAGGCCAAGCGCCGCCAGGTCTTCGTGGAGTACGTGATGCTCAAGGGCGTCAACGACCACCACGCCCACGCGGTCGGCCTCGCCCAGCTCCTCGACCCGCGGATCTACAAGCTCAACCTCATCCCGTACAACCCGACGGGCTCCTACGACGGCTCGTCGCGCGACGCGATCGCCGCGTTCCGCGCGGTGCTCGAGGAGCACGGGCTCACCGCCACGGTGCGGTTGACGCGCGGGCAGGACATCGACGCCGCGTGCGGGCAGCTGGCGGCGAAGGCGCCGGCGTAGGGCTGCGGCTGCGGCCGGCGCGTTGCGCTCGGGCGCTTGCGTGGCCTGAGGCGGTCGCTGGTCAGCAGCGAGGAGGGGGAGCACGGCGCGGCCGCGTCCTCCGCGGGCGGTCGTGCGGGTTCGAGCGCGGTGCGTGACGCCTCGTGCATGCATCACATGCACGAGGCGTCACGCAGGACGACCACGCTCCCTGACCCTGTCGATTCCGGTCTGGCACGCCGGAGATGACAGGGTCACGGTCGATCGGGGCCGGATGGACCGCCCGCACGCCTCGCGCACCACCGCAACCGCCGGCTCCCTGCCCTCCCTCACTGCCCAACAGCGACGAACCCGACCTCCACCCGCGCGTCTGCGCGAGCGCGCGGCGGCGGCTGGTCGGCACCGAGGAGGGGGGCACGTCGCGTCCGCGTCCTCCGCGGGCGGTCGTGCGGGTTCGAGCGCGGTGCGTGACGCCTCGTGCATGCATCACATGCACGAGGCGTCACGCAGGACGACCACGCTCCCTGACCCTGTCGATTCCGGTCTGGCACGCCGGAGATGACAGGGTCACGGTCGATCGGGGCCGGATGGACCGCCCGCACGCCTCGCGCACCACCGCAACCGCCGGCTCCCTGCCCTCCCTCACTGCCCGACAGCGACGAACCCGACCTCCACCCGCGGCGGGACGGCGCTCACCCACGGCCGCGCCCGGCCGGGGCTCGCCCCGACGGCGCCGCGGGAGGCCTCTACCGCGTCGTCGCGAAGTGCTGCTCCTGCTCCTCGGCCACCGGGGGCAGCTCGTCGGGCAGGTCCCCGCCCGGGAACTGCTGCCAGGCGTGCTTGCCGCGGCGCTTGCGCAGCCAGTAGTCGACGCGCCCGTGGTTGTTCATCACGTGCCAGGCGGCGATGTGGGTCGAGATGCTCATCGCCGGGATCCAGAAGCGGTCGGCGAGCTCGTCGAGCGGGGCGACGGAGCCGGGCGTGACCTCGGCGGCGACGTGGCCGGCGCCCTCGGCGAGGGTGCGGCGCGCCAGGACGGTGCCGTCGGCGGCGCAGATCTGGGTGTCGCCGAGCGACTGCGTCCTCCACGGGATGAACGGCGCCGCGGGGAAGACGGCGTCGACGGGCCCGACGTGGGCGGCGTAGACGACCGGGGCACCGACGAGGCGGGCGACCTGGGCGGGCAGCTCGCGGTTCTGGCGGACCCAGAGGTCGTGCTCGCGCGCCGCCCACTGCTTGAGGCCGGGCACCTGCCAGTTGCTCGGGAACGACGGCCAGCACATGCCGCCGAGGACGAGGTCGACGCCGCGCAGGCGCTTGGCCGTCCGGTGGCGGCCCCACTCCCAGCCGGAGGCCAGGCCGACGTCGAGGCCGAGCGCGCGGCAGTGGACCTTGCCGTCGTCGTCGCCGCCGCGGTAGTAGTGGTTCTCCCACGCCGACGGGATGTCCTTGTCGTGCAGGTGCGCGCCGCCGTCGGGCTCGGCCATGACGTACGTGCCGTAGGCGTCGTCGCCCCGCCGGGCGAGGAAGCCGCCGCAGACGACGACGTCGAGCTCGCGCGCCAGCCGCGTGAGCAGCTGGAAGGGCGCGCCGTCGACCGGGCGCGTCACGTCGGCCATCCTCGGGCTGTAGACGTTGGGCGAGGTCATCGCCTCGGGGACGACCACGACGTCCGGGCCGTGCTCGCGATGGGCGTCGCGGACGAGGTCCTCGATGCGCTCGAGGTTCGCCTCCACCGCGCCGACCTCGAGCTGGGCCTGGACGGCCGCGACGACGACCGGCTTGCGCGGGCTCACGCGACCACCGCCTCGCGCTCGGCGCTCGCTGTCCCGTCGCACGCGGCGACGGCCGGCTCGGGCATCGCCGCCCGGACGGCGGCCGCCGGCCTGGCGGCCACCTCGGGCCGTCGCGGCGCGTCGGGCCACGCCACGCCCGGATGCTCCGAGCCCTCGACGAGCCGGGTCGAGCGGAACCGCCGGGCGCGGATCTCGGCCCGGACCCGCACGTCGACCGCGAGGTCCGCCGCCGCGCTGCGCAGCGTGGCCGGCAGCGCCCCCGGGCGGTGGCGCAGGTCGTGGGCGACCGCGAGGCGCAGCCCGCGGGCCAGCCGCCCGAGCGGCAGGACGTCCTGCTGGTCGCGCACCCGCTGGAAGACGTCGGAGAGGTCCGGCGAGGGCATCTCCCGTCGCCCGAGGTCGCGCGCCAGCGCGATGAGCACGGGCGACTGGCGCTGGATGCGCGTCTCGCCGTTGGCGAAGTGGTAGGCCGACAGGCACTCCTCGTCGCGCTCCTGCTCGTAGCGGCGCAGGGTCACGTCGAGCGTCCCCGGGTCGTCGAGCACGTCGGCGGCCATGGTCGCGAGCCGGTGGCCCATCCACATCGCGTCGCGCTGGCCCTGGCCGATGACGGGGTCCTTGAAGTGCCCCGCGTCCCCGGCGAGCGCCCAGCCCGGGCCGCTCGACGGGCGGAAGAACGCCGGGACGTCGCCGGTCGAGCGCAGCTTGGAGAGGTTCGTGGCGCCCTCGATGCGCGCCGCCCAGCCCGGATGGCGGCGCAGGAACTCCTGCCACGTCCCCTCGGGGTCCTTGCGCGCCCGGGCCACGTCGGCCGCCGGGCCCATGCACAGCGCGATCATGCGCGGTCGCGGGGCGCTGGGGAACGTCATGCAGAAGGAGGTGCCGTCACGCCACTGGTGCAGGCGCTCGGCGTCCGGCGTGCCCGCACGCGGGTCGTCGAGGTAGCGGAAGACGAGGCCGCGGCCGTTCTTCGAGGCGCGGTAGGGCTTCCACGCCCCGACCCGGGCGGCGATCGTCGACCGGCGCCCGTCCGCACCGACGACGAGCTTGGCTCGCAGCTCGTGCACCTCGCCGTCGGGGTCCTTGGCCACGACGCCCACGACGCGCCCGGCGCGCCAGAGGACGTCGAGGACCTCCCACCCCTCGCGCACGTCGGCGCCGTGCTCGCGCGCGGTCTCGACGAGCGCGGCGTCCTGCATCGGCCGCGGGATGCACCACACGTAGTTCGAGGTGCCGCCGTCCGCGGCGTTCCACGGCTCGCGGATGTGGACCTCGCCGTCGAAGGTGAGGTCGAGCTCGCGGGCGTAGGACGGGTCCTGGGCGGCGATCTTCTCGTAGGCGCCGATGTCCTTGAGGACGTCGATGCCGCCGCCGAAGAGCACGTGCGTCGAGAGCGTGTCGGACGGGAAGGTCGCGCGGTCCAGGACCACCACGTCGCGGCCGGCTCTGGCGAACACGGCAGCTGCGGTGGCCCCGGCGCAGCGGGATCCGACGATGACGACGTCGTGGCGGGACATGCCCCGACGGTAACCAGGTCTGCAGTATGATTGCAAGCAGGTTCAAAGATGAACGTGCCTCCAAACAGCGCTCTGGCGCCTCCCCCCACCCGCGGTGCGCGCCGGGTGGCGCGCACCCGCGCCGCGATCCTCGACGCCGCCGAGGCGGCCTTCCGCGAGGGCGGCTACCGCGCCACGCGCATGGAGGACGTCGCCGAGGCCGCGGACGTCGCCGTCGGCTCGATCTACAACCACTTCGGCGACAAGGACGGCCTCTACCACGCGCTGGCCGAGCGGGCCGTCGAGCTCTTCGCCCGCTACATGGAGGCCGCCTACGCGGCGGGCGAGACGCCGCTGGAGCAGGTCCTGGCCGGTGGCGACGCCTACCTGCGCTTCCACCTCGAGCACCCGGGCGCCTTCCGCTTCCTGGCCTTCGACGGCGTCGAGACCGGCCTCCCGCTGGCCGACGCCGCACTGGCCGCGCGGGTCACCACCGCGATGGAGGAGATCCTCGACACCTTCGAGGCCACGATCCAGGCCGCCATCGACGCCGGCGAGGTGCGGGCGACGCTCGACGCCCGGCAGACCTGCCGCTTCCTGTGGGGCGCCTGGAACGGCGTCGTGGCGCTCGGCCTGCGCGGCGACCGCCTCGGCCTCACCGACGCGACGATCGAGGCGACGATCATGACGGGCCGCCACCTCGTCCTCGAGGGGCTCGTGGACCCCGCGGCGCGCGACGCGCACGGCAACGCGCGGGCGCGGCTCGTGCGGGTGACGAGCCCCGCGGACGCCTAGGCCGGCTCGTCGGCCGGGCCCACGTCGGGCACCGGCGCGGGCTCGGGCGGCTCGCCGCCCGGCGCCTCGACGGCCACCGGACCGCTCGAGGCGACGACCTCCGGGCCCGCGCCCAGCGGGGCCGGACCGCCCGCGCGGGCCTCGCCGGCGCGCAGGAGGCGGTCGCGCAGGTCGGCCTCCTCCTCGGGCGTCGGGTCCCAGCGGGCCGGGTCGGGCAGCTCGTCGAGGGACTTCATCCCGAAGAGCTTCAGGAACAGCGCGGTCGTGCGGTACAGCGCGGCGCCGAACTGCGAGCGGCCGGACTCCTCGATCAGCCCGCGCTCGAGCAGGGTGGCCACCGCCGAGTCGGCGCTCACGCCGCGGATGCGGGCCACCTCGGGCCGGGAGACCGGCTGGAGGTAGGCGACGATGGACAGCGTCTCGGCCTGCGCCGGGGTCAGCGGCGGGGTCCGCGGCTTGGCCAGCAGGCGCCGGGCGGCGGCCTCCGCGTCGGGCGAGGTGGCGAGCGTGAAGCCGCCGGCCAGCTCGCGCAGCTCGATCCCGCGCTCGCCGCGCGCCAGCACCCGGCCGAGCTCGTCGATCGCGTCCTGCAGCTCGTCGTCGTCGACCTCGCAGGCCTCGCGCAGCTCGACGAACGTCACGGGCTCGGAGGACAGGAACAGCAGGGCCTCGACGGTCCGGGTCAGCTCGCCGCTCACGACAGGGCCTCCTGGGCGGCGACGTCGGCGGGGGTCGGGACCTCCCACGTCGGGCGGTCGAGCCTCTCGATGGCGATGTCGCCGAACGGCTCGTCCTGGCGCCAGAGCGCCTCGCCCTGCTTGTAGAGCTCGAGCAACGCGAACAGCGTGACCGCCACCGTCACCCGGTCGGCGCCGCGCACGGCCTCGTCGAACGACGTCGTCCCGCGCCGCAGCAGCGATCGCAGGTGCGCGAGGCGCTCGGCGACCGAGACCCGCGGCACCGTGAGGTGGCGGATCGAGACCTCCTCGGGCAGGCGCAGCAGCGTCCCGATCGCCTCCCCCAGCCGGTCGGGCGCGTAGACCGACTCGACCGCCGACCAGTCGACCCGGCGCAGCTCCTTGGGCAGCGGCGCGCTGCGGAAGCGCACGCCGTCCTCGCGCCCGAGGCGCTCGCGCAGGTGCTCGGCCGCCGAGCGGAAGCGCTTGGCCTCGAGCATCCGCTGCAGCAGCTCCTCCGCCGCGACCTCCGCGTCGACGTCGAGCAGCTCCTCGTCCTCGCGCGGCAGCATGAGCCGCGACTTGAGCTCGAGCAGCGCCGCGATGAGCACGAGGAACTCCGTGGCGAGCTCGAGGTCGAGCTCCCCGCGAGCCTCGAGCACGTCGAGGTAGCTGAGGACGACGTCGGCCAGCTCGACCTCCAGGAGGTCGACCTCCTCCTTGAGGACGAGCGTCAGCAGCAGGTCGAACGGCCCGCTGAAGACCTCCAGGTCGAGCTCGAGCTCGGCGACCAGGGCGGACGGCATGCAGCGCGCAGGCTACGCGCGGGCGCGGACGTTCGGGCCCACGCCCATCAGCGCGCGGACCTCCGCGAGCGTCTGCGCCGCGATCGCCCGCGCCTTCGCGGCGCCCGCCGCGAGGACGTCCTCCAGCGCGTCCTCGTCGGCGCGGATCGCCCCGTAGCGCTCGCGCACCGGCGTCAGGAGCTCGACGACCGCGTCGGCCGTCGCCTTCTTGAGGTCCCCGTAGCCGCGGGCGTCGGCCAGCGACGCCACGACCTCGTCGATCGACGTCCCGCGGGCGACCGCCAGGAGCTCCAGCAGGTTCGAGACGCCCGGCTTGGCCCCCCGGTCGTGGACGATCCGCGGCGGGTCCTCGGAGTCCGTGACCGCCCGCTTGAGCTTCTTCTCGACGACCTTGGCCTCGTCGAGGACGTAGACGCGGCCCTCGTCCGTCCCGCTCGTCGTGGACATCTTCCGCGTCGGCTCCTGGAGGTCCATGATCCGCGCGCCCACCTCGGGGATCCGCGCCTCGGGCACGACGAGCACCTCGCGGTCGCCGGCGAAGCGCGCGTTGAAGCGCTGGGCGACGTCGCGCATGAGCTCGAGGTGCTGGCGCTGGTCCTCGCCGACCGGGACCTCCGTGGCCTTGTAGGCGAGCACGTCGGCGGCCATGAGCACCGGGTAGAGGAACAGCCCGGCGGACACGAGCTCGCGCTGCTGGGCGCTCTTGTCCTTGAACTGCGTCATCCGGTTGAGGTCGCCGTGCGCCGTGACCGCCGTCAGCAGCCACATCAGCTCGGTGTGCTCGACGACGTCGCCCTGGCGGAAGAGGATGCAGCGCTCCGGGTCCAGGCCGGCCGCCAGCAGGATCGCCGCCGTGTCGTAGACGCGCTCGCGCAGCTCGGCCGGGTCGTAGGGCACCGTCGTCGCGTGGAGGTCGACGATGCAGAAGATCGAGTCGCCGCCCGCGGCCTGCGCGCGCTCCTGGGACTCGACGTACTGGCGGATCGCCCCGATGTAGTTGCCGAGGTGCTTGCGACCGGTGGGCTGGATGCCGGAGAAGACGCGCATGAGCGGCGCCGGAGGCTAGTGCGTCGAACGCCCAGCCCGCCCGGTGCATCAGCGCGGGCGCACGACGTACACCGCGCCCGAGTTGCGCCCCGTGGTGTCCGCGTAGCCCGTGCCCGTGAGCACCTCGGCCCGCTTGTCGCCGTCCACGTCGGCGACCTCGAGCCCGTAGCCGCTCTGGTCCTGCCGGCGACCGCCGAGGATGCGCGTCGCCCCGGGCGGCAGCAGCCGCGCGTCGAGGCGCTCGCCGGGCAGCGGCGCCGGCACGACGTACGTCGTCCCCGCGTCCGGCCGGCCCTTCGTCCCCGCCAGGAACGCCCCGACCACCAGGTCGGGCCCCCCGCCGCCCCCCCGGCCGCCGCGGGCGCCCCGCCCCCCCCCCGGGCGCCCCCCCGCCGCCGCGCCGACCACCACACCGGCGCGGTCGGCGGGCAGCGGGAACGGCACGTCCGAGAAGTCCTTGGTCAGCCGCAGCACCCAGACCGCACCGACCCGGCGGCCGCGGACGCTCCCGGCGACCGGGTCGCTGATCGCGAGGTCGACCACGCCGTCGCCGTCCACGTCGCCCACGCCCGCCAGGACGTTGCCGAAGCCGCTGGCCGGCCGCGAGGTCGCGCCGATGAGCTGGACGCCCGCCTCCTGGCCGTCCTCGGCGCCGAGCACGCCGCCGGTGCGCCGGCCGCGGATGAGGTGGACGAGGTTGTCGCCGCCCAGGGCGATCTCGTCCAGCCCGTCGCCGTCGACGTCGCCCACCGCGGTCATGCCGCCGCCCGAGGCCAGGCCGAAGGAGCTGCCGTAGTCGATCTGGAGCCCGTCGGCGGGCGTGAAGGCGTGGAGGTCGAGCGCGCGCGGCCAGGACCGGCGGCCGAAGACGACCCACGCCCCCGTCTCCTCGTCGCCCAGCAGGAGGTCGGCGATCGCGTCGCCGTTGACGTCACCCGCGGCCGTGACCTGCCCCAGGAACGTCTCGTCGCCCTCGCCGAGGATCCGCACGATGCCCTTCGGCGGCCGGCGCAGGTCGATCCGCGAGCGCCCCGCGGTCCCGAGCACGAGGTAGGCGACACCCGCCTTGTCGCGGTCTCCCGCGTCGGCGCTGTCGGCCACCGCCACCCAGTCGGCGCGCCCGTCGGCGTTGACGTCGCCGACGCCCGCCACCGACGCGCCCAGGCGGTCGCCGCGCTGCGCGCCCTCGAGGCGCACGACGTCGCGGGCCCGGTCCAGGCGCAGGACGCGGTCGCGCCGGCCCTCGACGAGGAAGGCCGCGCCGGCGTCGCGCCGGTCGCGCGGGTCGGCCCCGTAGGCACCGACCACGACCTCGTCGTCGCCGTCCTTGTCGAGGTCGGCCACGCGGGAGACGCGATCGCCGGCGACCCAGCCCTCCGGCCCGTCCCAGCGGTGGCGCACGTCGGCGCGGTCGCGCAGGTCGAGCTGCCGCGGCCCCTGGGCCTCGGCGAGCGCGGGCGTCGCCGCGACGAGCGCCAGGGCGGCGGCCACGAGGGCGCGATGGCGGTGCTGGCCGGTCATGGGCAGACCGTACGTCCGCGGATCCGGCGCGCCATCAGGGGTGACCCTGATCCCACCGGCGGGTAGCGGACATCCCGTGGAGCCCGTCAGCAAGACGCCGACCAAGCCGCAGGACTACGCCGCGCTGAGCGCGACGTACTCCGCCCTCGCCGGCGGGCTGCTGCTCGCCGCGCGGGACAAGGGCGAGCACCCGGTCCGCCAGGCCGAGCTGCCGACCCTCGGCCTCGCGACCTTCGCGCTCACCAAGCTCATCACCAAGGAGAAGGTGGAGACGTGGATGCGCGAGCCGTTCCTCGAGGAGACCCCCGACGGCCAGCGCCGGCCCAAGGGGCGGCGCATGCGCTACGCCGTCGGCGAGCTGCTGTCGTGCTCGCGCTGCATGGGCGCCTGGACCTCGCTGGGCATCGTCGGCCTGCGCGTCCTGCGCCCCCGCGAGGCGCGCGTGGTCACCACGGTGCTGGCCACGAGCGCGGTCAACGACTGGCTGCAGACCGGCTTCACGAAGCTCTGCGCGACGGCGAACGTCGCCCAGCAGGAGGCCGACGCCCCGCCGCCCGAGGCGGGCGACGGGAAGGTCGTCGTCGAGGGGCGCTTCAGCCGCGAGGCCGACCGCGGCTAGGCCGCGGCCGCCTCGTCCAGCGCCTGGCGGATGACCGGGCGCTTGGCGGCGCCGGCCTCGTCGAGGCGGCGCACCGGCGTGGAGTACGGCGCGTTGCGCGCGATCTCGGGGTCCTCGGCGGCCTCGCGGAGGATCGCCGCGAGCGCCTCCGCGAACGCGTCGAGCGTCTCCTTGGTCTCCGTCTCGGTCGGCTCGACCATGAGGGCCTCGTCGACCAGGAGCGGGAAGTAGACCGTCGGCG
Source organism: Conexibacter sp. SYSU D00693 (assembly GCF_017084525.1). GTDB lineage: Bacteria > Actinomycetota > Thermoleophilia > Solirubrobacterales > Solirubrobacteraceae > Baekduia. Next base: position 1,158,256 of record NZ_CP070950.1, read on the forward strand.
GGTGGAAGCCGTGGTCGAGCAGCCGCTTGGCCAGGTCCAGCGTGCGGATCCCCAGGTCGCGCTTCATCGGCGCGCCCGAGAGCACGAACTCGTGCATGCAGTGCTCGCCGAAGGCCAGCGGCAGGTGCTCGGTCACCCCGAGCTCGCGCAGCTTGGCCAGGAGGTAGTTCGCGTTGAGCACCGCGACCTCCGAGGCGTCCTTGAGGCCCTCGGCGCCCAGCGAGCGGATGTAGGCGTAGGAGCGCACGAAGGTGCCGTAGTTGCCCTGGAAGCCACGCAGGCGGCCGATCGACTTCTCGCCCTCGAAGTCGAGGTCGAAGCGCTCGCCGTCCTTGACGACCTTCGGGACCGTGAGGTACGGCGCGATGCGGTCGGAGACCGCGATGGGGCCGGAGCCCGGACCGCCGCCGCCGTGGGGCTGGGTGAAGGACTTGTGCAGGTTGAAGTGCACGATGTCGAAGCCCATGTCGCCCGGGCGCGAGATGCCCATGACGGCGTTGAGGTTCGCGCCGTCGTAGTAGAGCGTCGCCCCCACGCCGTGGACGATCGAGGCGATCTCCTCGATGCTCGGGTCGAACACGCCGAGCGTGTTCGGGTTGGTGAGCATGAGGCAGGCGACCTCCTCGGTCGCCTTGGCGCGCAGGTCGTCGAGGTCGACGCCGCCGTCCTCGTTCGTCGCGACCTTCACGACCTCGAAGCCCGCGAGCGTCACCGTCGCGGGGTTCGTCCCGTGGGCGGTGTCGGGCGTCAGGACCTTCGGCCGGGTCTCCCCGCGGTCCTCGTGGTAGGCGCGGGTGAGCAGGAGGCCGGCGAGCTCGCCGTGCGAGCCGGCGCTGGGCTGCAGCGAGACGTGCGGCAGGCCGGAGACCTCGCTGAGCGCCCGCTCGAGGTTCCACATGAGCTCGAGTGCGCCCTGGGCGTGCTCGGGGTCCTGCAGCGGGTGCAGCCGGGCGTGGCCCGCCATGCCCGCGACGCGCTCGTGCAGGCGCGGGTTGTGCTTCATCGTGCAGGAGCCGAGCGGGTAGAAGCCCGAGTCCAGGTCGAAGTTGCGCTTCGACAGGTTCACGTAGTGGCGGACGATCTCCGGCTCGGAGACCTCCGGCAGGCGGGCCTCGGTGGTCCGCCGGAACTGCGCGGGCAGCAGCTCCTCGGCCGGGCGCTCGGGGACGTCGAGCTCCGGGCAGCTGAAGGCCTGGCGGCCCGCCTTGCCCTTCTCGAAGATCGTGCGCGTCTCGTCCTGCGGGCGCGACACGACGTGGGTGGCGGCGGTGGTCACGCGGCCACCTCGGTGCCCTGGCGCTCGGCGGCGACGGCGGCGCCGAGCACGTCGGCCAGGCGATCGATGTCGGCCTTGGTGCGCTGCTCGGTGAGCGCGACGAGCAGGGCCGCCGGGTGCTCCTCGAGCTCGCGGCCGACCGCGAAGCCCGGGTTGACGCCCTGCTCCTGGCAGCGGCGGATGACGCGACGCACGCCCTCCACCCCGTCGACGGCGAGGTCGACCGCGAACTCGCGGACGACCGGCTGCTCGTGGGTCGCGGTCACGCCGTCGAGCGCCGTGAGCGCGTCGCGGGCGTAGGCCGTGCGCTGCAGCAGCAGCTCGGCGAGCGCCACGAACCCCTTGCGGCCCAGCCAGGTGAGGTAGACCACGCCGCCCAGCGCGTTGAGCGCCTGCGAGGTGCAGATGTTCGACGTCGCCTTCTCGCGGCGGATGTGCTGCTCGCGCGTCTGGAGCGTCAGCACGAAGCCGCGGCGGCCGTCGACGTCGGTCGTCTCGCCCGCGATCCGGCCCGGCATGCGCCGCAGGTAGGCCTCGGTGGCGGCGAAGAAGCCGAAGGAGGGGCCGCCGAAGTCCAGGCGGTTGCCCAGCGACTGGCCCTCGCCGACGGCGACGTCGACGCCGCACTCGCCGGGCGGCTTGAGGATCGCCAGCGGGATCGGGTCGTACTGGCCGACGACGACCGCCGGGGACGCCTTGGCGGCGCCCGCGAGCGCCTCGGCGTCCTCGACGGCGCCGAGGAAGTTCGGCTGCTGGAAGACGACGGCGCTCGTCTCCATGTCGATCGCGGCGGCCCAGGCCTCCGGGTCGGTCACGCCGTCCTTGAGCGGGACCTCGACGACCTCGGCCCCGAAGCCGTGCGCGTAAGTCCTGAGCGTCTCGCGCGAGTGCGGGTGCACGCCGCGGGAGACGACGATCCGCCGCTTGCCGTTGGCGAGCTTCGCGAGGTAGCCGGCGGACGCGACGGCGCTCGGGCCCTCGTAGACCGAGGCGTTCGAGACGGGCAGGGCGGTCAGCTCGCTGATCGCGGTCTGGTACTCGAACATGACCTGCAGCCCGCCCTGGGAGATCTCGGGCTGGTAGGGCGTGTACGGCGTCAGGAACTCCGAGCGGCTCATCAGCATGTCGATGAGCGCCGGGACGTAGTGGTCGTACATGCCCGCGCCGAGGAAGGTCAGCTCGTCCTCGGCGGAGGTGTTCCTGGCGGCGAGGTCGCGCAGGTGCGTGTAGACGTCCTGCTCGCCCATGCCGGGCGGCAGGTCCAGCGCGCGGCCGAGGCGCACGCCGGCCGGGACCTGCTTGTCGAAGAGCTCCTGGACGGACCCGACGCCGATGGCGTCGAGCATCTCGCGGAGCTCGGAGTCGGTGACGGCGGTGTAGGTGCTCAAGTGAGGGTCGCCTCGTAGGCCTCGCGGTCCAGCAGGTCGTCCTTCTGGCCGGGGTCGGACAGCTTGACCTTCACCATCCAGCCCTTGCCGTACGGGTCGTCGTTGACCGCCTCGGGGCTGTCGCCCAGCTCGGTGTTGACCTCGACGACCTCGCCCGAGAGGGGCGCGATGACGTCGGAGACGGCCTTGACGGACTCCACCTCAGCGTAGGACTCGCCGGCGGTCACGGTGCTGCCGACGTCCGGCGGGTCGAAGAAGACGACCTCGCCCAGGGCGTCCTGGGCGAACCAGGTGATGCCGAAGGTCGCGACGTCGCCCTCGATGCGCGCCCAGTCGTGCTCCGGGTGGTAGAGGAGGTCGTCGGGGTAGCTCGCGTCGGCCATGGGCCGGGCAGGCTAGCGCCCGGACCGGGCTGTTCAACCGCCGCCCGGTCCAACGAGCGGCTTGCTCGCCACCACGGCCGGTCGCTCCTTGCCGCGGACGTCGATCACCAGCTCGGTGCCCTCCGCGGCGCGGTCGGCGGGGACGTAGGCCATGCCGATCCCGACGCCCAGCATCGGCGAGTGCGTGCCGCTCGTGACCTCGCCGCCGCCGACGACCGCGTTGCCCTGGCGGGCGATGCCGCCGCCGGTGAGCTTGAAGGGGACGAGCTTCTCGGTGGGGCCGGCCTCGCGGACGGCGCGCACGGCCTCGGACCCGATGAAGCCGGTGTCCTCCTTGCAGCACCAGCCCAGGCCCGCCTCGATCGGTCCCCGGGAGACCATGAGGTCGTTGCCGTACAGGTGGAAGCAGGCCTCGAGGCGCAAGGTGTCGCGCGCGGCGAGGCCGACGGGGGTGACGCCGCGGCGCAGGAGCTCGTCCCAGACGGCGGGCGCGTCCTCGGGCGCGAGCAGGAGCTCGACGCCGTCCTCCCCGGTGTAGCCCGTGCCGGCGACGAACATCCGGCGGCCGCAGACCGTGCGCTGGGCGACGGTGAAGCGCGGTGGCAGCGGGGCGTCGGCCATCGCCTGGACGACCTCGCGGGCGTTCGGGCCCTGGACGGCGAGCATGGCGAAGTCGTCCAGCGCGTCGGTGACCGTCGCGTCGAAGCCCTCCGCGTGCTGGCGCAACCAGGCCAGGTCCTGCTCGTGGTTGGCCGCGTTGGTGACCGTGAGCCAGCGGTCGGGCGCCAGGCGGTAGGTGAAGAGGTCGTCCAGGACGCCGCCCTCCTCGTTGCACAGCACGGAGTACTGCGCGCCGCCCACGGCGACCTTCGAGACGTCGTTGGACAGCAGCCGCTGGAGGAGCTCCGCGGCCTGCGGGCCCTCGGTGACGACCTGCCCCATGTGCGACACGTCGAAGACGCCCGACGCCGTGCGGGTCGCGCGGTGCTCGCCGAGGACGCCCTCGTACTGCACCGGCATCTCCCAGCCGGCGAACGGCACGAGACGCGCCCCGGCGTCGACGTGGCGGTCGTAGAGCGGAGTGCGGCGGAGGTCGGTGGCAGCGCCCATGTCCGGCACGCTACTCGCGCGCACCGGGAGGACGGGCGGTGCCTAGCTGTCCTGGGAGGTCTTCGTCGGCCAGGCCTGGACGAGGAAGTCCTTGAGCAGCTCGTCCTGGTCGGCCTGGGTGGCGACCTCGAGCTTCTCGATGTGGACCTCGAGGTCCTCGCGGCTGATGTCCTGCATGCGGAGACTCCTTGGATCTGCGACAGCCCGCTCCCTCAAGCGGGCCGCGGCATTGTGGCACCCCAAGGGGTCGTCACGCATCAGCTCATCGCTGAGCGGCGTGTCAGCGCAGGAACGGCGGGATGTCGATCTCGTCGTCGGAGATCTCGAGCGAGGAGCGCTCGCGGTCCGCGCGCGGGACGCGGTCCGGGCGGGGCGGGCGGGACGGATCGCGCGAGGGCTCGGACGCGCGCGCGGGCGCCGCGGCCGTGCGACCCCGGCCGCCGCGGCGGTCGAAGCCCGTGGCGATGACGGTGACGCGGACCTCGTCGCCCAGCGTGTCGTCGATGACCGAGCCGAAGATGATGTTCGCCGTCGCATCGGCGGCGCCCTGGACGATCTCGGCCGCCTCGTTGATCTCGAAGAGGCCGATGTCCTTGCCGCCGGTGATGTTGAGCAGGATGCCGGTGGCGCCCTCGACGCTGGCCTCGAGCAGCGGGCTCGAGATCGCGGCGCGCGCGGCGTCGGCGGCGCGGCTCTCGCCGCCGCTCTGGCCGATGCCCATGAGCGCGCTGCCGGCGTCCTGCATGATCGTGCGGACGTCGGCGAAGTCGAGGTTGATGAGGCCCGGGATCGTGATGAGGTCCGTGATGCCCTGGACGCCCTGGCGCAGGACGTTGTCGGCCTCGCGGAAGGCCTCGAGGATCGTCGTGCGGCGCTCGACGATCGACAGCAGCTTCTCGTTCGGGATGACGATGAGCGTGTCGACGACCTCGCGCAGGCGGGCGACGCCCTCCTCGGCCTGCTTCATGCGCTGCGTGCCCTCGAAGGAGAAGGGCTTGGTGACCACGCCGACGGTCAGCGCGCCGATCTCGTTCTTGGCGATCTCGGCGATGACGGGCGCGGCGCCCGTGCCGGTGCCGCCGCCCTCGCCGGCGGTGACGAAGACCATGTCGGCGCCCTTGAGCGCCTCCTTGATGTCGTCGCGCGACTCGGCGGCGGCGCCGAAGCCGGTCTCCGGGTTGGCGCCCGCCCCCAGCCCCTTCGTGAGCTCGTGGCCGATGTTGAGCTTGATGTCGGCGTCGCACATCTGCAGCGCCTGGGCGTCCGTGTTCGCGGCGATGAACTCCACGCCGCGCAGGCCCGCGTCGACCATCCGGTTCACCGCGTTGGTGCCGCCGCCGCCGACGCCGACGACCTTGATGACCGCGAGGTAGCTGCCTGTGTCCATGAGAAGGGGAAGTCTTTCCGTCCGGACCCTCGACTACGGATCGAGGGTCGTCTGTGGGCGCACTGGGGGTGCCCGGAGCACTGCACGGTACGCACCGCTTCGCGCGAGTGTCAACGAGCCGGACAGCACGCACGATACCTTGCAGCGTGCAGGGGTTCTCGACCCGAGGTCGAGGGTCGGGCGCCTCCGAAGGCTCGAGTGCAGGTCGAGGGTCTAGGGCGTGGTGGGCGCCGTCGGGGCGGCCGGCGTGGTGACGCCAGGCGTGGCCGCCGACTGCGCGTCGGCCTCCGGGTCGGTCTGGCTGAGCGGGTCCTCCAGGCCCCCGGCGGCGGGCCGCTCGGGGGAGCGCAGGTCGAGGTAGGTCGCGCCGCGCGAGCCCGCGTCGGCCAGCACGCGGGAGGCCGAGAGCCACTTCGCGGCGAGGCGGTCGGTGCCGCCGAAGCGCAGCGCCGGGCCGTCCTCGAGCTGGAGGGTCAGGCCGGCGGGGCCGAAGAAGGCGCGCGAGACCTTCGGGCGCAGCTGCGGGGGCGCGGCGGCCAGCGCGCGGATCGCGGCGCCGGCGCGCTGGTCGGTGATGCGGTCGCCGACCGGCGGGGTCTTGAGCGTCACGACCGCGAGCTCGCGGCGGGCGGCGCCGCGCAGCAGCGTGCCGTCGCCGGCGACGAGCGTCCTCTCGCTGCCCGACTGCACGGCGGCGACGGGCGTGCGCTCGTGCACGTCGATGCGCAGGCCGTGCGGGAAGTCCGTGGTGACCGTGAGGCCGTGCACCACCGAGTAGGGCTCGACGATCGACCGCAGCGCGCCCTCGTCGACGTGCAGCGTCGTCATCTCGCGCGCGGCGGCCTTGAGGTCCCGGGAGAGCCGGCCGGCCTCGGGCCCGGTCAGCCCGGTCACCTGCACGTCCTCCACGGCGACCAGCGACGAGTCGCGGACGACGAGGAACCCGCCGCCGAGGAGCCCGAGGGTCAGCGCGAGGCCGAGGAGCAGGCGGGGCTTGGCGATCCGACGCACCGTCTCCCCGTTCGACACGCCGCCTGCCGGTCCTGCGTGCGAAGCGGGGGACTGTCCCCTTCTTCGCACTACGGGTCCTGCGTGCGAGGCGGGGGACTGTCCCCTTCTTCGCACTACGGGTGCCGCGTGCGAAGCGGGGGACTGTCCCCTTCATGGCGTCCGTGCGTCCCGCTCGGGCGTCGGGTCGGGCTCGGGCGGTGGCTGTCTTGCAGTGAGGAAGCGAGAGGACACGCGATTGCGGGGCTCGCGAGGCGGTCTCGCGGGTTCCAGCGCCGTGACCCTGTCGATTCCGGCGTCCCAGACCGGGGATGACAGGGTCACGCTCGCTCGGGCCCGAACGGCCGGCTTCAGGGACGGGGACCGCGCTACGCGGCACAACTCCGCGAGGTCGGCCGCGACCGCCCGCGGCGGGCCACGCAGCGGCCGGCCCCTTCTCCTCCTCGGTGCCGACCGGCGACCGCCCCGCACCACGCCCCCGCGAGAGCGGAGTTCCACGGCCTGCATCGCCCAGCACCTCGCGGCCTCCCGCCCCGACGGGGTCTGTCCCCATCACGGCGGCCGCAGCCCTCCGCGCCCCGACGGGGTCTGTCCCCATCACGGCGGCCGCAGCCCTTCCCGCCCCGACGGGGCCTGTCCCCACCATGGCGGCCGCAGCCTTCCGCGCCGCCGGCCGCGGCTACGGTGTCCGCGTGGAGCTGGCGCAGTGGACGACGCTCCGGCTCGGTGGGCCGGCGAGGCGGGTCGTGGAGGCCGACGGCGAGGACGCGCTGGTCGCCGCGGTGCGCGAGGCCGACCGGGCGGGTGACCCCGTGCTGGTGCTCGCCGGCGGGTCGAACGTCGTCGTGGCCGACGAGGGCTTCGACGGGACCGTCGTGCGGGTGCTGTCGCGCGGCGTCGTGCGCCGGACCGGCGAGCACGGCCGCGCGCTGCTCGAGGTGGAGGCCGGCGAGCCGTGGGACCCGTTCGTGGCGCGCTGCGTCGCCGACGGGCTGAGCGGCGTCGAGGCGCTGAGCGGCATCCCCGGGTCGGTGGGCGCGACGCCGATCCAGAACGTCGGCGCCTACGGGCAGGAGGTCCGGGAGACCGTCGCGACGGTCCGCGTGCTCGACCGCCGCACCCACGAGGTGGCCGACCTCTCCGCCGCGGCCTGCGCCTTCGGGTACCGCACATCGCGCTTCAAGCGCGAGCCGGGCCGGTGGGTCGTGCTGCGCGTGACCTTCGAGCTCGAGCCCTCCGCCCTCTCGCGTCCCGTCGCCTACGCGGAGCTCGCGCGCCGGCTGGGCATCGCGATCGGGGAGCGCGCGCCGCTGGCAGACGTGCGCGAGGCGGTGCTGGCGCTGCGCCGCGGCAAGGGCATGGTCCTCGACCCCGCCGACCCGGACGCGACGTCGGCGGGCTCGTTCTTCACGAACCCCGTGCTCGACGACGAGGCGTTCGCGGTGCTGCGCGAGCGGGCGGCGCCCGACGAGCCGCCGGCCTGGGAGCAGGACGACGGCACCGTGAAGACCTCGGCCGCGTGGCTCATCGAGCGGGCCGGGTTCACGAAGGGCCACGGCGACCCGGCGGGCATCGCCATCTCCTCGAAGCACACCCTGGCGCTGACGAACCGCGGGGGCGGCTCGACGGCGCAGCTCGTCGCCCTGGCTCAGGAGGTCGCCGGCGGGGTGCGCGAGCGCTTCGGCGTCGACCTCGTGCCGGAGCCGGTCTTCGTCGGGCACCGCTGGGACCCGGTGCCCGCCGCGCGCTAGGTGGCGAGCTCGCGCGCGAACCGCGTGACGTCGCCGGCGCCCATCACCAGCAGGACGTCGTCCTCGCGCAGCTCGCGCTCGAGCACCTCGCGCGCCGCCGCGAAGTCCGGCGCGAACGTCCCGCCGAGCAGGCGGCCGTCGACGCCGGGGAAGTCCTCGGCGCGCTCGCGGGCCGGGTAGACGTCGAGCACGACCGCGAGGTCCGCCGTCGCCAGGGCGGCGGCGAACTCGCGGTGCAGCTCCTGGGTGCGGGAGAACAGGTGGGGCTGGAAGACGGCGAGGACCCGGCCCGCCTCGAGCGTGCGGGCGGCGGCGATCGTCGCCGCGACCTCCGTCGGGTGGTGGGCGTAGTCGTCGACGACGAGCGCACCCGAGCGGTGGCGGCCGACGCGCTCGAAGCGCCGCCCCGCGCCGGTGAACGACGCCAGCGCCGCGGCCGCCGCCTCCGGGTCGGCCCCGGCGTGCGCGGCGGCCTCCAGGGCGAGGGCGGCGTTGGCGGCGTTGTGCGCCCCGGGGACCTCGAGCGCCACCGGCACCCCGCGCCAGGTGAAGCGGCTGCCGCCCGGGACCAGCTCGACGTCCGCGGGGGCCACGACCTCCCCGTCGAGCGCCACGCCCGGCGAGAGGACGACGCGCTGCGCGCCGGCGGCGAACGCGGCGTAGACGGCCTCGAGCTCGGCTAGCGAGCCGTAGGTCGCGTGGTGGTCGAGCTCGACGTTGAGCACCGCGGCGAGCTCGACCTGCAGGCGCAGCATCGAGCGGTCCGACTCGTCGGCCTCGACGACCAGCCACTCCCCCGTTCCCCAGTCGGCGTGCTGGCCCGTCGAGCGCAGGGCCCCGCCGATGAGGTAGCCCGGACCGAGCCCGCAGCCGAGCAGGACGTGCGCGGCCATCGACGTCGTCGTCGTCTTGCCGTGGGCGCCCGCGATCGCGATCGTGCGCTTGAGGCCGCTGAGCTCGTGCAGGAGCTCGGCCCGCGGCACCGCGCCCGGGACCCGCTCGGGGTTGTCGGCCGGGACGGCGCTCGAGAAGACGACGTCGGCGCCGTCGGGGACGTTCTCGCGCGCATGGCCGACGTGGACCTCGACCCCGAGCGCGCGCAGGCCGTCCAGGGCCGGCGAGGGCGCGCGGTCCGAGCCCGAGACGGTCGCGCCGAGCTGGACCGCGACGCGCGCGTAGCCCGACATGCCGGCGCCGCCGACGCCGACGAAGTGGATCCGCCGCCCCGCCCACGGGCGATCCGCCGGAGCGCTCATCGCAGCCCCGCCGCGCGCAGCACCTCGCGGGCGATGTCGCGCGCCGCGTAGGGCCTGGCCAGGGCGCCGCTGGCGGCGCCCATCGCCAGCAGCCGCGCCGGATCGGCCAGGAGCGCCTCGACCTCGGTCCGCAGCCGCGCGGCGTCGAGCTCCGCGTCCGGCACCAGCACCGCCGCGCCCGCGTCGACCATCCACCGCGCGTTGGCGGTCTGGTGGTCGGCCGTCGCGTGCGGGTACGGCACGAGCACCGCCGGCTTGGCGTGCGCCGCCACCTCGAAGATCGAACCGCCGGCCCGGGCGACGACGAGGTCGCAGGCGGCCAGCGCGTCACCGAAGGGCGCGATGTAGTCGCGCAGGTCATAGCCCGCCGGCGGGGGGTCGCCCAGGCGCGAGCGCAGCAGCGCGAAGTCCCGCCTGCCACAGGCGTGCAGGACCTTGAAGTCGGCGCCGGCCAGGCCCTCGACCGCCGCCTCGTTGATCGAGCGCGCGCCCAGCGACCCGCCGAAGACCAGGACGCAGGTGTCGTCCGCAGCCAGGCCGAAGCGCGCGCGGGCCGCGCCCACGTCGGTCTGCGGCGCCGGGACCGGCCGGCCGAGCACCCGGAAGCGCTCGCCCTCCAGCCCCGCGATCGGGAAGGCGAGGCAGACCCGCCGCGCCCAGCGCGCCAGCAGCCGGTTCGAGACGCCCAGGTGCGAGTCGGCCTCCGTGAGCACGAGCGGCACGCGCCGGCGCACCGCCGCCGCCCCCGCCACGCCGGCGACGTAGCCGCCGCCGCCCATGACCGCCGCCGGCCGCAGCTCGCCCAGCAGCCGCGAGCAGGCCGCGACCGCGCCCCCGGCCCGCAGCACCGCCCGGGCCGCCTTCAGCGGGTTCGAGCGGCTGATGCCCTCGACGCGGACGCGCCGCAGCTCGTAGCCGGCCTCGGGGACGAGCTGCGCCTCGGCGCGCTCGCCGCCCACGAAGACGACGCGGACGTCCGCCTCAGCCCGCAGCGCGTCGGCCACCGCGAGGGCCGGCACGACGTGCCCCGCGGTCCCGCCTGCTGCGATCACGATCGTCGGCGTCTCGGTCACTGCGGCGGGATCCTTGCGGAACGACCTTGAGGTGCGCGTGCCCGCCGCGGGCGATGTTCAGCAGCACGCCCATGGACGCCAGCAGGACGATGAGGTTCGTCGAGCCGTAGGAGATGAACGGCAGCGGCACGCCGGTGAGGGGCGCGAGGCCCAGGACGGTGAAGACGTTGAGCGTCGCCTGGCAGAGCACGAGCGACGTGAGGCCTGCGGCGACGAGCTTCGCGTAGGTCCCGCGGGCCGCCTTGGCGACCCGCAGGCCGGCGTAGGCCAGCAGGCCGTAGAGGAACAGCAGCGCCAGGACGCCGACCACGCCGACCTCCTCGCCGACGATGGCGAGGATGAAGTCCGTGTGGGCCTCGGGCAGGAAGAGGTTCTTGGCCTGCGACTCGCCCAGGCCGCGCCCGAAGAAGCCGCCGGACCCCAGCGCGATCTGGCCCTGGACGGACTGGAAGCCCTCGTCGGCCGCGTGCGCCCACGGGTCGAGGAACGTCATGAGTCGGTCGCGCCGGTACGGCGCGCTCAGGGCGTAGAGCAGGACCGCGAAGGCCCCGGCGCCGGACGCCATGCCGAGGATCCGCAGCGGGACGCCGGCCGCCACGAGCAGCGCCATGGTGGTGAAGGCGATCACGAGCGCCGTCCCGAGGTCGGGCTGGGAGGCGATGAGGACCATCGCCATGCCCGCCACGACCGCCAGGGGCACGAGCTCGCGCGGGGTGCGCGCGCGCCGCGGCCGCTCGGCCAGGAGCTTGGCGCAGTAGAGGACGAGCGCGAGCTTCATGAGCTCGGAGGGCTGGAACTGCAGCGGTCCCGGCCCCATCCAGCGCCGCGCGCCGTTGATCTCGACGCCGATGCCCGGGACCTTCACGAGCACGAGCAGCGTGAAGGCCAGCGCCAGGAACATCCCGGTGAGCTTGGGCAGCAGCCGCAGGTCGAGCCGGGCGACGACGTACATCGCCGCGAGGCCGATCGTCCCGCGCAGGACGTACTGGACGAGGTAGTGGGTGCCGTCGCCCTGCTCGCTCAGCACGGAGCGCGCGCTCGAGGCGCTGAAGACCATCACCGCGCCGGCGGCGAGGAGGCACAGGATCGCCGTGAGCAGGATCCGTTCCTCGACGGTCTGCTCGGCGGCGGGGCGGCGGCGGAACCCCATCAAGCCGGGGGTTCGACCCCCGCCGCCGGAGTCCTCCCCTTCTTATGACAAGCCGGACACGATGGCCCGGAACGCGTCGCCGCGGGCCTCGAAGTCGGCGAACTGGTCGAACGACGCGCAGGCCGGCGAGAGCAGGACGACCTCCCCCGGCCGGGCCGCCGCCCGCGCCGCCGCGACGGCGTGCTCGAGGTCGCCGCGCAGCTCGCCGGTGCCGATCGCCTCACGGATCAGCTCGGCGTCCTCGCCGATGAGGTGCACCGAGGCGCAGCCGGCCGTGGGCGCGCGCAGCGGGCCGAAGTCCTGGGCCTTGCCCTGCCCGCCCAGGACGAGGTGGACGGGCTCCTCGAAGGACTGCAGCGCCACGAGCGTCGAGGCGACGTTCGTCGCCTTCGAGTCGTTGACGTAGACCACGCCGTCGACCCGGCCCACCTCCTCGAGGCGGTGCGGCACGCCCGCGAAGGTCCGCAGCGCCTCGCGGACGGCGTCGAGCTCGATCCCCCGCGCCAGCGACACCGCCGCCGCGGCCATCGCGTTGGCCAGGTTGTGGCCGCCTCGCAGGCGGACCTCGTCCTCGCCCATGAGCCGCGCGCCGCGCCACCGCAGGTCGCCGTGCTCGTCGAGGCGCAGGTCGTCCTCGGCCTCCTCGCCCCACAGCACGACCTGCGCGCGGCCGCCGACCATGCCGACCAGCTCGCGCGGCACGACCGCGACGTCGCCGGGGCCCTGGTTGGCGAAGATCCGCGCCTTCGCGCCGCGGTAGTCCTCGAAGGTCCCGTGGCGGTCGAGGTGGTCGGGCTGCACGTTGAGGCACAGCGCCGCGTCGGGCGAGAAGTCGACGGTGTCCTCGAGCTGGAAGGACGAGCACTCGACGACCGCCACGCCGTCCTCGGGCAGCGTGCCCACGACGTCGCTGAGCGCCGTCCCGACGTTGCCGGCGACGACGACCGGGATGCCCGCCGTGCGGTGGACGTGGCCGAGCAGCTCGACGGTCGTCGTCTTGCCGTTCGTGCCGGTGACCGCGACGACGGGACGTCCCAACGCCTTCCACGCGACCTCGAGCTCGCCGAGCACCGGGATCCCGCGCCGGCGCGCCTCCACGACCACCGGGGCCTCGCGCGGGACGCCGGGCGACTTGACCACGAGGTCGACGCGGTCCAACAGGGCGACGCCGTCGGTGGCGAGGTGCAGCTCGACGTCCGGGCCGAGGTCGACCTCCGGGGTGCCGCGGTCGGTGGCGAGCACGGTCTCGCCCTGCGAGCGCAGCAGCCGGGCCGCCGCGGCGCCCGACCGCGCGAGCCCGACCACCAGCGCGGTCACGTGATCGACTGCTGATAGATCGTGAACCCGCTCGCGGCGCAGATGCCGGCGAGGATCCAGAAGCGCAGGATGATCTTCGTCTCCGACCACCCGAGGATCTCGAAGTGGTGGTGGATCGGGGCCATCAGGAAGATCCGCTTGCGGAAGGTCTGGAAGCTGAAGACCTGGATGAGGACGCTCAGCGCCTCGACCACGAAGATCCCGCCGAGCAGCACGAGCAGCTCCTCGGTCTTCGTCATCACCGCGAGGCCGGCGATGACGCCGCCCAGGCCGAGCGACCCCGTGTCGCCCATGAAGATCGTCGCCGGGAACGCGTTGAACCACAGGAAGCCGACGCAGGCGCCGATGACGCAGCCGGTCAGCAGGGCGAGGTCCTCCTGGCCCTGGGTGATCCACGTGATCCCGATGTAGGCGAACAGGACGATCGCCGCGCAGCCCGCCGCCAGGCCGTCGAGGCCGTCGGTGAGGTTCACCGCGTTCGTCGTCCCCGCGACCACGAGGTAGATGAACAGCGGGTAGAAGACGCCGAGGTCGATCGTCGCGTCGATCGTGCGCAGGCGCAGCGTGTCGTCCAGGCCGGCCTGCTGCGTGGCGATCCACCACAGCCCGAGCGCGACCACGACCTGGCCCAGGAGCTTGTAGCGGCCGCTGAGGCCGAGCGAGCGGCGCCGGAAGATCTTCGTCGCGTCGTCGGCGAAGCCCAGCAGCGCGCAGGCGATCGCCGCCCCGAACACGCCCACGGACCGCCAGTCGTAGTCTGAGAGCAGCAGGAACGGGACCGAGATCGCCGTGAAGATGATGATCCCGCCCATCGTCGGCGTGCCGGCCTTCTCGTGGTGGCGCGCCGGGCCCTCCTCGCGGATGTGCTGGCCGAACTGGCGCACCCGCAGCGCCTCGATGAACTTCGGCGAGAGGAAGATGCAGATGAGCAGGGACGCCGTCCCGGCGATGAGGATCTCCCCCATCAGGCGATCGCCTCGACGACGGCCTCGAGGCCCACGCCGCGGGAGGCCTTGACCAGGACGGTGTCGCCCTCGCGCAGGAGCGTCGGGACCAGCCGGGCGGCCGCGGCGGCGTCGTCGACCTGGGCGTCGCCGCGCATGGCCGCGGCGCGCGGACCGACGGCGACGAGGACGTCGACGCCGAGCTCGCGGGCGTGGCGGCCGACCTCCTCGTGCAGGCGGCCCTCCTCGGGCCCGAGCTCGAGCATGTCGCCGAGCACCGCGACCTTGCGGCCCGGCGCGGTGGCGGCAAGGTCGTCCAGCGCGGCCCGCATCGACATCGGGTTGGCGTTGTAGCAGTCGTCCACGACGGTCACCCCGCCGCTGGTGGTCCGCCGCTGCCCGCGGCGGCCGCTCAGCGCGACCTCGAGGCGACCCGTCGGCTCGACGCCGACGGCGCGCGCGGCAGCCAGGGCGGCGAGGGCGTTCGTGCGCATGTGGGCGCTGGTGAAGCCGATGTCGAGGCCGTCCGGGAGGTCGCGGACGTCCCCCTCGGGACCGAACGTCGTCCAGACCACGTCGTCGCGCCGGTAGGGCTCGAGCAGCGCCTCGCCGTGCGGGACGACGGCCGTCCCGCCCGTTCGCAGGCCCCCGACCAGCTCGGCCTTCGTGCGGGCGATCGCCTCGATCGAGCCGAGCAGCTCGAGGTGGACCGGCCCGATGTTCGTGATGACGCCGACGTCGGGCTCGGCGATCGTCGCGAGCTCGGCGATCTGGCCGGCGCCGCGCATCGCCATCTCGAGGACGAGGACCTCGGTCCCCGCGGGCGCGCCGAGGACGGTGAGCGGCAGGCCGATCTCCGTGTTGAGGTTCTGGGCGGTGGCCACGACGCTACGGCCCTGCGCGACCATCGCCGCCAGGAGGTCCTTCGTCGACGTCTTGCCCGTCGAGCCGGTGACGCCGACGACCCGCGCGCCCAGCGCCCGGCGCCAGGACGTCGCAAGCCGCTGGAGCGCGGCGAGCGGGTCCGGCGCGGCCAGGACGGCGCCGTCGCCCGGCGCGGCCGCCGCCGCCTCGGCGTGCGCGTCGCCGACCAGGACGCCCCACGCGCCGGCCTCGAGCGCCTGCGGCGCGAACGCGCCGCCATCGACGTTGGCGCCCGGCAGGCCCGCGAAGAGCGCGCCGGCCGTGGCGTCGCGCGAGTCGATGGTCGCGCGGTCGGGCCCGCCGTCGCGCGCGCCGGCGCGGACCAGGCGGGCGCCGCCGGCCTCGGCGACCTGCTCAGGCGACCAGCCGCGCACGCAGCGCCTCCCGGGCGACCTGGACGTCGTCGAAGGGGACCTTCACGCCGCCCGCGAGCTCCTGGCCCTGCTCGTGGCCCTTGCCGGCGACGACCACGACGTCGCCGTCGCGGGCGGCCGCGACGGCGTGGCCGATCGCCTCGCGGCGGTCCTCGACGGCCACGACCTCGCCGCGGGCGCCGGTCGTGCCGGCGAGGACCTCGTCGATGATCGCCCGCGGCTCCTCGCTGCGCGGGTTGTCGCTCGTGACGACGACCACGTCGGCGTGCGCCGCCGCCGCCGCGCCCATGAGCGGGCGCTTGGCGCGGTCGCGGTCGCCGCCGGCGCCGAAGACGACGAGCACGCGGCCGCTGGTGAGCTCCCGCGCGGCGACGAGGACGTTGTCCAGCGCCTCGGGGGTGTGGGCGTAGTCCACGAGCACCGCGAAGCGCTGCCCCTCGTCGACGGGCTCGAAGCGCCCGGGCGCGGTGCGGGCGGTCGGCAGCGCGGCGGCGATGGTGGCGTCGTCGACGCCGAGGGCGCGGGCGGCCGCGACGGCGCCGAGCGCGTTGAGCACGTTGAAGCGCCCGGGCAGCGGGACTCGCAGCTCCAGGCCGTCGACGTCGACGACGCTGCCGGCCGGACCGGCCTGGACGCGCGACGGGCGCAGGTCGGCGTCGGCGTCCAGGGCGACCGTGACGAGCGCCGGACCGTCGAGCTCGCGGGCCAGCCGCGCCCCGTGGCCGTCGTCGACGTTGACCACCGCGGTGCGCGGTCCCGCCTCGAACAGCCGGCGCTTGGCGCGGAAGTACGCCTCCATGTCCGGGTGGAAGTCGAGGTGGTCCTGGGACAGGTTGGTGAACACGGCGACGTCCCAGTCGATCGCGTCGGCGCGGTGCAGCTCCAGCGCGTGCGAGGAGACCTCCATGGCGCAGGCGCGGTCGCCGGCGTCGACCATCGCCCGGAACTGGCGCTGGAGGTCGATCGCCTCGGGCGTCGTGCGCACCGCGGCGGTCTCGACCCCGCCGACGACCTGGGTCACGGTGCCGAGCAGGCCCGTCCGCAGGCCGGCCGCCTCGAGCAGCGCGCGGACGAGGTAGGCCGTCGTCGTCTTGCCGTTGGTCCCGGTGACGCCGCACATGCGCAGCTCGCGCGTCGGGTCCCCCGCGAGCCGGGCCGCAGCCGCGGCCATCGCCACGCGGACGTCGTCGACCACGACCTCGGGCACCCCGAGCCCGAGCGGGCGCTGCACGAGCAGCGCGACCGCCCCCCGCGCGACCGCGTCGGACGCGAAGTCGTGGCCGTCGCGCATGAAGCCGGGGACGGCGCAGAAGACCGTCCCGGGGCCGACCTGGCGGTTGTCGTAGGCCAGCGCGGTGACCTCGGCGCCCGGGAGGCCCGGGTCGTCGAAGAGCTCGGCCAGCAGCACGGGCGGGACGGTATCGGCCCCGCCTGCCGTCAGCGCGCTAGCGCGGCTCGATGCCCAGGTAGGGCAGCGCGAAGGCGGCGATCCGCCCGAACGCCGGGGCCGCGACCTCGCCGCCGTAGATCGCGCCGTGCGGCTCGTCGACCATGACGCTGATGAGCAGCTTCGGACGGTTCGTCGGCGCGAAGCCCACGAAGGACGCGATGTAGTTGGCCTTCGAGTACTCGCCGGTGGCGGCGTCGACCTTGTTGGCCGTGCCGGTCTTGCCCGCGAGGTCGTAGCCCGGGATGTGGACCTCGGACGCGGTGCCGCCCGGGGCGAAGACGCCCTTGAGCATCCCGCGCAGGGCCGCGGCGGTGTTCTGGGAGATCACGCGCTTGCCGCGCGGCGCCGCGACGGGCTCGCCGCCGATCGAGCGGACCATCCGCGGCGTGCGCAGGACGCCGCCGTTGGCGATCGCCGCGTAGGCCTGGGCCATCTGCATCGGCGTGACCGACTGGCCCTGGCCGATCGGCAGGTTGCCCATGGTCGAGCCGGAGTAGTTCTTCAGCAGCGGCAGGATGCCCCGCTCCTCGCCGGGCAGCGCGACGCCGGTGGGCCTGCCGAAGCCGAACTTGCGCATCCAGTGGTCGAAGCGCTTGTCGCCGAGCGCCATGCCGACCTTGATCGCGCCGACGTTCGAGGACTGGGCGAGGATCTCGGCGGTCGACAGCGTCACGGGCCCGCGCGGGTGGGACTCCTCGATCGTGCGGTCGGCGACCTGGATCGACGGCGGGAGGTCGAACTCCGTGTCGGGCTTGACCACCCCCTCCTCGAGGGCGCCGGCGACGGTGATCGCCTTGAACGTCGAACCCGGCTCGTAGGTCGCCCCGACCGCGCGGTTCTGCGTCGCGTAGGGCGGGGCCGCCCCCGGCTTGTTGGCGTCGACCGCGGGCCAGTTGGCCAGCGCGAGGACCTCGCTGGTCTGCGGGTCCATGACGACGGCGGTCGCGCCCTTGGGCGAGTACGTGGCGCCGAGGCCCTTGAGGACCTCCTCGACCTTGTCCTGGATGTTGGCGTCGATGGTCAGGCGGACGGTCTGGCCGGGACGCGCCGGGACGACGTCGCGCACGGAGACCGCGTCGCCGACGCCGTCGCGCACCCGCTGGCGCTTGCCGTCGTGGCCCTTGAGCAGCTTGTCGAAGCGGTACTCGAGGCCGCGCAGCCCGTCGCCGTCGAGCCCGACCGTGCCGAGGACCTGCGAGGCCAGCGAGTCGCGGGGGTAGGCGCGCGACTGGTTCGGCGTGACGTCGATGCCCTCGATCGCCAGCTCCTGGACCTTCTTGGCGCGCGACGCCGGCACCTGGCGGGCGAGGAAGACGAAGCCGGTGTCGCGGCGGGTGAGCAGCTCGAGGACCTCGTCGGGGTCCTTGAACAGCAGGGGCGCGAGCTTGCGCGCGACCGCGCCCGGGTCCTTGACGAGGTACGGCGTCGCCGAGATGTCGTCGGCGGGCTCGGACACGGCCAGCTCGACGCCGCGGCGGTCGACGATCGAGCCGCGGTCGGCCGGCACGACGTCCATGTGCATCTGCTGGCTCGTGGCGGCCTGGGCGTAGCGGTCGCCGCTGAGGACGCCGAGCTGGAGCGCCCGCAGGCCGGCGAGGCTCAGCAGGACGAGGAAGGCGGCGAAGAGGAGGCCGATGCGCCGCTGGACCAGCACGGCGCCTACCCCTGCGGCGCCGCGACGGCGCCCGTGGCCGCCGTGGTCGGGGCGGTCGGTGTCGCTGGCGGCGCCTGGGCCGCCGGGGCGGTCTGGGGCGTGGCGGTCGGGGTCGCGGCCGGCGCCGGGCCCTGGGCCTGCGTGGCGGTCGTCGCGGGTGGCGTGCTCGTCGTGGTCGCCGGCGTGGAGGTCGTCGTGCCGGCCGCCGGGGTGGTGGCGGTGGTCGTGGCCGCCTGGCTCCCCGGCTGCTGGGCCTGCGCGGCGGCGGTGCTGCTGCCGGGCTTGACCGGCGAGGGCGTGGTGATGCCCTTGGCGGCCGCGCGGGCGTCCGTGCGCTCGCCGCGGACGGTGACGTAGCGGAAGGAGCCGGCGGCGGGGACGACCATGCCCATGCGGCGGGCGGCGTTCGCGAGGCGCTCGCTGCTCTCGAGCTTCGAGACGTCGCTGCGCAGCGCGTCGTTCTGGCGCTCGAGCGTGGCGGAGGCCTCGACGGCGCGGCCGATGCCCGAGTTGAGCTTCAGCATCGAGACCTGCATGAAGACGATGCCCATGAGGCCGAGCGCGACCAGCGGCACCCAGCCGCTGCCGCGCAGCAGGCGGTCCAGGACGGGTGCGTCGGGCAGCGCACGCAGGCGGGCGACGGCCCGGGCGCCGAGCGTCGGCTGGGCCGCCGGCGGGCGGGCGGGCCGGCGGCGGCTCGGCGCGGGCGCGGCGGCGGGCTTGGAGCGGCGACGGCGGACGGCCGGCGCCGGCATGGTCCGCGTCCCGGCGTAGGTCCCTGCGGGCGGGGTCACGCCGCCACCTCGAGCTTGCGCGCGACGCGGAGCCTCGCGCTGGCGGAGCGGGGGTTGGCCGCGACCTCCCCCGGCGTCGGGGCGATCGAGCGGCGGGTGAGCAGCTCGGCCTCCGGCTCGTGGCCGCACCGGCACACCGGGAGCCCCGGCGGGCAGATGCACCCCTGCGCGCGGGCGGCCAGGAAGCGCTTCACGCGGCGGTCTTCGCCGGAGTGGAAGGAGATCCCTGCAAATCGGCCGGTTCCGGGACGCAGGAGCTCCCAGGCGAGCGGCAGCGCGGCGTCGAGCTGGCCGAGCTCGTCGTTGACCGCCATGCGCAGCGCCTGGAAGGTCCGCTTGGCCGGGTGGCCGCCGGCGAAGCGCGCGGCCGCGGGGATCGCGCGCGTGATGACCTCGACGAGCTGGGCGGTCGTGTCGAGCGGACGGGCGGCGACGACGGCGCGGGCGATGCGCCCGGCGTGGCGCTCGTCGCCGAGGTCGCGCAGGACCCTGGCGAGGTCGCGCTCGTCCCAGGTGTTGACGAGCTCGCGGGCGTCGAGCTCCTGCTCGGGGTCCATCCGCATGTCCAGCGGCGCGTCGTAGGCGTAGGCGAAGCCGCGGCCCCACGTGTCGACCTGCATCGAGCTCAGGCCGAGGTCCGCGTAGACCAGGTCGGCGGTCAGGCCCTCCTCGCCCAGGAGCTCGAGGCCCTCGGCGAACGACGCGCGCACGTAGCGCAGCTGGCAGTCGACCTCGGCGGCGAGCGCGTCGAAGTGCTTGCGGGTCGTCGGGTCGCGGTCGATGCAGACCAGGAGGCCGTGCGGGCCCAGGCGCTCGGCCACGAGCCGCGCGTGGCCGCCGGCGCCGAACGTGCAGTCGACAGCGACCTCCCCGGGCTGCGGGTCGGTGAGGTCGATCAACTCGCCGGCGAGGACCGGGACGTGCGACGCGGTCATGTCGTAGGGGATGGTGGCGACGGCGGTGGCGCTCATGCGTCCACCCCGTCGAAGCTCTGGCTGATCGCGAGGACGTCCGCGGTCAGGCTCTCGTTGTAGTCGGTCCAGGCCTTGCGGTCCCAGACCTCGAGGTGGTCGTCCGCGCCGATCACCGTGACCTCCTTGCCGAGGTTGGCGTGGTCCATCAGGAACTGCGGCACGCCGACGCGCCCGGCCGAGTCGAGGTCGGTGGGCTGCGAGTTGGCGGCGAAGAAGCGCTTGAGCTTGGTGGCGTTCTGGCTCATCGGGTGGACCCCCTCGAGGGCGGCGCGCCGGTAGCTGTCGTAGCCGGCCTTCGGCCAGATCGCGACGCAGGGCTCGGTGGCCTTGGCGAGCACGACGCCGTCCTGGAGGAGCTCGCGGAAGCGGGCGGGCACGGTCAGGCGGTTCTTGGCGTCGAGGGAGTAGTCGGCGGTGCCGTCGAAGGCCATGTCGCGAGGCCGGGAGGGAGTGCCGGGCCGAGGTGGAGGAGTGGGAGGAGCCCCTCCACCCCGGTCCAGCTGTCGGCACTTGTACCCCACTTCCTCCCACTAGGCAACCCCACTTGCACACTTTCCCCCACCGACGCCTCTCAGCGGTCGGCGTGGGTGGACGAATGGCCGATGGATGCAGGGCTTTCGCGCGGTGGGAGACGGTGGTGGCCGGAGGTCCGCCGGAGCGCCAGCCGCGTTGCAGAACGCGCCCACGCACGGCGTCTTGCACGCGATCGGCCGTTCCGTCCGCCGGAGGTGCCCTCGGGTGGGGCGTCGTGGGAGACCGGCGGGCGTCCGACACCTGCCGGAGCGGCAGGGGTCAGACGCCTGCGGTCAGGTGACGCGCTGGAGGCGGGGGTTCGGGCGCTCGCCGCGCCCGACCTTCGCGCAGGGGCGGCCGTCGACGCGGACGATGTCGGCGGTGAAGTCGTTGGCCCCGCGCACGAGCGACGAGCCGACGCCGTAGGAGTCCACGGGCGCGCCGGCCTCTTCGAAGTGGCGGATCTTGTCGACGGTGAAGCCGCCGGACGCGACGATCTTCACGTGGCCGTGGCCCGCCTCGTCGAGGGCGGCGCGCACGCGGCGGGCCAGCTCGACGTTCACGCCGCGGGGCGCATCGTCGCCCAGGTCCCGCAGCGACTCGTCGACGAGCGACTCGCTGGTGTCCAGCCGCACGCCCCAGAGCTGGTCGCCGAGCGCGTCGGCGACCGCGACGGCCGTGCGCGGCGAGTGGTTCTCCCAGTCGACGAGGACCGTGACGTTCATCTCGCGCGCGTAGCGCCCGGCGAACGCCCGGGCCGCCGCGACGGTGTCGCCGCCGTAGGCCGCGATGAGCGCGTGCGGGACCGTCCCGATGCCGCGTCCTCCCCACCACGAGGCCTGGGCGTCGGTCGAGACGCCGATCGCGCCGGCGATGTGCGCGGCCCAGCCGTCGCCGGTCTGCACGAGCCAGTGGTCGTGGCGGGCGGGGAAGAACAGGATCGGCTTGCCCTGCGCCGCGGCGACGACGTCGCGGACGTTGCGCATGACGAGCGAGCGGCGGGCCAGGCAGCCGAGGTAGACCGTCTCCAGGTGGGCGAACAGCGCGTAGTCGCCCTCGATCGTGAGGACCGCCTCGTGGGGCGCGATCTCGTCGCCCTCGAACAGCGCGTGGACCTCGAGCTCGTCCCACCCGGGACGCCACGTGCCGTCGGCGTCCTGCCGGCCGCTTCCGAGCTTCAGGATCGCCAGCGCCTCGTCGATGCCGCCCAGCAGCGAGCGCTGCTTCTGGAAGACCTGCATGAGGACTCGCGGGTGGTGGCCCTCGGCCTCGAGGAGGTCCTTCGTCGTCGTGAAGTACGCGTCGGAGAACCAGCCTTCACGCAGGCGGCCGACCGGCAGGTTGAACACCGCGGGGTCGAGGCGGCGGCGCTGGGGACCGGGGGCCATGGGCGGCGACCCTACCCGGCACACCGCCGCTGCCCCGGGGGTCAGAGGAGGCTGTGCACCAACGACGCGGCGACGAGGAGCAGGACCGCGGGCACGAGCAGCAGGGCGACGACGAGCTGGATCTTCGGCGCCGCGCGGGCCGCGTCGTCGCGGATGCGCCGCGCGCGCTGGGCGCGCGCGTCGACCGCGAGCGCCTCGAGCGCGGCGGCGGGCGGCGCGCCGTGGCGGTCGGCACGGAGCAGCACCGCGACGAGGGCGGCCACCTCGGGCAGCGGCGCGCGCAGCGCGAGGCGCTCGAAGGCCGCGGCGCGCGGCTCGCCGAGCTCGATCCGGGCGGCGGTCGCGCCGAGCTCGGCGGCGAGCAGGCCCGCGCGGCGGGCGCCGACCTCGCCGAGCGCGCGGGTCGTGGGCAGGCCGGCGTCGAGGGCGACGCGCAGGAGGTCGAGGACGTCGGGCAGCTCGAGCGCCAGCCGCTGCGCGCGCCGGCGGGTGCGGCGGCGCAGGACGAGGTCGGGCAGCGCGAAGGCGCCGGCAGGCAGCGCGACGAGGACGAGCAGGCCGGTCCGGCCCGGCGCGGCGGGCAGCAGCGCGAGGCCGAGCAGGAGGCCCGCGGCGGCGGCACCGCCCTTCGTCGCCATGACGTCGGCCGCCCGCCGGGGCTCGAGGCCCGCCGCGTGCAGGCGGGCGCGGAGGTCGGCGGGCGCCCGCGGGACGCCGAGCGCGCGGCCGAGGCGCAGGAGCAGCGCGGTGAGCGGGCGCCTGGAGGCCGCGCGGTGCGCGGGCGCCCGCTCCGCGGCGAGGTGCTCCGCGAGCTCGACGACCCCGGCCGCCGCGCACCACGCGGCGGCCACGGCGAGCATGACGGCGGGCGTGACGGTCATGCCTCCCCCACCCGCGCCATGCGCGAGACGGCGACGAGCGCGGCGGCCTGCAGCGCGACGCTGCACAGCAGGAGCGCGAGGGTGATGGGCGAGCTCGCGAGGCCGGTGAGGTAGCCGGGCGAGGCCAGCTCGGCCAGCCCCGCGGCGACGACCGGCAGGCCGCACACCAGGTGGGCGGTGAAGCGCGCCTGGGCCGTCAGGGACCGTGCGTCGGCCTCGACGCGCCGCCCCTCCTCCTGGCGGGCGGCGATCGCGCGCAGCAGCGCGGCGAGGTCGCCGCCCGTCGCGCGCTGCAGCAGGACCGCGGCGACGACGGCGTCCCACGCGGGGTCGCGGGCGCGATCGCGCAGGCGGTCGAGGACCGCCTCGGTCCGTGCGCCCACGGCGAGGGCGGCTCCCGCGGCGGCGAGCTCACGGCCCGCCGCGCCGGGCACGCCGCCGTGGGCGCCCGCCGACGTGACGGCTCCCCGCAGGCTGTGGCCGCCGGCCAGCGCGTCGGCCATCGCGCGGGCCGCGGCGGGCGCGCCCTCGGCGAGGTCGCGCCGCCACCGCGCGCGGCGGGCCGCGACGAGGCGCGAGACCGCGACCGGCGCCGCGGCCGCGACGAGGAGGCCGAACACCGGACCCGCGAGCAGCCAGCCGCCGGCCAGGGCGGTGCCGGCTCCGAGGAGGACGAGCCGGCGGCGTTCGGCGCTGGTCGGCTCGCGGCCCGCCAGGCCGGCGAGGCGCAACGGGGCGAGGAGCCGTCCGGCGACCCGGCTCGCGCTCGCCTCGTGCAGGGCGCCCAGCAGCTCCCACGCGCCGCCGACCGCGCAGGCGCCGGCGACGAAGGCCAGCAGCGCGGACCGCGTCACGCCGCGCCCTCGAGCCGGGCGGCGAGCGCAAGGCTCGCGGGCGGGCGGACCACCGGGCGACCGTCGCGCAGGCTGTAGAGCGGGCGGGTCGCGGCACCACCGGCCAGGCGCACGACCTCGCTGACGGCGACCACGCGGCGCGTCCCGTCGGCCAGGCGCGACTGGTGGACCACGAGGTCGACGGCATCGGCGACCTGCTGGCGGATCGCCTCGTGCGGCAGGCCCACGCCGGCCATGAGCGCCAGCGTCTCGAGCCGGCGCACCGCCTCCTCGGGCGAGCCCGCATGGACCGTGGACAGCGAGCCGTCATGGCCCGTGCTCATCGCGGCGAGCATGTCGAGCGCCTCACCCCCGCGGACCTCCCCCACGACGATCCGGTCCGGGCGCATGCGCAGCGCGTTCTTCATGAGGTCGCGGATGCCGACGGCCCCGCGGCCCTCGACGTTGGCCGGGCGCGCCTCGAGCCGGACGACGTGGGGCTGCTGCAGGCGCAGCTCGGCGGTGTCCTCGATGGTCACGATCCGCTCGTCGGCCGGGACGAACGACGAGAGCGCGTTGAGCACCGTGGTCTTGCCCGACCCGGTGCCGCCGCAGACGAGGATCGAGCAGCGCCCACGGACCGCGCGCTCGAGCAGCTCACGCAGCGGTGCGGTCCAGGAGCCGCTCGTCACGAGCTCGTCGGGCCCGAGCGCCCGGCGGCGGAAGCGGCGGATGGTGAGCAGGGGGCCGTCAGGCGCCAGTGGCGGCAGGACCACGTTGACCCTGGAGCCGTCGGGCAGGCGCGCGTCGCACAGCGGCTCGGCCTCGTCCACCCGGCGCCCCAGCGGCGCGAGGACCCGCTCGATCGCGTGGCGCAGGTCGGCCTCGGTCGCGAAGCCCGCGTCCGCGGGCTCGAGCCGGCCGCGCCGCTCGACCCACACGGGGCCCGGGCCGTTGACCAGCACCTCGTCGACCTCGGGGTCGGCGAGCAGCGGCTCGAGCGGCCCGAGCCCGAAGGACCGCTCCCCCACCCGCCGCACGAGCTCGTCGCGGGTCGTCGCGTCGAGCACGCCGGCCTCGCGGTCGACCAGCGCCCGGATCCGCTCGGCCGCGCTGCGCGCCGGCGCGGGTCCCGCGGTGGCCGCGTCGGCCAGCAGCCGGTCGCGCAGCTCGGCGGCGAGGACGTCCAGGGCGTCGGAGGGGTGCACACCCTCTATAGGCCCGGGCCTCCCCTGGTTCGCCCCCCTCCCCGGCGCTCAGCCACCCGGCGGGCGTCACATCAGCGTCACCAGCGGACCGTCGGGCAGCTGGTGCTCGCCGGTCGTCGTGAAGCCGAGGCGGCGGTAGAGCGAGAGGTTGCGCGGGTTCGAGCTCTCGAGGTAGGCCGGGAGCCCCTGCGCGTCGGCGCGCGCGCAGCCCGGCTCGAGCAGGGCGCTGCCCAGGCCCCGGCCGCGGTGCTCGGGGCACACGCCGAGCGTCGACAGGTAGAGGTGCCGGCCCGGCGGGTGCCGGCCCTCGAGCGCGAGCAGGTGGCGGACGACCAGCGGCGCGCGCCACCCGACGCCGCGCACCGTCCGCGCGGCGAGCGCGAGCGCCTGCCACGGCGTCTCGCGCCAGCGCCCCGGCGCCGCCCACAGCGCGCCGCCGCCGTCGAGGCGATGCGACAGGCCGTGCGGCACGAGCCGCCTCGCGGTGAGCGAGAAGACGTGGCGCCCCCAGCGCTCGCGATCGTGCACCTCGCGGAAGACCCAGCAGAAGACCGGGTCGTCCATGAAGGCGGCGTGCAGGTCGCGCGCGAGGCGCGGCACGTCCTGCGTCGTGGCAGGCACCGGGACAGCGACGGGCGGCAGGGCCGGAGCCTAGGCGCTCCGAGGCGCCGGACGGCCCGCAGCTCGGCGCGCTGGTCGTCAGAGGTCGAGCACGTTCGGCAGCCCCGCGGCGTAGCGCTGTGCGTCGACGGCCTTGGCCCCCGCCAGCTCCGGCGGGTCGTAGAGGCGGAACATCCGGGCGTGGTCCGCGGTGGATCCCGAGGCCTCGAGGATCGCGTTCGTCGCCGCCCGCCCGGCCTCGTTGGCGCTCTCCATCGTCGCCAGGTCGATGTCGGTGCGCACGTAGTCGGCGG
Source organism: Conexibacter sp. SYSU D00693 (assembly GCF_017084525.1). Lineage (GTDB taxonomy): Bacteria > Actinomycetota > Thermoleophilia > Solirubrobacterales > Solirubrobacteraceae > Baekduia. Next base: position 1,184,206 of record NZ_CP070950.1, read on the forward strand.
CGAGGACGAGGTTGCGCACCTTCGTGCGGGCCGTCGGGCGGTCCTTCCACGAGCCGACGGTGTTGATGAGCAGCGGCTCCTCGTTCGTGTTGGAGCCCGCCGACGCCGACCACTGGATCGCCGGGTCGAGGTACCAGGAGTGCAGGTCCTCGTCGCGCAGCTTGCCGCCCCGGCGGTCGTTGACCGACGCCTTGATCTGCGCCCAGACCTCCTCGGCGATCTCCTGCCGGCTGCACTCCTTGGCCGGCTTGCCGAAGCGGATGCCCTTCGCGTCCCAGTCGGAGATGTCGACGCTCAGGATGTCCTTCACGGTCCCGTCCCCGAAGTCGCGCGGGAGGTCGTGCCGCCGCCAGAACTGCGCCTGGTTGATCGACGTCAGCGACCACGGCGAGCTCATGTAGGCCATGTGGCCCTTGGTCAGCGGCGCATCGCGCTTGAGGAAGAACTGGATGCCGTTCATCCAGTCCACGACGAGGCGGTTGACGGCCTCGAGGCCCGGGTCGACGGCCAGCACCTTGTGGTTGAAGAGCTTCACGGCCCGCTCGCACGGCAGCGCGCACACGAACCAGTCGGCGTCGATGCGCCGCTTGCGGCCCTGGCCGTCCTTGGCGCCGGCGGCCTCGATCGCGCCGTCGGCGACCTTGAGCGACCGGACGTCCCAGCCCATGCGGAACTCGACGCCGAGCGTGCGCAGGTGCGCGACCCACGGGTCGATCCACGCCTCGTTCGTCGGGGCGTTGAGCACGCGGTCCGGGTCGCCGTCGTTGCCGCGGCCCAGGATGTTCAGCACGAACGCCTCGGCCATGTTGCCGATCGTCCGGCTGCTGGCGATCTCCTCCTTGGCGGCGACGAGCCCGCGCGTGAGCCCCGCGCCGAGCAGCTTGCGGTAGGCCTGAGACCGGCCGTCGGCCTTGATGAAGTCGATCCAGGAGACGTCCTCCCACTGGCCGAGGCGCCGCGCGTCGCAGCTCGTCATGAAGACCATGAGCCGGTTGACGAAGAGCAGCAGCTCGTGCGGCGGGACCTGGGCGCCGACCTTCAGCGCGCCGACGAGCGTGTCCGCCAGGTCCTCGGGCGTGATCGCCGTCGGCGTCTCGGACGTGATGCCGAACGGCACCGTCAGGTCCTCCTGGCCCACGAGCGAGATGACGGCCGTGGGGGCGCTCACGAGGTTGCCCCGCACGCCGTCGGCGTTGCCCGGGAACGGGATGCGCCGCATCGTGTCCGGGACGTGGTGGTAGAAGCCCGGGAAGAAGCGGAAGCCGTGCTCGCCGGGCAGCGGCGCACGGCCGCCGGTGGCCGGGAGGTCGGTGGGGATGCTGCGCGCCTTGCCGCCCAGGGCCTTGCGCTCGTACACGGTCACGGCGAACCCGCGCTCGGCCAGCTCGTGCGCCGCGGCGAGGCCGCCCATGCCCCCGCCGAGGACGGCGACGGTGCGCTTGGCCGTCGCGCGCTTGCGCCCTCGGGCGCCGGCCGCCGCGGGGGTCGCCAGAGCCGCGGCGGCGCCCGCCACCGTCGCGTCGCGCAGCAGGTCGCGCCGGGAGATCCCGGCCTTGTCGCACTCGGTCACGTCGTGCTCCTTCACCGGCCGATGCCCTGGAAGGACGCGCGGCCCTTCCGGAGGTCCTGGCGCTCGCTGCGCCTGAGCAGGGCGTAGGCCTCGGCGCTCGATCCGCGCCTCAGGCGACGGGGGGTCACCGGCCGGCCCAGGCGCGCCGCCCGCGCCGTCGCCCGGTAGGCGGTCTCGTCGGCCAGGCTCCAGCGCAGGCGGTAGTGCTCGCGGACGACCGGGGGCAGCGAGCCCTGGACGAGGAACCCGGCGGTGCGCATCGCCGGGCGCAGCGCCCGCGGCGAGGGCATGCGCAGCATGATGTTGAGGCCCACGGTGCGCGCCTCCTCGGTCAGGTGGACGCCGTCGCCGGTCAGCTGCTCGGGCCACCACGCGCGGAACTCGGTCGCGGTGGGCGGCAGCACGTCGCGGTCCATGCCGAACAGCTCGCCCCAGGTGCAGAAGTCCTGGTAGAGGGCCTCGTCCTCCTCGGCGTCGAGGGGACGGACGAACGTGTCGTGCAGGACGCGGGCCGAGTCGTAGAGCGGCGCGGTGACCCACAGCATGAGCTGGGAGTCCAGCGCGTCGTAGGGGGTGCTCGGCCCGTAGGGCCCGGCCTGCACGTCGATCGTCCCGTTGACGCGCTCGTGCAGGCGCCGCGTGAAGGCCAGGGCGCGGTCGGCCTCCTGCTTCGAGCCGAAGAAGACGGCGTCGAACATCTCCGCGGTGTGGACGAGGCGCTTCCACGGCGTGGCGTGGGCCTTGGAGCGCTGGCCGGTCCCGATGAAGGCGACGGGCTGCAGCGCCCCGATGACGAGGGCGCGCTGCCCGTACAGGAGGTTCACCGCGCGCTCGCGCATGACTCGGTTGAGGACCGAGCGGCCGCGCGGGAAGGACCCATCTGAAGATCCCATTCGCCACATTAGAACAAGAGACGATCACCGTCGTCAAACTCCGACCCGCGGCAGCTCGGGCAGAATCGTTGCCGTGAGCGACGGTCACCAGCGCGCGTCGGCCCGGGCCTACGGGGGCGTGAGCGCCGCCGAGCGCGTCGCCCAGCGGCGCGAGCGGCTGCTCGACGCGGCGCTGGAGCTCTACGGCACCCACGGCTTCCTGACGACCGGCGTCAAGGACGTCTGCCGCGAGGCGGGCGTGACCGACCGCTACTTCTACGAGTCCTTCCGCGACAGCGCCGAGCTGTTCACGGCGGCCTTCGACCGCGAGACGGCCGAGCTGCTGCGCATCGTCGCCGAGGCCGTCGGCCAGGCCGACGCGGACCCCGAGTCCCAGGTCCGCGCCGCGATCGGCTCGTTCGTGCGTGCCATGGCCGACGACCCGCGTCGCGCGCGGCTGGTCTTCGTCGAGGCACCGACCGCCGGTGGCGATGCCGAGCGCCACGTGCAGGCGACCCTGCGGCGGTTCACGCAGCTCGTCGCCGCCACCGCCCGTCCGCACGTCGCCGACCAGGTGCCCGACCGCCTGGTCGAGCTCGGCGCGGTGGCGGTCGTCGGGGCCATCGACCGCGTGCTGGCCGAGTGGCAGGACGGCACGGTGCACGCCTCCCTCGACGAGGTCGTCGAGTTCCTCGTGGCGCTCTTCCACGCCGTCGGCGCCACCGCCGGCGTGGATCGCCGCCGCTAGCCGCGCCTAGAGCGGTCGCACGGCGGCCGTGGGCTCGTCGGTCGGGATCCGGCGCAGGACCGCGAGCGTCAGGGCGCAGAGCGCCGCGACCACCGCGAAGGGCACGACGTCGGCCGTGACGTCCGCGACCCCGCCGCCGGCCGCCGAGCCGATCGTCTGCCCGATCGCCCAGGCGAAGTTCACCAGCGCCATGGCCGGTCCCTGGCTCACGCCGGCGGTGTCGGCGGCGTCGCTGAGCGCCGCCATCGACGGCGCCCAGAACGTCCCGAGGCCGGCGGTGGCGACGACGAGCAGCGCGGCGACGCCGAGCGCCGCACCCGGCAGCGGGACGACCACGAGCAGGACCGTCGAGACCGTCAGGCCGATGCGCACGGGGACCAGGCGCCCGCGGCGGTCGGAGATCCGGCCGACGACGGGGCTCACCGACGCCTCGACGACGGCCGCGACGAGGAAGGCGGCGGCGACCGCGGTCTGCGTCGCGCCCAGGTCGTCGAGGCGCAGCGGGACGAGCGTGCCCATGACGCCGAAGCCGAGGGCCGGCAGCGCGACGAGCCACATGCCCCGGGCGACGTCGTGGCGGCGCAGCGCGACGCCGAGGTCGCGTGCCCGCTCCCGCGCCGCGGCCGGCGCGGGCGTCGGCTCACGCGCGGCCAGCAGCGCGAGGACGCCGCCGACCGCCGCGACGGCGAAGAAGACCGGCTCGTCGCCCAGCGCGCCGGCGAGCGCCCCGAGCACCGGGCCGAGCAGCGCGCCCGCGATGCCCGCCGCGAGCGTCGTCCCGATCAGCGCGCCGCGGCGGTCGGGCGGCGCGGCGCCGATCACCCAGGCGAGGGCGCCGGCCCACGAGCACGCGCCGCCGACGCCCTGGACGAAGCGCGACAGGTCGAGCAGCAGCGGCTCGCGCAGCACGGCGAACGCCACCGACGAGCCCGCCATGAGCAGCAGGCCGAGCACGACGATGCGCCGCGCGCCGAAGCGCGAGACGAGCAGGCCGCTGGGCAGCGCCGCGACGAGCGTCCCGGCGGGGTAGGCGCCGACGAGGATCCCGGCCTCGGTCTTCGTCAGGCCCAGCTCGTCCTCGAGCTCCGGCAGCAGCGGGGCGACCACCGCGTAGAACGCGGTGTCGACGAGGACCACGGCACAGGCGAGGACGAGCAGACGGCGCACGGGCCGTCGGACCGTAGCCGTGCCGGCTCCGGTGACGCCTCGTGCATGGCGGACATGCACGAGGCGTCACCGGGACCGTCATCGCAGTGCCGAGTCGACCGCCGTGCCCTGCGCGCCGCGCCGGTCGTCGCCGGCGGCCCGCGGCAGGAGCCGGATCTCCCGGGCGAAGGACTCCGCCGCGGCCAGGTAGACGGCCTGGCGCAGCGTCGTGCGCAGCGCGACGGCCACGCGCGGGCCGCCCTCGCGGCCGTCCTCCGGCGCCGGACGGGCGGTGAGGACCTCGACGTCCTCGAGCGCGAGCCGGGTCTCCCCCGCGCCGCCGTCGCGCTCGCGCGTGACGAGGACGTCGACGCGGCCCCCGGCCTTGACGAGCTCCGGGGCGCCGCGGGCGACGAGCTCGGCCACGCGCTCGCCCGCGGCGACCGGCGCCCCGGCGCGGGTGCCGTCGTCGACGAGCGCGGGGACGAGGTCCGTCCCGGCCGTGATCGCGCCCGCGGCCCGGGTCCCGGCGAGCGCCGCCGGCGCGGCGAAGGCGCCCTCCGGCACGTAGCGGGCCGGCACGCGGCGGACCGCGAGCCGGGACGGCGTCAGCGCGTCACCGGCGCGCAGGTCGCCGCGCGCCACGACGACCGGCACGCCCGGTCCGACCGCCTTGCGCAGCGCCGCCTCGCGACGGCCGACGTCGGACGCGGCCAGCGTCCCGAGCAGGAGCGCGAGACCGAGCAGGAGGGCCGCGCGCCGGCGGCGGGTCACGAGCCCGCCTCGGCCGGCTCGGCGGCCGGGAGCTCGAGCGCGAGGCGGGCACCGGCCGGCGCGGGCAGCGCGACGAGCCGGCCGCCGTGGCGCCGCGCGACGCCCGCCGCGATGGCCAGCCCGCGCCCGCGAACACCGCGACCGCCGCGCGGGCGCCGGACGATCGACGCCACCGGCGCCGGGAGGCCCGGGCCGCCGTCGAGGACCTCCACGACGACCCGGCCGTCCGCGGCCCGCGTGCGGACCTCGACCGTCCCGGCACCGTGCTCGATGGCGTTGCCGAGGACGTTGCCGACCGCCTGGGCCAGGCGCACGGCGTCGCCGCGCACGACGGGCACGCCGCCGTCCGCGCTGCCGCGCCACACGACGTCGGCGCCCCGCGCTCGCGCGACCTCCGCCCACGTCGCGACCTGCCGCTCGAGCAGCGCCCCGAGGTCGACCGCGCCGGCGACGGACCGCGCGTCGCCGCGCAGGTCGTCGAGGGCCAGCGCCGCGCGGCGCAGCTCCAGCTCGAGCCCCGCCAGCCGCGCCGGCCCGAGCTCGCCGCGCCGCGCGCAGCCGTGCAGCGCCAGCGACAGCGCGGTCAGCGGGCCGCGAACCTCGTGGGCACAGCGGGCCAGGCGCTCGGCCTCGCGCCACCGCGCCCGCGCGAGCCACGCCGCCACGCCGACCGCGCACAGGGCCACGAGCCAGCTCACGCCGCCACCGCCAGGTCCTCGGCGACGACGCTCGGCGGGTCGATCAGGCGGTAGCCGACGCCCCAGACGTTGAGGACGTAGAGGTCGCCCGCCGCGCCGAGCTTGCCGCGCAGCCGGCAGGCGTGGGAGTCCAGCGTCCGCGTCGTCCCCGGGATGGAGCGAAAGCCCCAGACCGTCCGCAGCAGCTCGTCCTTGGTGAAGACGCGCAGGGGCTCCGACGCCAGGGTCCGCAGCAGCGCGAACTCCTTCTGCGAGAGCGCGATGACCTGCCCCCGCAGGGTCACCCGCCGCGCGACCGGGTCGACCTCGAGGTCCCCGACGCGCAGGACGCCCGAGCGCGAGCGGCCCTCGCAGCGGCGCAGCAGCGCCCGCATGCGACAGCGCAGCTCGCCGTAGCTGAACGGCTTGGCGACCACGTCGTCGGCGCCCCGCTCGAAGGACCGGATGCGGTCGGTCTCCGCGCACCTCCCGCTCAGGACGAGCAGCGGCGTGCGCGGGTCGACGCGGCCGGCGAGGCGGTCGGCGCTGCGGACGTGGCGCAGGAGGTCGAGGCCCGAGCCGTCGGGCAGCCCGACGTCGCAGACCACGAGGTCGGGGAACTTCGTCTCGAGCAGGCGCAGGCCGTCGCGCAGGCAGTCGGCCACGAAGACCTCGTAGCCGTCGGCGGTGAGCTCGTCGCCGAGGAACGTCCGGGTGGCGGCGTCGTCCTCGACGAGCAGGATGGTGGCCGGGTCGTCGGTCATGACCTCTATAGGCCACGGCCGGCGAAGTTCGCCCCCCCTACCGCCGCCGGTGCCAGCGCGACATGGCCTGCTGGAACTCGCCGATCTCGAGCGCGTCGACCGCCAGCGGCGTGCTCGCCTCGCGCGCGGGGCGCAGGCCGTCGAGGACGATCTGGAGGTAGCGGCGGTGCAGCTCGGGCTCGACGTCGCGCGCGAAGTCGCCCGCCGTGCTGAGCATGATGCTCAGCAGCGGGACGTCGGAGGCCTGGAGGTCGGGACGCACGACCCCGGCCGCGACGGCCCGCTCCACGAGTGCGGTGATGATCGGGGCGAGGCGGGCGCGCACCTCGGCCAGGCGGGCGTGCTCCTCGGAGCTCGAGAACAGGACGTCCTTCAGGCCGCGGTGGCGGCACTGGAGGTCGAGGGCCTGCTCCAGGTAGCCGGTGAGGCCGGCCCACGGGTCGTCCTCCTCCTCGAGGCAGCGCCGGGCGATGCGCCCGAGCTCCTCGAGCTTCTCGACCATGAGCTCCTCGATGAGGGCGTGCTTGTTCGGGAAGCGGCGGTAGGCCGTGCCGACCCCGACGCCCGCGTGGCGGGCGATGTCGTCGAGCGAGACGTCGACGCCGCGCTGGGCGAAGAGCTCCCGGGCCGCGGCCAGCAGCCGCTGGCGGTTGCGCTCGGCGTCGGCGCGCAGCGGCGCGGTCACAGCCTGGGGCTCCACGGCGTCCATCTCCCAGACAGCGTAGCCGCTGAGTGGAGGGCACTCCTCCGCTTGTGCTACAACCGGAGACGCCTCCTCCGCTACACGACTTCCTAGGGGATCCCATGTCACCCGACGCCCATCACGACCCGCACCACGCACGCCGCTGGCTGATCCTCGGCGTGATCGGCATCGCGCAGCTGCTCGTCGTGCTCGACGCGACGATCGTCAACATCGCGCTGCCCTCCGCCCAGGCCGACCTGGGCTTCTCCAACGACGACCGCCAGTGGGTCATCACCGCGTACGCGCTCGCGTTCGGCTCCCTGCTGCTGCTCGGCGGCCGCATCGCCGACCTGTTCGGCCGCAAGTGGACCTTCATCGTCGGCCTGCTGGGCTTCGCCGGCGCGTCGGCCCTCGGCGGCGCCGCCCAGTCCTTCGGGATGCTCGTCGGCGCCCGCGCGCTCCAGGGCGCGTTCGGCGCGATGCTCGCCCCGGCCGCCCTCTCGCTGCTGGCCACGACCTTCACCGACCCGGCCGAGCGCGGCAAGGCGTTCGGCGTCTACGGCGCGATCGCCGGCGCCGGCGGCGCCTTCGGGCTCCTGCTCGGCGGCCTGCTGACCGAGGTCCTCGACTGGCGCTGGTGCCTCTACGTGGCCATCCTCTTCGCCGTCCCGGCCGCGGTCGCCGGCACCCGCCTGCTGCACCACGTCCGCGTGCCGCAGCGCCCGAAGCTCGACCTCCCCGGCGTGGCGACCGCGTCGTCGGGCGTCTTCGCGCTGGTCTACGGCCTCGCGCACGCCGAGACCGACGGCTGGACGGACACCCTCACGCTGGTCGCCCTCGGCCTGAGCGTCGTGCTGCTCGTGGCCTTCGTCGCGCTCCAGCGCCGCGTCGCCAACCCGCTGCTGCCGCTGCGCGTCGTCACGGACCGCAACCGCGCCGGCGCGTACTCGGCGATCGCCATCGCCGGCATCGCGATCTTCGGCGTCTTCCTGTTCCTGACGTTCTACCTGCAGCGCACGCTGGGCTTCACCGCGCTGGAGACCGGCCTCGCGTTCATCCCGATGAACTTCACGATCATCACCACGGCGGCGATCGTGAACACCCGGGTGCTGGCCCGCACCGGCCCGCGGCCGCTCATCCCGGCCGGCATGCTGAGCGCCGCGCTCGGCATGGCGATCATGACCCGCATCGGCGTCGACACCGCCTACGCGTCGCACGTGCTGCCGTCGCTGCTGCTCATCGGCTTCGGCTTCGGCCTCGTGTTCTCGTCGTCCTTCCCGACGGCGACCGCGGGCGTCCCGCCCTACGACATGGGCGTCGCCTCGGCGATGGTCAACACCTCCCAGCAGATCGGCGGATCGATCGGGACCGCCCTGCTGAGCACGCTCGCCGCCTCGGCGCTGAGCGACTACGCGTCGGCCCACGCCGGTGCGCCGGGCCTCGCCGACGCCGCCGCGGTCCACGGCTACACCACGGGGTTCTGGTGGGCCGCCGGCATCCTCGCCGTCGGCGCACTCGTGACGGGCGCGCTGCTGCGGTCCAACGCCCTGGCCGCGGCGCCCCACGGCGCGCCGCAGCCGGCCGCCGCCGCGGCGCACTGAGCGCCTGCCCCTAGGCCGGCACCGGCTCGGCGAGCGCGGCTCCTGCCGCCGCGCTCGCCGGGCTCGCCGGCCGGTCGCGCAGCACGACCGTCGCCCCGCGCCGCGGGCTGAGCGTGATCGACCGCCGCCGGGCGATCTCCCGCGGCCCCGGGCCCGGCAGCAGCTCGCAGCGCGTCAGCACGGTGCGCAGGACGACGCGCATCTCCAGCAGCGCGAAGCTCGCGCCCAGGCACCGCCGCCGGCCCCCGCCGAAGGGCAGGAAGGTGTAGGTCCCGGGCGGGCGCTCGAGGAAGCGCTCGGGCCGGAACGCGTAGGGCTCGGGGTAGACCTGCGGGTCGTGGTGGACGAGGTAGGCGTGCGGGGAGAGCACGACGCCCTCGGGGTAGGTCCAGCCGCCGATCTGCACCTCGCGCTTGGTGAGCCGCGGCTCGGCGTTGGGCAGCACCGGCCGGTGGCGCAGCGACTCGTTGATCGTCGCGTCGAGGTAGTCCGTCTCGCCCGCGTCGAGCGAGGCGACGAGCCGGTGCAGCACGTCGCGCTCGCGCGAGAGCCGCTCGAACGTCCACGCGAGCTGGGACGCCGTCGTCTCGTGACCGGCGACGAGCGCCGTCACGAGCTCGTCGCGGATCTCGGCGAAGGTCATCGGCGAGCCGTCCTCGTGCGTGGCGGAGAGCAGCATCGCCAGGACGTCGTCGCGGTCCTCGCCGCCGGTGGCCCGCCGCTCGTCGACGAGCTCGCGCAGGAGCTGGTCGACCTCGCCGACGACCCGGTTGAACCGGCGGCCCGGCGAGCCGGGCCCCCAGTCGCGCTGGAGCGCCGGGACCAGCGCGATCGGCGCGGCGCCGAGCTCGATGACCTGGGCGAGCAGGACGCGCAGCCGCTCGAGCCGGGGTCCGCTGTCCAGGCCGAAGACGCCGCGCAGGATGACGTCGAGCGTGAGCTCCTGGAGCCGGCCGTGCAGCGGCGCGGGGACGTCGCGCGGCCACGTGTCCACCAAGCGCTCCACCGCGTCGGTGACGAGATCCCCCAGCCGCGCCATCCGCTCGCCGTGGAACGCGGGGAGCATGAGCCGGCGCTGCTCGAGGTGGAGGTCCTCGTCGAGGAGGATCACCGAGTTGGGGCCGACCACCGGCTCGAGGATCCGCGCGCCCTCTCCCGGGTGCAGCACGTCCGGCGCCGCGGTCAGCACCTCCTTGACCTCCACCGGGTCGGCGATGCACACGAACGGCGGCGTGCCGAGCAGCCGGATCGTGAAGCGCGTGCCGTACTGCGCGCGGGCGCGCTCGAAGAACGGGAGCGGACGCTGCCACCAGGCGAGCGTCTGCACGACGGCCGGCCAGGTCGGGCCGGGCGGGACGGTGGCCATGGGCGACGCTCCCACTTCTGGACCCCGCCGCTGTGTGACAGGCGTCACAATCCGTCAGGCGAGAGCCCGCCGCGACGCGCGAGCCGGATGGCAGCGCCGTTGCGCGCCGCAAGCAGCGTGGTCGCCTCGCCGATGCGGGAGGAGGTCCTCGTGCCGACCCACCCCCCGCAAGTCACCTTGCACCACGTCCGGGGAGCAGGGTTCGCGCCTAGAGTGCCGACGGTCGTCGCGCCGTCGGACCTCGGCGGGGCACGCAACGCATGGACTTCATGGACACCCGCCGAGGCAACTACGACTCCGGAGAGGACTTCGTCCTCGAGTACGGCGAGTTGCGCTTCACCTTCAACGAGCGCGACTTCCGCGAGCGCTGTGAGCAGGCCGCGCTGAAGCTCGGCTTCGTGCACGGCCGCCTGGACGACGGCGAGCTCGAGGACCTGGTGAACCTCGCCGTCAACGGCGAGATCCAGGACCCGGCCTCGGCCCTGGGCGAGCACGTCAACGACTGCTGGCCCGAGCTCGTCGGCCCGAGCGACCGCAGCCTCGTGCACTGGCTGCGCCGCCTCGTCTTCCGCTCCGCCTGGCTGGACCAGCGCGTGAAGGAGGGCGAGCTCGAGGTGCGCTTCCACCCCGAGGACGGCTTCACCTACGTGCAGCCCGAGCGCGGAGGCGAGCCCGTCGAGCTCGCCCCCGAGCCGAGCTGGGGCCGGGTCGCGTACCGGCCCCGCTGGGCCGCCTAGCGCCCTGCTGGGCCGCCTAGCGCCCTAGGACTCGCCCTCGAGCGCGGCGACGCGCGCGGCGGCGATCGCCTCGGCGCCCGCGTCGCCCACGAGCAGCTCCGGGCGCAGCGTGCCCGAGCGCACGAGGTCGACCGCCGGAAGGCGGTTCGTGCGGGTGAGCAGCTCATCGAGCGCGATGACGGTCGTCTCGCCGCCCACCGGCGCGGTGGCCGTGGCGATGATCGTCAGCGAGCCGCCGTCGACGATGGTGCGTGCCGAGGCCATGAGCTTGCGCGCGGCGCGCGCCTCCACCCCGTCCAGCGAGTCGACGAGGACGACGGCGTCGCCGCCGCGGGCCGCCACGCGCCGGGCCGTGTCGACCGCGCGCTCGACCGCCTGGGTCTGGGCGTCGGGACCGGTGGCGAACGTCAGCGCCGCGGCCGGCTCGACCGCCCAGCCGCTGAGCTCCTCGGGCCGGACTCCGGCGAGCACGAGCGAGACCTCGACGCCCTCGACGGCGGCCAGCGCCTCGGCGAGGCGGCGCAGCGCCTCGGTCTTGCCGCTGTGCGCGGCGCCGCTGACCGTGACGCGCGAGCCCTTGCCGATCGGCGTCAGCCACTCGATCGCCTTCAGCGTCGGGTCCTCGGAGCCGAACGCGAAGCGCTCGGCCGGCCAGGTGGCCGGCAGCTCGTCGAACGGCGTGCCCTCGGCGACCTCGTCGGCCGGCTTGCCGTTGATGGTGTCGATGCGGACGAGCGACGGGTAGCGCTCGCTGCGCCGCGGCGCGCGGACCGGGCCCGTGACGGTGTCGCCGCTCACGAGCTCGCAGCGGCGCACCTGCGCGGCGGAGATGTAGACGTCGTCGTCGCTGGGCTCCGGCGGGGAGACGCGCAGGAAGCCCGAGCCGTTGCCGAGCAGCTCGACGGTGCCCTCGGCGATGCGCTCCTCGCGCTGGTCGCGATCGCGATCGCGATCGCGGTCGCGGTCGTCGCGGTCGTCCTCGTCGCGGTCGCGGCCGCGACCGCCCCGGCGGCCCCGGCGGCGCGAGCGCGGCGCCTCGTCCTCGTCGTCCTCGTCGCGTGCGGCGGCGGGCGTCTCGGCGGGCTCGTCGTCGCCGGCGTCCTCGTCGGTCGCGCCGTCCTCGTCGGCGGCCTTGCGACGGCTGCGACCGCCGCGCGAGCGACGGCGGCGCGGGGTCTCCTCCTCCGCGGTGGCGTCGGCGCCGGAGTCGGCTTCGGCCTCCTCGGCGCCGCCCTGGCGCTCGAGGATCGTGTCGACGAGGTCGGCCTTGCGCAGACGGCGGAAGCCGTCGATGCCGATCTCTCGGGCGATCACGTGCAGGTCGGCGAGCGGGCTGGCCTCGAGCGCCTCTCGGGTGAGCACGGCCATGGTGGGTCCTCCTGGTCTTCGTCAGCTGGGGTCGGTGGGCGCCCGGCCGCGTTGCGTCGCAGCGGCCGGGGCGATCCCGGTGTCCGCCGGACTCTAGCTGGCGGCGCCGACCGTGCCCGCCTCGCGCACGAGGCCCTCGAGCCACGTCGCGAACTCGGGCCGCTTCTGCCAGTCGGCTTCGAAGCGCTCGATGCCCGACGTCGTCAGCGGGTGCTCGAGCATCCCCTTGAGCACCTTGTACGGGATCGTCGAGACCTCGCAGCCCGCCTTCGCCGCCTGGACGGCGTGCATCGGGTTGCGCAGCGAGGCGGCCAGGACCTGCGAGGTGGTGCCCGCGGGACGCAGCGCGTCGACGATCTCCTCGAGCACCGCGACGGAGTCGACGGACATGTCGTCCACGCGGCCCATGAAGCACGAGATGTACGTCGCGCCGGCCTCGGCGCTCAGCAGCGCCTGGTTGGCGCTGAAGACCAGCGTCATGTTCACCGGGTGGCCGTCCTGCGTGAGCTCGCGGGTCGCGGCCAGGCCGGCCGGCGAGAACGGCACCTTCACGACGATGTGCTCGCTGAGCGTCCGCAGCGCACGGCCCTCGGCGACCATCTGCTTGGCGTCGCGCGAGACGACCTCGGCCGAGGTCGGGCCCTGCACGAGGTCGCAGATGCGCTTGATGGCCTCGCCGGGGTCGCCCTCCTCCTTGGCGAGCAGCGACGGGTTGGTCGTCGCGCCGGAGAGCACACCCCAGGCGGCGATCTCCTCGACCTCCTTGACGGAGCCGGTGTCGATGAAGAGCCTCATGGGACCGAGGCTACCCCGTGCCCCGGTAGGCACTCAGGACCCGTCGGCCCGGATCCACTTGAGGCGCTCGTCCTCGGTGTCGAACCCGGGGACGTCGGCGCGCCCGTCGAGCACGTCGCGGACCCGCAGGAGCTCGACGGCCTCGCGGACGTCGTGGACGCGGAGCATCGCGGCGCCCGAGTCGGCCGCCCAGGCGACGGCGCCGAGGGTCGAGGCCAGGCGCTCGTGCGGCGCCCGGCCCGTGATCGCGCCCAGGAAGTACTTGCGCGAGACGGCGGCCAGCCACGGCAGGCCGTCGGGCACCCAGTGCGCCCACGCCTTGAGGACCTCGACGCTCTCGGCCGGCGACTTGGCGAAGTCCGGCCCTGGGTCGACGACCATGCGGTCGCGCGCGACGCCGTGCTCGAGGGCGACGGTACAGCGCTCGGCCAGGAACGTCCTGACGTCGTCGACGACGGCGCCGCCGTAGTCGGGGAACGCCTTGCGCTTGGGGTCGGCCCGCGTGTGCATGACCACGAGGCCGGCGCCGGACTGCGCCGCGAGGTCGGCCAGCGCGGTGTCGCGCAGCCCGGAGACGTCGTTGAGCAGGTGCGCGCCGGCGGCCAGCGCGGCCTCGGCGACCCCGGCCTTCCACGTGTCGACCGAGACGACGACGCCCTCGGCGACGAGCGCCTCGACGAGGGGGAGGACGCGGTCGCGCTCGACCTCCTCGGGCGAGACGTCGGTGTACGTGACGCCCGACTCCCCGCCCACGTCGATGAGGTCCGCGCCGTCGCGGACGAGCTCCAGCGCCTTGGCGACCTGCGCGTCGAGGTCGGCGAGCCGGGTCGCGTCGGAGAACGAGTCGGGGTTCGCGTTGACGATGCCCATGACCAGCGGGCGGCCGTCGACGAGCTCGAAGGCCCGGTCGCGCAGGCGCAGGGTGCGGGTCATCGCGATGCCCGCAGGTGCAGGACGACGTGGTCGCCGGCGCGGTGCACGCCCGCCAACGCGAGCCGGGCCGGCGCGTCGAGCTCGGCGCCCTCGAGCACCGACGGCGCGTCGCCGGCCGCCAGCAGCGGGGCGACCGTGAGCAGGAGGTCGTCGAGCCCGCCCTGGGCCACGAGCTCGCGCAGCAGCGACGGGCCGCCCTCGCACAGGACGACCTGCGCCCCGCGCGCGCTTCCCAGGTGCTCGAGCACCGCGGGCAGCGTCAGCTCGTCGAAGCGCTCCACCGCGAGGTCGGCGCCCGGCGACGGCGGCGGCGCGCCGTCGTGCTCGGTGTAGACCTGGATGGGCACCCCGGCCTCGGCGAAGAGGGGGACGTCGAGGGGCAGGTCGAGCGCGCGCGACACCGTCGCCATGACGGGATGGGGCGCGCGCCGCGCGGCGCGGCGCAGCGCCACCTGGTCCTCGTCGAGGAGGTTCGCGTAGCGCTCGGCGGCCAGCGTGCGGGTGCCCACGAGGACGGCGTCGGCGGCGGTGCGCAGCTCGCGCAGGAGCTGGCGGTCGGCCGGGTGGCCGAGCGCGACGGAGCGCCCCTCGACGGCGGTGCGCCCGTCGAGCGAGGCGATCATCGCCGCGACGACGCGCGGCCGGCCCGGTACGGCCCGCTCGCGCAGCCCGAGCGCGGCCACGACGTCGCGCGCGGCGCGCTCGGGACCCGCCGGGCCGAGCGGGACGAGACCGGGGACGTCGTCGGCCATCCCCGGACCCTACGTCCGCCTAGAGCTTCACCGACTTCTTGACGTCCTTGCGGGCGCCGGCGTTGTCGTAGGCGCTGATGGTGATCGTGACCTTGCCCTTGCGCGAGTAGCGGTGCGAGGCGCGCAGCGCGTCGGTCTTCGCCCCGTCGCCCCACGCGATGCGCACGAGCTTGAAGCCCGAGGCGCGCGTCGAGCCCTTCACGACGTCCTTGGCCTTCGCCGTGACCGACACGACGCGCCCGCGCTTGCGGACCTTGACCGTCAGCGACGGCGGCGTGTGGTCCACGCGCAGGTTGCGCGGCTTCATCGTGGACGTCTGGCCGCGCTTGTCGGTCGCGACGACCTTCCAGGTCAGGATCCCGTCGGGCACGACCGTGGGGACCGTCACCTTCGTGTCGGTGGTCTTCGCGACCTCCTTGCCGCCGATCTGCACCGAGTAGGTGATGGGGCCCCAGAGGTCCAGCGGCGCCTGCCACGACAGCGGCGGCCGGGCGTAGGCGCGCCACTTCGTCGTCGTCAGGCCGAGGAAGGTGCCGGGCGTGCGGTCGTAGACGGCCGCGACGAGGCGCCGGTCGCCGCCCTGGCCCTGGACGAAGGCGGCCACGGCGTTGCCGATGCGGTCGATCCCGGCGTCGAAGCCGCCGGACTGGTCGACCGGACCGAGCCCGGGGTTCGAGATCGTCGTCGGCTCGCTGGGCAGCGGCGCGATGCGGCTCTCGGGCTTGTCGTCCCAGTAGGAGGCGCGGACGAGGTCGCCGTCGATCCACGCCGCCACGCGGTCCTGGCTCTCGGCGACGCCGCCGGCCGGGCGGCTGTACGGGCCGCCGCCCCCGAGCACCCGCGCCGGGACGAGCTTGTTCTCGCGCAGCAGCGCGCCGAAGACGCCGGAGCCCGAGGCGCTGGTGATGATGCCCTCGCCGCGACCGCTCACGTCGACGCGCGTCGAGGCGATCGCGTCCGGACCGCCCGGTTCGACCGCGTCGCCGACCAGCGGCTCGTCGAAGGCTCCGCCGCGCAGCCGCCGGACGATCGAGCGCGTCTGGCCTCCGAGCGACTGGCGGAAGGCGACGTAGGCGAAGCTCGAGTCATCCTCGACGTCGACCTCGGGCAGGTCGGCGTCCCCGCCGGCCCGGCCGTCGAGGCTGTCGAGCGTCGCGTCGACCGGGCTGGTCGAGACACGGTCCTGGAAGACGCGCCGGGCGATGGTGTGCGTGCGCCCGTCGCCCAGCTGCTCACCGAAGACGACGACGGCCGTGCCGTCGGCGGCGATGGCCAGGCGGCTGCGCCGGGTGCCGTCGCCCGCGGGGTGCGCCGCGTCGACGTCGGCCGCGTCGGGCAGCCCGACGAAGCCCGCGTCCTTGCGGCCCAGGCGGGCCAGGCGCACGTCGGTGCCGACGGTGAACGAGACGTAGGCGCCGCCGTTGATCGACATGTCGACCGAGGGGGCGCTGCCTCCGGCGGCGACGACCTGCGGCGCCGTCCACGGCTGGTCGCCGGCCGGCTTGACCGCCGCCCAGAGCCCGCCGCCGCTCTCCCACACGACGGCCGCGCGGCCGCCGTCGGTCACCGCGACCGCCGGCGTCTGCGCCGGGGCCTCGATCCCGCCGTCCAGGCGCTCGGGTGCCTGGAAGCTGCCGTTGACCAGGCGCGAGACGAAGACGTGGTCGACGCCGCCGTCCTTCTTGACGTACGTGATCGCCCCCGAGCCGTCGCGGGCGACGTCGACGTCACCGACGCTGACGATGTCGGGGGTCGGCCCGTCGACGGGCTCGGCCTGGAAGAAGGCGGCGTGGGCGCCGGCCGGCGCGGCGAGCGCGGCGGCGAGGGCCATGGCGGGGAGGGCGAGGCGACGGCGCATGGGTGCTGCAGGTGCTCCTGGGAGGGGACGGCGACAACAGCCGGGACGGGGTCCACAACCACCGAGGGGACCGAGGGTTGCGGAGGCGGGACTCTAGGCGTCCGAGCCGACGGCGGCGGCGTCGACGACGATGCCCTCGAGGCGGGCCTCTTCGAGGAACGCGCGGACCTCCGCGTCGATCCGGGCACCGTCCCAGCCGTGCTCGGCGGCCATCGCCGCGGCCACGCGCCGCGCCGCCGCCCCGTCGTCGGCGACGACGTCGCGGGCGGCCAGGAGGCCCAGGCGCGTCCGGCGCAGCAGCACGTCGGCCACGGTCCGCGCCTGCTCGGTGCGGGTCGCGTGCGTCGCCTCGGCCAGGAGGTCGGGCAGCCCCTCGACGATCGGCTGGGCCAGCTCGCCGCGCTCCCCGGCGACGGCGAGGACCTGGTGGGCGGCGTGGCCGTAGCGGCCGGCGAGCATCTCGTAGGAGCTCTCGGGGACCCCCTCCACGCGCGGCAGCGCGCCGGGCTCCACCGACTGGCCGAGCGGGATCTCGTGCGTGCGGCACGGAGCGTCGCGAGCCTCGCGCTCGACGAGGCGGTCGACGGCCATCTTCGCCATCCGCCGCCACGTCGTGAGCTTGCCCCCGGTGATCGTGATCATCCCGCTCGAGGTCTCGTAGAGCTCGGCCTTGCGGGAGATGTCGACCGACTTGCCGGTGTCGCCGGTCGAGATGAGCGGGCGGACCCCGGCGTAGGCGCCGGTGACGTCGTCGGGGGTGAGCGACTTGCCGAAGAACTCGTTGCACGCGTCGAGCAGGTAGGCGATGTCCTGCGCGGCCGGCGCGATGTGGTCGAGCTCGTCGGAGTCGAAGTCGTTGTCGGTCGTGCCGACGAGCGTCGCGCCGAGCCACGGCAGCGCGAAGATCGTGCGCCCCCCGCCGGCGGGGACGATGGCGCCGACGTTCAGCGGCAGCGTCTCCCGGCGGAACGTGATGTGGGTCCCGCGGCTCGGGCGGATGATCGGGACCTCCGCCTCGTCGTGCAGCTCCTCCGGGCGCAGCCGGTCGGCCCACACGCCCGTCGCGTTGATGACGTTCGCGGCGCGGATGCGGAACGTCTCCCCCGTCGCGGCGTCGCGGGCCTGCACGCCGTCGGGCGCGAGCTCGGTGACCTCGACGCCGTTGGCGCACACCGCGCCGAAGCGCTCGGCCTCGCCGAGGACCGTGAGCACGAGGCGGCTGTCGTCGGTCTGGCAGTCGTAGAAGAGGTAGCCCGAGCTGGGCTGGCGGCCCGCGAGCGCGGGCAGGAGCTCGGCGACCTCCTCGCCGGGGATGACACGGTGGCGGTCTGGTGCCCAGGACTCCATGGCGCCGTCGAGGCCGTCGCGCTCGGTGCCCTTGCCGCGACCGCGGCGGAACGGCCCGCGGATCTTGTCCACCGACATGACGTCGTAGAGGTTGAGGCCCATGCCGACCATGCGGTCGGGGCGCGCGCCGTCGAACGCGGGGACGATGAGGGGCAGCGGCTTCACGAGGTGCGGCGCGAGCGCGACCATGAGCTGGCGCTCGAGCAGCGCCTCGCGGACGAGGCCGAGGTCGAAGTTCTGCAGGTAGCGCAGGCCGCCGTGGACGAGCTTGCTCGAGCGGCTCGAGGTCCCCGAGGCGTAGTCGTGGCGCTCGACGAGGGCGACGGAGTAGCCGCGGCTGGCGGCGTCGAGCGCGCACCCGGCGCCGGTGATCCCGCCGCCGACGACGACGACGTCGAACTCGTCCTCGACGAGGGCGCTCAGGGCAGCGGCGCGCTCCAGCATCGAGGGGCCAGTCTATGTGTCCAGTCGGCTAACGCCCGGCGCTCGCACGCCGATGGGTGGGCATCGGTCGCTCGGTGGAGGGCGGCCATCGACCGGGGGGAACCGGGATGAGGGCGAAGGGTCGCAGGGCCGGCTTGAGCGCGATGAGCGCCGTGGCCGTGCTCGCCGTGGGCGCGCCGAGCGCGCAGGCGGGCAGTGGGCTGCTCGGCGGGCTGCTGGGCGGGCTGGGCAACGTCGTCCAGCAGGTCGGCCAGACCGTGGGCGCGGTGGTCCCGGTCGCGGGCGGCGTCGTCACCAGCGCCACCGGCACGGTCGGCGGCGTGGTGACCGGCCTGGGCCAGACGACCGGCAGCGTCGAGCAGGTGCTGACCCAGGTCCTGAGCGGCGCGACCAGCTCGCCCTCCACCGGCGGTGCGACCGGCTCCACCGGGTCGGGGGCCGGCACCGGCTCCACCGGCGGCGCGCTCCCCCCGTCGACGGTCGAGCAGCTCCTGCAGGCCGTGACGGGCACGGGCACGGGCACCGGCACCGCGCCGGGCACGGGCTCCGGGCCGACCGGGACCGGCGCCGGCGGGCTGGGCACCAGCACCACCGGCACCGGCACCGGCACCGGCACCGGCACGGGCGGGATCGCCTCCTCCGCGGCCGTGCAGGCGATCCTCAAGGACCTCGCGGCGAAGCTCACGGCGACGGCCACCCCGCCCAAGGACGCCGCGCAGCTCGCCGCGGTCCTCGGCTCGCCCGACGCGGCCGCGCCGGACACCGTCGTCCAGGTCCGCTCGGCCCTGGGCCAGGTCGGCAGGACCGGCAGGCTCAAGCTCGCCCTGGGCAGCGACGAG
Source organism: Conexibacter sp. SYSU D00693 (assembly GCF_017084525.1). Taxonomy (GTDB): domain Bacteria; phylum Actinomycetota; class Thermoleophilia; order Solirubrobacterales; family Solirubrobacteraceae; genus Baekduia. The sequence continues at coordinate 1,203,479 of NZ_CP070950.1, forward strand.
GCGGGCGTGGTCGCCTTCCAGGGCATCATCCGCCCTGGCCGCGCGCGCACCGCCAAGGCCAGGGGCTCACGGGCGCTCATCCGCTTCCCCGCCACCGTCCTGGCGTTCCGCGACGCCGGCCGCCTCGAGGTCACGGTCGAGCTCGGTCCCAAGGCGCGCAAGGCCCTGGCCGCGGCGCGCGACGCCAAGCTCTCCCTCGCGACGGTCGCCGCCGACGCCTACCGCAACCAGGCCGGCGCCACGGTCAAGCGCTCCCTCAAGCGCTAGTCGAAGGTGGAAGGTGCCTGGCACCCTCCACCCTCAACCCCGGGTCGAGAGGTGGTCGGCCAGGCGCGTGGCGAGGGCCATGATCGTCAGCTGCGGGTTGACCTGCGGGGAGGTCGGCAGCACCGAGCCGTCGGCGACGTGCAGACCCGCCACCCCGTGCACCGCGAGGTCGGGGTCGACGACGCTGCGCCGGGGGTCGGCGCCCATCCGGGCGGTGCCCAGCGGGTGGAAGGCCATCGCCTTGACGTCGCGCGGGCGGATCGTCGCGCGGTCCAGCGGGCCGGTGTCGCCGTCGCGCAGGGGCGGGATCCCGGCGACCGGGACGAGGACCTCGCGCGCGCCCGCCGCGAAGAAGATCCGCGCCAGCAGGGCGAAGCCCCGGCGGAAGCGCTCGGCGTCGGCGGCCGCCAGGTCGTAGCGGACCAGCGGCCGCGGGACCCCGCCCGGGCGGCCGGGCATCGCGCGCACCGATCCGCTCGACGAGTCGGCGACCATCACCCCGAAGGTCGCCCAGCGGCGCACGTCGAGCATCCGGGCGCGGTGCACCTCGCCCTGGCCGGGCGTCGCCATCGCCGCCTGGTCGGGCGGTCCGGCGATGCCCTCGAGCAGGATCCCCGCGTCGGCGAGCTCGTCGACGTAGAACGACTGCGGGACGCCGCGCCACGGGTCCAGCGGGTCGTCCATCAACGCCCGGGCCGCGCTGGCCGGGTGGATCGTCAGGTGCCGGCCCAGCGCGCCCGACGCCGTCCCGATGCCGTGGCGGCGCAGCACCAGCGGCGTCAGCAGCGCGCCGCACGCCAGCACGGTGTGGCGCGCGCGCACCGTCAGCCGCCCGCCCGCGGCGGTGTGGGCGACGACGGCCCGGACCGCGCCGCGCTCGACCTCCAGGCGCGCGGCGCGACAGCCCGTGTAGGTCGTCGCGCCCGCCGCCCACGCGCGCGGCGCGAAGACCTCCCCCGCGTGCTGCTTGGCGCCGCTGGGACAGCCGAACGCACAGACGCCCGACCCGACGCAGCCGCGCGCGTTGCGGAACAGGTGACGGCCCGAGACGCCCAGCGCCTCGGCACCCCGCCGGACCACCGCCGCGTTGTCGCCCGCGAGCTCCGGGGTGACCTGGCGCACGCCGATCGCCTCCTCCACCCGCGTGAAGAGCGAGGCGACCGTCGTCGCGTCGAGCGCCTCGAGGCCGTGCTCGGAGCGCCACCGGTCCAGCACCGCCGCCGGCGTGCGGAAGCACGTGCCGGAGTTCACGAGCGTCGTCCCACCGACGCCGCGCCCCAGGGGCAGGACGATCGGCGGCGTCCCCACCGTCACGACCTGACCGCCGTCGCGGTAGAGCCGCGTGCTCATGTCACGCGGGCGCGCAGTCAGCGTGCCGGACGGGTGGTGGCCGCCCTCCTCGAGCACCGCCACCTCGAGCCCGGCCTCCGCGAGCCCCGCCGCCACCGGGCCGCCGCCCGCGCCGCTGCCGACGACGCACACGTCGACGGAGATCGTCCGCCGGCCGCCGAGCTCGGCGCCGTCGACGACGCGCGGGGTGACCGACGGCGCCCGCTCGCGCCGCGCCGCCTCGTGCGGGAGGGCGCCCTCCAGGGCGGTCGCGCTCACGCCGCCACCGTCCCGCGGGCCCGTGCGAGCACCGCGTCGGCGTCGTAGCCCAGGCCGGCGAGCACGCCGGCGTCGCCGTAGTAGGCCAGGTGCAGGACGCCGCGCAGCCCCTCGAGCACCGGACCCCAGACGCGATGGCGCGCCGCCCGCGCCAGCGCCGCCTCGCGGTCGGGTGCGCTGAGCGCGTGCAGCGGCCGGCGCTCGCCCCTGCCGAGCAGCCGGCCGCCTCGCGCGTCCAGCAGGACGACTGCCGCGCGCAGCGCCGCGCGGTTGGCCGCCGGCCCCGCGGCGAGGGCGGCGGCGAAGGCGTCGACGGCGTCGGTCCGCGCGACGGGCGGCAGCGGCGCGACGGGCGCCACCACGCCGTCGACGAGCGCCTCGACCGCCCGGCGCTCGCGGGCCGTCAGCGTGAGCGGGACGGGCGCCGTCGCGCTCATCGTCCCTCCCGCACCCGCGCGGCCTGCGCGGTCGCGAGCTCGAACGCCCGGGCCTGCGCCGTCTCGGCGTCGCGCTCGCGGACCGCCGCCGCGATCTCGGCGTAGCGCGGAGCGAGCTCCGCGGGCCGCCCCGTCACCGGGATGCGCTCGTGGTGCTCGAGGTAGAGGTCGCGGATCGCGTTGAGGATCAGGTCGAAGACGACGTTGCCCGCCGCGCGCGACACCTCGGTGAAGAACGCGAAGTCCACGAACGCCGCCGCCCCCGCGTCGTCGCCGGCCTCGGCGAAGGCCGCCGCCAGCTCCGCCAGCCGCTGCGCCGACGCGTCGTCGCGTCGCTGCGCCGCCAGGCCGGCGAGCTCGCGCAGCATCAGCGCCCGCGCCTCGAGCACGTCGTCGAGCACGGCGACGTCGAGCGCGCCGGCCCGGAACAGCACGTGGGCCAGGACGTCGAGCCCGCCGGCCTCGCGCCACGGACGCACGCGCATCGCGTCGCCGTGGCGGACCTCGACCAGGCGCATCTGCTCGAGGCGCTTGAGGGCCTCCCGCAGCGATCCCAGGGTCACCCCCATGTCCCGGGCGAGGGCGCGCTGCCCCGGGAGCTTCTCGCCGGGCGCGTAGCGGCCGGCCAGCAGCGCGTCGAGCAGCTCGCGGAAGACCTGCTCGGACACGAGCGATGCCGCGGCGCGAGAGTTCGGAACACCGCCCACGGCGCGCAGCGTACCAGAGTTCCGAACAGTCGGCCCAGGGAGATCCCCGCCCCTCCCCTAGGGTCATCCCGGATGGTGCGGGCGCCCCCGCGGACCGACCATCACGGCATGACCGACGAGGCCCCCACCACCGAGCAGCCGGCGCCCGAGCCCGGCCCGGGCCAGCAGCCCCCGCCGCGCCGCCTCCTGCGCACGAACGAGGACCGGATCATCGGCGGCGTCGCCGCCGGCCTGGGCAGGACGCTCGGGGTCGACGCGTGGATCGTGCGCCTCGTCTTCCTCCTGCTCACCGTGTTCGGCGGCGCGGGCGTCGTCGGCTACCTCGTCCTCCTGGCCTTCGTCCCGGCCGACGCCGGGGACGGGACGCCGCAGGACCAGACCTACGCCACGACCCACCCGTTCGCGGTCGGCGCCGCCGCCGTCGCCGGCGTCGCGGTGCTCATCGCCATCGACGGCGGCTTCGGCGGCTGGTTCTTCGGCGGCAACCTCCTCCTGCTCCTCGCCATCGCCGGCCTGGCCTACGCCGCCTACCGCGGCCTGGAGCGCCAGGGGGGCCGGCCGCCCACGGCCGCGCGGGTGGCGGGCGGCGTCCTGCTCGCCCTCGCGGTCCTCGCCCTCGTGGGGACCGGCATCACCGGCGCGTTCTGGCTGGCGGCCAGCGGCGGCGGCGAGGTCGCGGCCGGCATCGTCATCGCCCTCGGCGTCGTCGCCGCCGTCAGCGCCTTCGTGCGCCCCGTGCGCTGGCTCGCGCCCGCCGCCCTCGTCGTGGCCGTCCCGCTCGCGCTCGTGATCGCCGCCGACATCGACCTCGACGGCGGCATCGGCGACCGGACCTACCGCCCCGCCACGGGGGCGGACGTCGACCCCGAGTACAAGCTCGGCATGGGCGAGCTGACCCTCGACCTGCGCGAGACCGCCTGGCCGCGCGGCGGCGTGCTCGAGACCCGCGTGGACGTGGGGATGGGGCACGCGCTCGTCCTCGTCCCGTCGGGCGTGTGCATCAGCGCCGAGGGCGACGTCGGCGTCGGCGCCTTCAGCGTCCTCGACGAGGAGTCCGGCGGCATCGACGTCGAGCAGGAGGTCGTGACGGGCACGGCCGGCACCCGGCCGCGCCTGCGGCTGCACGGCACGGTCGGCCTCGGCCACCTCGAGGTGGACACCGCCCGCCGCAACCGCCGCGGCCCGGACCGCCACCGCGACGACGACGACGACGACCGCGGGACCGTCCGCGTGAGCGGCGAGGCCTGCCCCAGCGCGTGAGGCGCCCGGACCTCCCCACCCTCGTCGCCGCCCTCGCCGTCATGGCCCTCGGCACCGTGCTCCTGCTCGACCAGGTCGGGGAGCTCACGCTCGACTTCTCCACCGCCTCGCCGTCGGTCCTCGTGACCGTCGGCGTGGTGCTCGTCGCGGCCGGGATGGCGAGGCGCGACATGCGCGGGTGAGACGATCCCGGTGATGGACGCCCAAGCGCCTCCGGCGGCCCAGCCGCTGCGCCGCGACCCGGCCAACGGCCTGGTCGCGGGCGTCTGCGCGGGGCTGGCGCAGCGCCTGGGCGTCGACGTCCTGCTGGTGCGCGTCGCCGCCGCCGTGCTCACCGTCTCCGCGGGCATCGCGATCCCCCTCTACGTCCTGGCCTGGGCACTGCTGCCGTCGGTCGACGCCGCGCAGGAGGCCCGCGCCCCGCGACTGCGGCCCGGGAGCTTCCTCATCGCCTCGGGCGTCGCGTGCATCGCCCTCGGTGCGCTGCTCGCCGCTCGCGCGGCCGACCTGTGGATCGGCGACGGCGTCGTCTTCCCCGTCGTGCTCGCCGCGGCGGGCGCGGCGCTCGTGTGGCGCCAGTCCCAGGAGCGCGTCGGGGCCACGCCCGACGAGCCCGCCCGCCCGCGTGACGCGGCCAGCGCCGCGGCGGCGCCGGCGGTCGCCGAGGAGCCGCCGAGCACCCGCGACCGCGCCGCCGCCCTGTCCCGGACGGGCGCGGGGACGGCGCTCATCCTCGCCGCCGGGCTCCTGGTCCTGCACTTCTCGGGCGCCCTGGCCGGCGCGCGCGACGCGGCCCTCAGCGTCCTCGTGGTCGTCGCCGCGCTCGCGCTCGTCGGCGGCCCGTTCGCGCTGCGCGCCGCCCGCACCATCAGCGAGGAGCGCGCCGCGCGCATCCGCTCGCAGGAGCGCTCCGAGGTCGCCGCGCACCTCCACGACTCCGTGCTGCAGACCCTCGCCCTCGTCCAGAAGCAGGCCGGTGACCCGAGGGCCGTCGCCGCCATCGCCCGCCGCCAGGAGCGCGAGCTGCGCAGCTGGCTGGCCGGGGCCGACGCCGCGCGGCCCGACGAGCGCCTGGCCGACGCGCTGCGGGCCGTGGCCGCCGAGGTCGAGGACGACCACGGCGTGCCCATCGAGGTCGTGGCGGTGGGCGACCGGCCGCTGGACCAGCGCGGCGAGGCGCTGGTGGCGGCCGCCCGCGAGGCGATGGTCAACGCCGCCAAGCACGCCGGCGAGGCCGGCCCGGTGCAGGTCTTCGCCGAGGTCGAGGACGGCCGCGCCGAGGTCTTCGTCCGCGACCGCGGCCAGGGGTTCGACCCCCAGGCCGTCCCGGACGACCGCCGCGGCGTGCGCGAGTCCATCCTCGGGCGCATGACCCGCCACGGGGGCCGCGCGACGATCCACGCGGCGCCCGGCGCCGGCACCGAGGTCGAGCTCGTCCTGGAGGACGACCCGCGATGACCCAGCCGCTCCTGCGCGTCGTCCTCGTCGACGACCACGGCCTCTTCCGCGCCGGCGTGCGGTCCGAGCTCCAGGGCCTCGTGGAGGTGGTCGGCGAGGCCGGCGACGTCGCGCAGGCCGTGGAGTGCATCCCGCGCCTGGCGCCCGACGTCGTCCTGCTCGACGTCCACCTCCCGGGCGGCGGCGGCGAGGAGGTCCTGCGCCGGCTGGCCGAGCTGGCGGGCGGCAGCGGCGCGGGGCCCGCCAAGTGCCTGGCGCTCAGCGTCTCCGACGACCCGCAGGACGTCATCGCGGTCGTGCGCGCCGGCGCGCGCGGCTACGTCACGAAGACGATCTCCGGCCCGGAGCTGGCGGACGCGATCCGGCGGGTCCACGACGGCGACGCCGTCTTCTCCCCGCGCCTGGCCGGCTTCGTCCTCGACGCGTTCGCGGGCGCCGCGACGCCGGCCGAGGGCACCGACCCGCAGCTCGACCAGCTCACCGCGCGCGAGCGCGAGGTCCTGCGCCACATCGCTCGCGGCTACCTCTACAAGGAGATCGCGCTGCGCCTGGGCATCTCGCCCAAGACCGTCGAGGCCCACGTGAGCGCGGTCCTGCGCAAGCTCCAGCTCTCCAGCCGTCACGAGCTCTCGCGCTGGGCCGCCGAGCGGCGGCTCGTGGACTGACTGACGGGGGCGTCATCCTCGCCCGCGCTGCTCTAGCTTCCCCGCGCGATGGCGCAGCGCACGATCCTCTTCACCGGCTTCCCGGGCTTCATCGGGGCCCGGCTCATCCCCAAGCTCCTCGCCGGCGACCCCGAGGCGCAGGTGGCCGCGCTCGTCGAGCCGCGGATGGTCGAGCGCGCGCGTGGCGCGGCGGCGAGGCTCGACGGCGGCGACCGCGTGCGGATCGTCCCCGGCGACATCACCCAGCCGCGTCTCGGCCTCGACGACGCGACCTACGAGCAGCTCAGGGCCGAGACCGTCACGGTCCACCACCTCGCGGCGATCTACGACCTCGCCGTCCCCATGGCGATCGCCGAGCGCGTCAACGTCCTGGGCACGCAGCACGTGCTGGCCTTCTGCCGCGACTGCGAGCGCCTCGAGCGCCACGACTACGTCTCCACGGCGTACGTCGCCGGCCTGCGCTCCGGCCTCGTGCGCGAGGACGAGCTCGCCGTCGGCCAGGCGTTCAAGAACCACTACGAGTCCACGAAGTTCGCCGCCGAGGTCCTCGTGCGGATGTCGATGGACGAGGTGCCGACGACGATCTTCCGGCCTGCCATCGTGGTGGGCGACTCGCGCACCGGCGAGACGCAGAAGTTCGACGGGCCGTACTACATGCTGCGCACGATCGCGGCGACCCGCGGGCCGCTCATGCAGCTCGGCAACCCCGAGGCGCTGTTCAACGTCGTGCCGGTGGACTTCGTCGTCGACGCGATGGCCGCGGCGGCGGGCGACGACCGCGCGGTGGGCCTGACGCTGCACCTGACCGACCCCGAGCCCGTCTCCTCGGCCGACATCTTCCGGCTGCTGGCCCAGGAGTACGCGGGCAGGACGCCGTCGATCAAGGTCCCGCTGAGCGTGCTCGACGGCGCGCTGCGCTTCTCGGCGGTGCGCGCCCTGTACGGGGGCACGCCGCGCGAGTCGCTCATGTACCTCAACCACCCGGTGCGCTTCGACACGACGAACGCGGCCGAGGTCCTGAGCCGGCACGGGCTGCACTGCCCGCGCTTCCCGGAGTACGTGTCGTCGATCGTGCGGTTCTTCGCCGAGCACGAGGACGACGACGCGCTCCGCCCTGCCCACTAGTGGAGGGGGTGGGCAGGGCGGGCGTGCGGTCTCCCCTAGCCCTTCAGGAAGCCGGTGTCGGTGACGACCTTCAGCACCGACCGCTCCGACTTCGGCGAGTCGAAGGAGCGCGGCGCCGGGCCGTTGGCGCCGAAGGCGCCGCCCGAGTTGATGAAGCGGATCCAGGCCGCGTGGCGTGCCTCGACCGAGTGGATCGACAGGGCCGCCTGGACCACCGCGCGCTGGGCGATGTTCGGGCCCTGGCCGGCGTAGGCGGCCACGCCGGTGTCCTCGAGCGCCTGGGCCGTGGCGGCGAACTTCGCGGGGTCGGTCACGGTGTCGCCGAAGTCGAACGACGGCTTCTTGACCGCGGCCGAGCCGAGGACCTGCTTGAGGGTCTTGACGTGGGCGTCCTCGTGGGCGCTCGTGGCCTGGGCGAAGGCCTTGAGCTGGTCGGTGTTCGGGCCGCCGCCGGCGAGGGCGGCGCGGTAGAACTCGGCCTCGAGGTACTCGAGCGTCAGGGCGTAGTTGAGGATCTTGACGTCGTTGGCCTTCGACTTGCGGCGCGTCGAGATCGCGGCGCTCGCCGGGCTCGCCAGGCCGCCGAACAGCACGCCGCCGGCCACGAAGCCGGCACCGGCGCCCGCGGCGCGCTTGAGGAACTGGCTGCGGTCGATGCCGATCCCGGCGGCGTCCTCGGCCGTCTCGCGGATCGCGCCGTCGACGTCGAGGGTCTCCAGCTTGATGAGGTCCTGCATGGCTGCTCCTCCTGGTGGGGGTCGCGAGGGACTAGCGCGCGACCTGTCCGGGCGGATCAGCCAGTTGGCGCGTCGGCGCCCGGCGCCCGCAGCCCGGCCAGCAGGAACTCGAGGACGTCGCGCCAGCCGTGGCCCGCCGGCCCGGGGAGCTCCTGGGCCGCGATGGCGGCACCGATGCCGCACATCATCGTGGGGATGTGGGCGGCCTCGAAGTCGCGGCGCAGGACGCCCGCCGCGTGCGCGCGGGCCACGAGCCGCTCGCCCACCTCGGTGAGCTCCTGGTGGGCGGGCTGGGCGATGGCGAAGGACTCCGCGGTGAGCTGCCAGAGGACCCGCTGCTCGCCGACGTCATGCTCCATGGCGAGGGCGGACTCGCGCAGCATCCCCGTCAGGCCCTCCCACGGGTCGTCGAGCTCGAGGTGGCGCTCGGCGCGGGCCTTGAGCTCGACGAACTTCTGCTTGAGCAGCGCGCCGAGCAGCTCGTCCTTCGTGGGGAAGTGGCGGTAGAGCGTCCCGACGCCGACCCCGGCACGGCGCGCGATGTCGTCCATCTGCGCGTCGGCGCCCGCCTCGGCGAGCAGCTGCTTGGCCGCGGCGAGGATCCGCTCGCGGTTGCGGCGTGCGTCGGCCCGCAGCGGGCGGTCGGGCTCGGCCGTCTGGCTCATCCGGTGTGGAGGGTAGCTTGCATCCGGAACCTCGGTTCCGTATCTTCCGGCGCGAACCGGAACCGAAGTTCACCTTCTTTCTACAGGATCCTCCTCATGACCTCCTCCCCGCAGAGCCACCCGTCCAAGTGGCCCGCCCTCGCCCTCCTGGCGATGGCGCAGTTCGTGGTGGTCCTCGACGCGTCGATCGTCAACGTCGCGCTGCCCTCCATCGGCCAGGACCTCCACTTCAGCCAGGAGAACCTCTCCTGGGTCGTCAACAGCTACACGCTCGTCTTCGGCGGCTTCCTCCTGCTCGGCGGCCGCCTGGCCGACCTCCTCGGCCGCCGCCGGATGTTCCTCGGCGGCATGCTGCTCTTCGGCCTCGCGTCGCTGGCCGGCGGCCTGGCCGAGTCCGAGGCCCAGCTCATCGCGGCCCGCGCCGTGCAGGGCCTCGGCGCCGCGATCATCTCCCCCGCCGCCCTGTCCATCGTCACCACGACGTTCGCCGAGGGCTCCGAGCGCAACACCGCCCTGGGCGTCTGGGGCGCGGTCGCCGGCTCCGGCGGCGCCGCGGGCGTGCTGCTCGGCGGCGTGCTCACCGACGGCCTGGGCTGGGAGTGGGTGCTCTTCGTGAACGTGCCGATCGCGGCGGTCGTGGCCTTCCTCGCGCCGCGGATGCTCGCCGAGAGCCGCGACGAGACCGAGCACCGCTCCTTCGACCTCGCGGGCGCCTTCACCGTGACCGCGGGCCTCGCCCTGCTCGTCTACACGCTGGTCGACGCCAACGACGCCGGCTGGGGCTCGTCCCAGACGCTCGTCCTCGGCGCGATCTCCGTGGCGCTGCTCGTCGCCTTCGTGGTCGTCGAGCGGGCGCAGGCCCGGCCGCTCGTGCCGTTCACCATCTTCCGCCTGCGGACGCTGCGCGGCGCGAACGTCGTGGGCCTGCTCGTCGGCGCTGGCCTGTTCTCGATGTTCTTCTTCATCTCGCTCTACCTCCAGCAGGTGCTGGGCTACGAGCCGCTGAAGGCCGGCCTGGCCTACCTGCCGCTGGCCCTGACGATCATCGTCAGCGCCGGCGTCGCCTCGCAGCTCGTCACGAAGATCGGCTTCAAGGTCACGCTGATCATCGGCCTGGTCTTCGTCGCTGCCGGCCTCGCCTGGTTCTCGCAGGTCAGCGCCCCGGGCGGCACGTACGTGGGCGACGTCCTGTTCCCGTCGCTGCTCGCTGCGGCAGGCCTCGGCTTCTCGTTCGTGCCGGTCACGATCGCCGCCGTCACCGGCACGCGCGACGACGAGGCGGGCCTCGCGTCGGGGCTCATCAACACCTCGCAGCAGGTCGGCGGGGCGCTGGGGCTCGCGATCCTGTCCACGATCGCCACCGCGACGACGGACGACGCGATCGCCGGCGGCGAGCGCAACCCGGCCGTCGCGCTCACCGAGGGCTTCCAGGACGCGTTCCTCGTGGGAGCCGGCTTCGCCGTCCTCGCCGCGATCCTCGCGTCGGTCCTCATCTCCTCCCGCGACGCCCGCGAGCACGCCGAGGCGGCGCGCCGCGGCGACGTGGCGGCGGCCCCGGTCGCCGTCTAGGCCTCCGCGGCACGCGACCCTGTCATCTCCGGTCCGGGAGACCGGGATCGACAGGGTCGCGTGCGGGCGGGGGCGCCGCGCGCCGGCGATCCGTCCGGATCGTGCGCCGGGTGTGGTGCGCTCGCTGTGGGCACCGAGGGAGGGAGGGCGCCGGCCGGCAGGCCCCGCGCGGGTCGTGCGCACCCGACCGACCGCGATCCTGGAGTTGACCGCCACATGGGCGGTCAACTCCAGGGTCGCGAACGCCGACCCGCCGGATCGCCCGTGGAGGGCGCGAACGCCAAGCGCTCCCCCTCCTCAGTGCCGAACAGGGCCCGCGTGAGCCCGCCGCCCGGGCCCGAGCGGAACGCAGGCCGGCAGGCGCCCCGCGCGATCGGTGCCGGCGCACGAGGCGTCCGCCGGTGTCTGCATCGAGGGTGGGAGGGCGCCGGCCGGCAGGCCCCGCGCGGGTCGTGCGCACCCGACCGACCGCGATCCTGGAGTTGACCGCCACATGGGCGGTCAACTCCAGGGTCGCTCATCCGAGGGCCGATGAGCCCGGCCGGATGACGCCTGGAGCATGCACCTCATGCTCGAGGCGTCATCGGCGCCCAGCGCCCAGCGCCCAGCGCCCCGCGCGCGCCAGCGCGGCCCCCACCCCACCCAGGACGACGAACGCCCCGGCCGGAGCCGGGGCGTTCGCACCCACAGCGGCGAGACCCGCGCGGGCTAGAGGACCTTCAGCTCCTCCGTCACCGACTCGATCGAGCCCTTCGCGTCGCCGAAGAGCATCGACGTCTTCGGGTTGAAGAACAGCGGGTTCTCGATGCCGGCGTAGCCCGAGTTCATCGATCGCTTGAGGACGATGACCGACTGGGACTCGTCGACGTTGAGGATCGGCATGCCGTAGATCGGGGAGTCCGGCTTGGTCCGCGCGTCCGGGTTGGTCACGTCGTTGGCGCCGATGACCAGGGAGACGTCCGTGCGGTTGAACTCGCCGTTGATGTCGTCCATCTCCTTGAGCTGGTCGTAGGGCACGTCGGCCTCCGCCAGCAGGACGTTCATGTGACCGGGCATGCGGCCCGCGACCGGGTGGATCGCGTACTTGACGGTCACGCCCTTGGACTCCAGGAGCTTGGCCATCTCGCGGACGGCGTGCTGCGCCTGGGAGACCGCCATGCCGTAGCCGGGGACGACGACGACCTGGTTGGCGTAGGCCATCTGGATCGCCACGTCGGCGGCGCTGGTCGAGCGCACGGTGCCCTGCTCGCCGTCGCCGCCGCCCGCCGGGGCCACGGAGTCGCCGCCGAAGCCGCCCACGATCACCGAGGTGATCGTGCGGTTCATGGCGACCGCCATCTGCTGGGTCAGGATCGTGCCGGAGGCGCCGACGATCATGCCGGCGACGATCAGCGCCTGGTTGTCCAGCGAGACGCCCGCCGCGGCGGCCGCGAGGCCGGTGAACGCGTTGAGCAGCGAGATGACGACCGGCATGTCCGCGCCGCCGATCGGGAGCACGAGCAGCAGGCCGAAGACGGCCGAGAGGACCAGCAGGCCGACGATGACGATCTCGCTCTGGGGGTCGGCGACGATCGCCACGCCACAGGCCAGCGTCCCGGCGGCGACGAGCGCCTGGACGGGCAGCTGCAGCGGGCCGAGGGAGATCGAGCCGCCGCTGATGAGGCCCTGGAGCTTGCCGAACGCGATGTTCGAGCCCCAGAAGGAGACCGAGCCGACGATCGCCGAGAAGACGCTGAAGATCGCGATGTACGTCGCGACCCCGTCGAAGCCGCCGGTCTGGCGGAACTCCGCCCAGGAGATGAGCGCGACCGCGCCGCCGCCGACGCCGTTGAACAGCGCCACCATCTGCGGCATCGCGGTCATCTTCACCCGCTGCGCGGCGGGCACGCCGATCGCGGTGCCGAGCACCATGCCGACGATGATCAGGACGGGGTTGTTGAAGTCCTCGACCAGCAGCGTCGTGACGACGGCGATGACCATGCCGACCGCGGCGATCCGGTTGCCGCGCACGGCGGTCTTCGGGCCGGTCAGGCCCGACAGGCCGTAGATGAACAGGCCGAAGCTCAGGATGTAGAGGCAGGCCTTGAAGTCGACGTCCGTGAGCACGGACGCCAGCGGGGTGGTCAGCTGCATCAGGCGTCGCCCTCCGCGTCGCCCTTGGGCGTCGGCTTGGTCTTGAACATCTCGAGCATGCGATCGGTGACGACGAAGCCGCCGATCACGTTGATGACGCCGAAGAGCAGGGCGATGAAGAGGATCACCGTCGTGCCCGTGCCGAGGTCCTCGCCCTCGGCCAGCAGGAGCAGGCCGCCGAGCACGACGATCCCGTGGATCGCGTTGGTGCCGGACATCAGCGGCGTGTGCAGGGTGTTCGGGACCTTGGAGATCACCGCGTAGCCGACGAAGCCCGCCAGCACGAGGATCGCCAGGTTCGTGACGAGGTTGCTCGTCTCGCTCGTGCCGGCCGCGGCCAGCACTCCGGTCAGCAGGTCGGGCATCAGGCTGCGGCCTCCACGGTCTTCTTGGCGCCTTCGTGGACGATCTGGCCGCCCTTGGTCACGAGCGCGCCCTTGTGCACCTCGTCCTCCTCGTCGAGCTTGAGGCCGCCGTCCTCGTCGGTGAGGGTGTCCAGCAGCGCCTGGATGTTGCGGGCGTAGAGCTGGCTGGCGTGCTCGGGCATCGTCGCCGGCAGGTTGAGGTGGCTGACGATCGTCACGTCGTGCTCGACGACGACCTCACCGGGCTTGGTGAGCTCGCAGTTGCCGCCGGTCTCGCCCGCCATGTCGACGACGACCGAGCCGGGCTTCATGCCCTCGACGGCCTCGGCCGTCACGAGCTTCGGCGCCGGGCGGCCCGGGACGAGCGCCGTCGTGATGACGACGTCGAAGGTCTTGATCGCGTCGGTGAGCGCCTGCTGCTGCTGGGCGCGCTCCTCGGCGGTGAGCTCTCGCGCGTAGCCGCCCTCGCCGGCGGCCTCGATGCCGAGGTCGAGCCAGTCGGCGCCGAGCGACTGCACCTGCTCGGCCACCTCGGGACGGACGTCGTAGCCGGTGGTCCGGGCACCGAGGCGCCGGGCGGTCGCCAGCGCCTGGAGGCCCGCCACGCCGACGCCGAGCACGAGGACCTTGGCCGGCGGGATCGTGCCCGCCGCGGTCATCAGCATCGGGTAGAAGCGCGTCGCGTGCTCCGCGCCGAGCAGCGCGGCCTTGTAGCCGCCGACGTTGGCCTGGCTGGAGAGCGCGTCCATGGACTGCGCGCGCGAGATGCGCGGGATCGCCTCCATCGCCATGGCCGTCACGCCCGCGTCGCGCAGCGCCCGCACGCCCTCGGCCTGCGACAGCGGCGCGAGGAAGCCGATGAGCAGCGTCCCCTGGCCCAGGCGGCCGACCTCCTCGGCCGTGGGCGGGGCGACCTTGACGACGACGTCGCCGCCCCACGGGTCGCCGGTCGTGGCGCCGGCTTCTTCGAACAGCCGGTCCGGGATGAGCGCCCGCTCCCCCGCCCCGGGTTCCACCGTCACCTCGTGCCCCTTGGCGACGAGCTTCTTGACGACCTCGGGGACGAGCGCGACGCGCGTCTCCCCGGAGGTGGTCTCCTTCGGTACGCCGATCCGCATGATGAGGGTGCGGCACCCTATAGGACACCGACCGGTGTCAGGGGTCCCCCGTGCTACGGCGCGCCGATCGGGAGCGGGAGCTCCCCCGAGGGGGAGACGGCAAGGGCGAAGCGTCCGGTCAGCGTGTCCTGCCTGAACGTCTGGGCGGCCGCCTCGATGCCACGCGCGTCGGTGCCCGTGACGACCCACACGGGCTGGGCGCCCTCGAGCTGGACGCCGGCGACGATGCCGCTGCCCGCCCCCAGCCGCCGGACGGACCTTCCCGTGTGGTCCAGGGCCGTGATGGTCTTGCCGTCGCGAGCCACCTCGGCGAAGACGCCGGACTCCCGCGGCCCGTCCTCGAGGGTCCGGGCGGCGAGGTCGCCCCGCAGCGCGTCCCACGGGCCGACGAGCACCCGCAGGGTCTCGGGCGCCAGCGAGGTCTGCAGCCCGCCGCGCGAGGCCGCGACGTCCTGCTCGACGAGCGCGTCGCGCACCGCCCGGCACGGCACGGCGTCCTGGTCGATGCACTCGACGCGGATCGGCAGCCGCTTGCCCTCGATGCCCGTGGTGAACGGCGCCGGGAACTGGCCGACGACGATCGGCGTCGCCGGCGAGCCGGCGGTCCGCAGGTCCAGCCAGAGGCTGTCGCCGTCGCGGACGTCGTCGTCCAGCCCGGCGACGCGGCCGTTGACGTGCAGCTCGAAGCGCTGGCCGGCCTTGGCGGCCGCGCCCTCGACGGCGGTGACGCGCCCGCCGTCGATCGTGGCGCCCGCGGCCTCGCGCAGGACGTCACCGGCCTCGACCGTCCCCTTCGGCGCGGCCTCGGTCTGCACGACGGTCGCGCCGCCCTCGCCGGTGGTGACGAGGACCTGGACGGCGGTCCCCCCGCGCGAGTCGACGCCGCAGCCGGCGAGGGCCAGGGCAGCGGCGGCGAGGGCGAGGACGGCGGCGCGCATCACCGCCAGAGCATGCCGCCTGGGTAGCCTCACGGGCCGTGACGGTCAACCTCACCCGGATCTACACGAAGCTCGGCGACAGCGGCGAGACGCACCTGGGCGACATGAGCCGGGTGCCCAAGACCCACCCGCGCATCGAGGCCTACGGGGACGTCGACGAGCTCAACGCCCACCTCGGGCTCGCCCTGGTGCAGGCGGGGATGCCGGAGCGCTACCGCCCCTGGCTCTCCCGGGTGCAGAACGACCTCTTCGACCTCGGCGCCGACCTCGCGGTCCCGCACGGCGGCGACAAGGAGCGCCTGCGCGTGACGCCCGACCAGACGACGTGGCTCGAGGAGCGCTGCGACGAGGTCAACGCGACGCTCAAGCCACTGCGCTCGTTCGTCATCCCGGGCGGGTCGCCGGCCGCCGCGCACCTCCACGTCTGCCGGACGGTCTGCCGCCGCGCCGAGCGCAAGGCCATCCTCGTCGAGGACGGCAACCCGGAGGTCGTCCGCTACCTCAACCGCCTCTCGGACCTCCTCTTCATCCTGTCCCGTGGAGCCACGGAGGGCGACGAGCCGCTGTGGCAGCCGGGGGCCTCGCAGTCCTGAACGACCTCCGCGCCGCCCTGGGCTTCCTCACGCGGCTGTCCGTCGGGGCGGCCCGGCTCGAGGGTGGTCTGGGACGGGCGGCGCTCTGGTTCCCCGTCGTCGGGGCGGTGGTCGGCGGCCTCGCGGCGGGGGTGCGGTGGGTCGGCGACGACGTCCTCGGACTGGCCGCGGGGCCGTCGACGCTGCTGGCGGTGCTCGCCGCGGTGGTGGTCACCGGCGCGCTGCACGAGGACGGGCTGGCCGACTGCGCCGACGGCTTCGGCGCGCACGTCGACCGCGCCCGCCGGCTCGAGGTCATGCGCGACCCGCGCGTCGGGACCTTCGGGGCGATCGCGCTCGTGGTGGTGGTGCTGCTGCCGGTCCTCGCCCTCGGCCCGCTGACGACGGGGGACTTCGCGGTGGCGGTGGTCAGCGCGCACGTGCTTGGGCGGTGGGCGCTGCTGGCCCACGCCCGCGCACTGGGTCCGGCGGAGCCGGGGTCGTCGGCCGCGCTGCTCACGCCGCCGCTGGCGGTCGCGGTCGCGGGCTCGATCGTGAGCGCGGCGGCGGTCGTCGCGCTGTGCGGCGAGGACGCGGTCGCCGCCCTCGCGACGGCGCTGGCCGTCGTCGCGCTGTGGTCGGCGGTCACCGGGCGCGTCCTGGGCGGGATGACCGGCGACACGCTGGGCGCCGGCGCGAAGCTCGTCGAGCTCGGCGTCGCGGTCGCGCTCGGCACCGCGCTGGGCGGCTAGGCGGCGGAGCGTGTCCGGGTCGCGGCGATCGTCGCCAGCACGGCGAGGACGGTCGCCGCGACGGTGATCGTCAGGGCGCCGAACACGAAGTTCGTGTGCTCGGCGGCGAAGTCCTGGACGGCGCGCGGGCGGCTCGCGGCGACGGCGACCGCCCCGGTGAGCGCCGCGACGGCCAGGCCGACGGCGGGCAGGACGTCACGCGGGCCGGCGGGCTGCTCGGGCCGCGGGCGCTCGGGCCAGCGCCGGGAGGCGGCGGTGAGGGCCGCGCCGGCCAGCGCGACCCACGTCCCGGCCACGAGGTAGCCGCCGACGACGTCGGACGGGAAGTGCCAGCCCAGGGCGAGGATCGCGAAGGAGACGGCGACGGCGAACATCCCGCCGAGCGCCGCGGCGGTCGGGCGCCAGCGTGCGGGGACGGCGAGGACGGCGAGGAGGCCCAGCGTCATCGACGCGGTGGCGTGGCCGCTGGGCCACGAGGCGGCGGCGATCTGCCCGCCCCCGAGCCACTCGTCGTAGCGCGGCTGGGCCAGCAGCGGCTTGAGCGTCTGGGTGGTCAGGCCGGTGAGGAAGAGCACCGCGACGATCGCCACCGCGACCCGCGGCCGTCCCCGCCCCGCGGCCACCGCCGCCAGGGCGAACCCGATGAGCCCGTAGGGCACGGGGTCGGCCAGGTGTGCGACGCGGTCGATCAGCGCGGTGCGCTGCGGCTCGTTGAGGGCGACGAAGCCCTGGAGCGCCGCGCTGTCGTGCCAGTGGGCGATCGGCACGAGGTAGGCCAGCACGCCGGTGAGCGCCAGGAGGACCAGGCAGGCCCCGGAGGCCAGCAGCCAGGTGCGCGGTCGGCGGATCACGCCCTCCAGGCTAGGCCCGGCGCCTCAACGCCGCCTGAGCAGCAGGGGTCACACACCTGCAGCCGGCCGGTGTCGCACTTCGCGCGCGTGCGCGAGGGACGGCGGCGCGCGCGTCGAACCCCAAAGGCGACATGGCCGCCGTCACGATCTTCGCCGCCGGGCCCGACCTGGCCCCGCTCCCCGCCGAGCCCGACCCGGTGGAGCCGCCGGTGGCCACCGCGCCGGACCTCGAGCCCGCGCCGGTCGTCGTCGAGCTGCCGCGGATGCCCGACGGCTGGTCGGCCGCCACCTCGGCGCTCGTCAAGCGCGCCGCCCCGCGCCGCACGACGCGGCCCCGCAGCGCCGGCGACGTCCCCGCGCTCGCCGGCACCGAGGTCCGCGACAGCGACGGCATCCCCGTCGGCCACGTCCTGGCGCTGCGGTTCGACGAGCTCACCCGCTGCCCGTCGGAGCTCGAGGTGGAGCTCGCGCCCGGCATCACCGCGACGGTCCCGGCCTTCGGCCTGCGCATGCGGATCGACCACGTGCAGCTGAGCCTCACGGCGACGATGGCGCTCTCCCCGAGCGCCACCGCCGCCGCCTGGTCCTAGGCCGGCACGCCCGGCGCCGGCGCCCGCGGCGCGAGCTCCGCCGGCGGGGCCGCCGGCATCGCGTCCTCCACGTCGACCGGGTCGGTCACGTCCACCTCCCTGCGCGGGACCCCGAGCAGGTGGAAGGCGAGGCAGACGACGCCCGCCAGGGCGTAGCCCAGCGCGATCTCCCCGTCCGCGAAGAACTCGACCTTCGCTCCGTGGATGAGCCCGATCGACGCGAGCGCCGCCCCGAAGAACGCGTAGCCCGCCGCCCAGTCGAACTTGCGGTCGATCATGAACACGCAGATCGCGCCGAGGACCATCCCTGCGAGCACCGCGCCCTCCCCGAGGTGCAGGAGGCCGTCGTACACCACGCCCGCGGAGGCGAACGCCTCGCCCCCCACCTCCTCGGCCGAGGTCCCGGCCGCCGCGAGCGAGTCGTTGATCAACCCCGTCGCCCACGCCGCGATGTTCGGCACGCACGCCAACACGATCGCCGCGTAGTGCGCCTTGGGCACCGCCCGGAAGGCCTGCGAGCCGATGACCAGGCCGATGTAGAGCAGGATCGGGACGATGGCCGGCGTCGGCAGCAGCGCCCCGATGAGCGGGAACAGCCCGAACGCGCAGAACACGAAGATCACGACGCCCGTGGCCAGCGAGTAGCCGATGCGCCCGCCCGCCGCCTTCCACCCCGGATGCCCGACGTACACCGCCGGCGGGAAGGGCGAGCCCAGGCACGACCCCACGATCGCGCCGGTGCCGTCGGCCAGCAGGACGCTGCGCAGCTCGTACTTGTCCCCGGCGGCGGCCGCGCTCTCGACGTTGCTCATCGCCTCGGTGAAGTTGTAGATCCCGAGCGGGATGGCGGTGGCCAGCAGCGGCGAGATGCCCTCCAGGCCGTCGAAGAGCAGGTCGAGGTTCAGCGTCGGCAGGCCGACGGCGATCTGCTCAGCCGAGTCGCTGATGTCGTCGACCGACATGTACCCGCCGATCCAGGCGATGGCCGTGCCGACCAGCAGCGCCGCCAGACCGACCGGGAAGCCACGCGGCAGGCGCACGTCGGAGACGAAGCCGATGACGATGATCGCCAGCACCGGCAGCGCGATCCACGCGTGCTCCCACATCTGCGCCGCTGGGCGCATCGAGATGAAGGTCAGCGAGATGCCGGCCAGCGTCCCCAACAGCGCGGCGCGCGGCGTGAGACGGCGGATGACCGGCCCGACGAAGGCGCCGATGAGGATGATCACGCCGATGATGAAGGCCCACGCGAGGCCCGCCTGCCACGCCTGCACCGGGTCCTTCGTCTGCAGGTACGTCGGCAGCATGATCACGAACGTGACGATGAACATGTGCGGGACGCTCGGGCCGTAGGGCAGCGCCGTGACGTCGCTGCGGCCCTCGCGCATCGCGAGGCGCCGGGCCAGCCAGAAGTAGAAGAGGTTGCCGACCAGCAGCTCGACGCCGAGCGCCGGGAGGATCACCTCGTAGACGTCGTGGCCCGACATCTTCACCACCCCGACGCACAGGCCCGCGAGGACCAGCACGTTGACGAGCATGTTGATCCCGAGGCCGAAGAACGCGTTGAGGTCCCCGCGCGACCACGACGGCGGGGCGGGCCGCGGGGACGCGGCGGCCGCCACGGCGCTCACGCGACCACCTCCGTCACGGCGCTCGCGGGCTGCAGGGCGGCGACGACGTCGGACGACTGGCCGACCCAGCCGAAGATGCCGCCCTGCGCGACGACCATGGCCAGCGCGGCTTCGTGGAACTCCGGGAAGTAGGACCCGCAGCAGTCCTCGAGCACGAGGCACTCGAAGCCGCGGTCGTTGGCCTCCCGGACCGTCGTGCTGACGCACACCTCCGTGGTGACCCCCGTCACCAGCAGCGAGGTGATCCCGCGGTTGTGCAGCAGCAGCTCGAGGTCGGTCGCGTAGAACGCGCCCTTGCCCGGCTTGTCGAGCACGACCTCGCCGTCCCCCGGCGCGAGCTCGTCGACGATGTCGTGGCCCTCCTCGCCGCGGACGAGGATCCGCCCGCGCGGACCCGGGCTGCCGATGGTCAGCGGGCCGCCGCCGCGCTCGAGCTTCGTCGGCGGGCAGTCGGCGAGGTCGGGCCGGTGGCCCTCCCGCGTGTGGACGACGAGCATCCCCGCGACGCGGGCGGCGTCGAGCAGCGCCGCCAGCGGCGCCACGACGCGGCCCAGCAGGCGGACGTCGTTGCCCAGCGCCTCCCCGAAGCCCCCGGGCTCCAGGAAGTCGCGCTGCATGTCGATGACGACGAGCGCGGTGCTCGCCGGGTCCATGGTGAACGGCCTTGGGCGCGCCGGGACGCTCAGCGTCCCGGGCGGTCCGGACGTCGTTGGCACGTGGTCTCCCCCTCAGGAGCGGTGTATGCAGCCCGGTCCACAGCCGGGGCATGCGGCGCGACAGCCTGACGCCGGCGACCTGGCGCGCCCTCCGACCGGCGGTCCGATCTCGACGGGCCGACCGGTCCGATCCCCCGTGCTGATCGAGGATCTTGGACCGCGCGTCGCCGCGGTTGGACCGCGCGGCCGATGA
The DNA here is from genome assembly GCF_017084525.1 of Conexibacter sp. SYSU D00693. Lineage (GTDB taxonomy): Bacteria > Actinomycetota > Thermoleophilia > Solirubrobacterales > Solirubrobacteraceae > Baekduia. The sequence goes on from NZ_CP070950.1 coordinate 1,223,836, forward strand.
CCGGCCCGCCCGGCCGGCCGTAGCGTGCCGGCGCGTGGACACCGCGTTGCACACAGCCGACCCGGCGCTCGCGGCGCTGGCCGCCGCGCGACCGCTCCTGGTCGACGTCCGGCCCGCGCGCGAGGTCGTCGCGCACCTCGCCGCCGGGGGTGTCTGCCACGCCGGCCCGCCGATCCACCCGGCGCGGATGTGCGCGCCGATGCGCGCGGCACTCGGCGTCGCCGTCGCGATGGAGGGCCTGGCCGAGGACCCGGTCGCCGCGCTCGCGCTGGCCGACGCCGGGCTCCTGCGCCTGTGCCCGAACCACGACGCCGGCGGCGTCGGTCCGATGTCCGGCGTCGTCACCGGCTCGATGCCGGTGCTCGTCGCCCGCGACGACGCGACCGGGCTGACGGCGTGGTGCCCGCTCAACGAGGGCTCGGGCAAGGTGCTGCGCTACGGCGCCGACGACGAGGAGGTCGTCGCCCGCCTGGCGTGGATGCGCGACGTCCTCGGGCCGTCGCTGGCCGCGGCGCTCGCGCAGACCGGGCCGCTCGACCTCCTCGAGCTCCACGCCGAGGCGCTGCGCCAGGGCGACGAGGCCCACCACCGCACGGGCGCGGGCACCCAGCTCCTGCACGACCTGCTGGCCCCGGCGCTGCCCGACGACGTCAGCGCCTTCGTCCTGGACAACCACCAGTTCTTCCTGAACGTCGCGATGGTCAGCGCCAAGCTCGCGCTCGTCTGCGCCGAGCACCGCCCCGGGTCGTCGCTGGTGACGGCGATCGCGCGCAACGGCGTGGAGGTCGGCATCAAGCTGTCGGGAACCGGCGCGCGGTGGTTCAGCGGGCCCGCCGCCCTCCCCGAGCCGGCCGCGCTGTTCGACGGCTTCGGCCCGGGGGACATGAACCCCGACCTCGGGGACTCGGCGATCGTCGAGGCCTACGGTCTCGGCGCACTGGCCATCGCCGCCTCGCCGCTGTCGGCACCGTCGGTGGGGCTCGACGCCGACGACGCCGCCGCCATCACCCAGCGCCTGCGGTCGATCGGCGCGGGCGAGCACCCGGCCCTGCGCCTCGGCGGGCCAGGTGCCGATGCCCCCGCGATCCTCGGCGTCGACGCGCGGGCGGTGGTGCGCGAGAGGGTGCTGCCGCCGGTCCACACCGGCATCGCGCACCGCCGCCCAGGCGTCGGGCAGATCGGCGGCGGGGTCACCCACCCGCCGATGGAGGCGTTCGAGGCGGCGGTCGCGGCGCTTGACGCGACCTGAGCAGCGCGGCGGGCCGCTGCGCCTCGCCGGCCCCGTCGAGGCACCGCCGCCGCACGAGGCCGCGCCGCGGGCCTCGCAGGCCGACCGCGTCTACGAGCAGCTGCGCGCCCAGCTGCTGCGCGGCGAACTGCCGGTCGGACGGCGGCTGGTCGAGCAGGCGCTCGCGGCGGAGTTCGCCACGAGCCGCACGCCGGTGCGCGAGGCGCTGCGCCGTCTCGAGGGCGACGGGCACATCGAGCGCGACCCCTCGGGCGGGCTGCGCCCGGCCGTGCCCAGCGTGCGGTCCATGCACGAGCTCTACGACGTGCGCCTCGCGCTCGAGGAGCTCGTCGTCCGGCGGGCCGCGACGAGCGGGGACCGCGGCGCGCTCGAGGCGCTGCGCCACGAGTGGGTCGCCCTGCAGGCGGCGCGCCGGGCGCCGTCGGGCGAGGTGGACGGTCCCGAGTTCGTCCACGCCGACGAGGGCTTCCACGAGACCGTCGCGCGCGCGAGCGGCAACGACGTCGCGGTGCGGCTCCTGTGCGACCTCAACGACCGCATCCGCATCCTGCGCATCCACGACTTCACGCTCGACGCCCGGATCGGCGCGACCATCGAGGAGCACCTCGAGATCCTGGACACCGTGCTGGCCGGCGACGCCGACGCCGCTGCCGCGTTCATGCGCGCGCACGTGCAGCGCAGCGCGCTCGTCGTCCGCGAGCGGGTGGGCCAGGCGCTGGCCCGGATGTTCGAGGGGCCCGGGTAGGTCGTGCGGCGCCCCAGGACCGGGCAGGCTCCTTGCCATGGCCCGCCGCGGACCTGACGTCCCCCTCCCCGCCCGCCTGCTCGGCGACGCCCGCGCGCCCCGGCGCCCCGGCACCGCGCCGGTCGGCGGCCCGCGCGCCCTCAAGCGGCGCGTCAGCCGGGCCGTGACCCGCCGGGCGGTCAACCCGCTCGTGCGGCGCGCCATCGAGGCCGGCGCCTTCCCGACGAACTGGGTGCTGCTCGAGACCACGGGGCGCAGGACCGGGCGGCCGGTGCGCACGCCGGTGGGCAACGGGCTGCGCGACGGCGTCTTCTGGATCGTCACGGAGCACGGGTGGGGCGCCGACTACGTCAAGAACCTCCGGGCCGACCCGCGCGTGCGCCTCAAGGTCGGCCGGCGCTGGCTGTCGGGCACGGCGCAGGTCATGCCCGACGAGGACCCCTACGCGCGCCTGCGGGCGCTGCGCCGGCCGCTCAACGACGCCCTCCTGCTCGCGGTCGGGACCGAGCAGCTCGTCGTCCGGGTCGACCTCGACCAGGCGTGACGATCCGGTGAAGCCGCGGTGGGCGGTCCGGGTCCGCGGGGCAGCCCTGCGCCCATGGACGCCGCCGACGTCGTGCTGGCCCTCGTGGTGCTGACCGCCCTCGCGTTCGACTTCACCAACGGCTTCCACGACACCGCCAACGCGATGGCGACGTCCATCGCCACACGGGCGCTGAGCGCCCGCAAGGCCGTCGCGCTCGCCGCCGTCCTGAACTTCGTCGGCGCGTTCCTGTCGCTCGAGGTCGCGGCGACGATCGCCGAGGACATCGTCGACCCCGCGGCCATCACGCCGGCGATCATCCTCGCCGGCCTGCTCGGCGGGATCCTCTGGAACCTCCTGACCTGGCGGCTGGGGCTGCCGTCGTCCTCGTCGCACGCGCTGATCGGCGGCGTCGTGGGGGCGGTCGTCGTCGCCGCGGGCTTCGACGCCGTCGAGGCGGACGGCCTCGTGGGCGAGGTCCTGGTCCCCTCGGTCATCGCGCCGGTCCTCGCGCTCGTCGTGGCCGGCCTCGCGACGTTCGTCGTCTTCCGCCGCATCCGCGACTGGCTCCCGGACCGCATCCAGTCGAGCTTCCGCCACGGCCAGCTGGCCAGCGCGTCGCTCGTGGCGCTGTCGCACGGGACCAACGACGCGCAGAAGACGATGGGCGTCATCACGCTCGCGCTCGTCGCGCACGGCTCGCTGGACCGCGGCGCCGGCGTGCCGGCGTGGGTCGTCGTCTGCGCCGCGGCGGCGATCTCGCTCGGGACGGCGATCGGTGGGTGGCGGATCATCCGGACGGTCGGCCACCGGCTGACCGAGATCAACGCCGCCCAGGGCTTCTCGGCCGAGACCTCGGGCGCCATGGTGATCCTCGCGGCGTCGCACGCCGGCTTCCCGCTCTCGACCACCCACGTGACCTCCGGTGCCGTGCTCGGTGCCGGGGTCGGCCGCCGCGCCGCGGAGGTGCGCTGGGGCGTCGCCGGCCAGATGGTCGTGGCCTGGCTGCTGACCCTGCCCGCGGCGGCGCTCATCGCCGCTGTGGCCTACCTCGGCGTGGACGAGCTCGGCGGCGAGGTCGTCGGGCCGCTCGTCGTGAGCGCCGCGGCCGCCGTCGCCGCGGTCGGGCTGTTCCTGCAGGCGCAGCGCAACGCCCCGATCACCGCGAAGGACGTCTGATGCCGCTCGCCTCCGTCGTCGACTGGTCGGCCCTCGGGCAGGTCGCCCTCTACGCACTGGCCGGCAGCCTGGTGCTCACGTGGCTGTTCACCACGGGTGTCCTGGCCGCGCAGCCCGGCCGCGACGGCGCCGCGCCGACCGCCGTGCGCCGCGCCGTCTCGGTCGTCGCCCTCGGCCTGTGCGCGGCGATCGTCGTCCTCGGCGTCGTGGTGATGCTCAGCTCGAAGTAGACGTTCTCGCGACGTTCACGTCCTGCGGCGTCCCGCGCGGTTGACTGCCACCTGCGCGGCTCCAGAAGTCCGCGCACGCGGTCCGGCTGGGACTCAGGGGAAGCCGGACCCACCACGCTCGCACGGCCAGTGATGTGCCAGTGCGCCTCCTCACGGCAGGTGGGCCGGCGGCCCGGGGAAGGTCGCCGGCCCCCGCCTGCGCGAGGCAGGGCGTCAGGCCAGCTGCTCGGCGACGGCGGGCCGCGCGGGCGTGCGGGGTGCCACGACCCGGCGGCGCAGGCGCCGCAGCGGGAGGCGGCGCTCCATCGCGGGACGCTCGACGAGCGCGAAGGTGAGCGCGGCGAGCGGGATGGTGAGCGCCAGCGTCGCGCCGGCGTGCAGCGCGAAGTCGGTCCACAGCGGACGCCACGTCGCGCCCTTGAGGCTGAGGACGTCCCACACGCCGGCGTGCAGCAGGTAGATCGAGAGGCTGCGCTCCCCGACCCAGTGCAGCGGCTTGCGGTCCATGACCCGCCAGGCCCGCAGCCCGGCCCACTGCCAGACCAGCGGCGCCGCGACGAGGGTGCCGGCCACGAGCGCGCCCCACACCGCGCGGCTCTCGGCCGCCTCGGGGTGGAAGCCGGGGATGTCGTGCTTGGAGAGGTGGTAGCCGCCGAGCCCGACGACCGCGAGCCCGAGGAGGCCCAGCGCCAGGACGCGCGCCCGGCCAGGGTGGGCCCGCAGCGCGGGCCGGGCCACCTGCTCGACGGCGGCGAGCGCGACGCCCGGCAGGAAGAACATGAGCAGTGCCGGCAGCGCACGCTGGAACGTGATCGTCTGCGGGCCGAGCAGCCGGGAGGCGAAGGACAGCGCGAACAGCGCGGCGCACAGCCCGAGGACGATGCGCACGCGGGCGCTCGTCGAGCTCCAGCGCCGGGCCGCAAGCTGCGCGAGGGCCCAGCCGGCCACGGGCACGAGCAGGTAGAAGGTGAACTCGAGGCCCAGCGTCCACCCCTGCGCCATCCAGATCTGGGTGCCGAGGCCGCTGTGGTACTGCTGCTGCAGCGCCATCGCCGAGAGGATCTGGTCGAACGAGTCGCCGTAGGTGCTGTTGACCAGCGCGAAGAGCGCGAAGATGGCCCAGAACGCCGGGAAGATCCGCAGCGCCCGAGCGGTCAGGTAGCGCCGCGTCGACGGCCGCCGCTCGCCCCGCACGAACGCCGCCACCCACGGCCGGGCGATGAGGAACCCGGAGAGGACGAAGAAGACGTAGAGGCTCAGGTCGAACAGGTTCATGACCGACCCGGGCGCGCCGTAGGTGCCGCCCAGCAGCCCCTGTCCCCCGCGCTGCACCGAGACGATGTGCGCGCTGTGGTAGACGAGGATCAGCAGGCACGCGATGCCCCTGATCGGGTCGCCCAGCACGAAGCGCTCGCGCTCCGGGCGCGCAGCAGCGCCATCCCCACCGAAGGTCCCCACCCCCATGACGTGCGACGGTATGACGCACCACTTGACGGTGTGTCCAAGGCACCGCCGACAGGTGGACCGGATGCGTCGAACGGCGGTCAGCCGCTGCGGGTCGGGTGCCGATTACCCGGTGGATGACCGTGACGGCCTACCGGCGCTTCTCGCGCTACGCCGTGCTGCAGCCGGCGCACCTGGCCGTCGGTCTCGCGGCGTGGTCCACCGACGTCCCAGCGGCCCCCGTCGTCCTGCTCTGGTTCGCGCTCGCCGTCGGGTCCATGTGGTCCGTCGGCCTGCTCCAGGCCGACCTCGAGGTCAACCCCGCGGTGGACGACCGCGCCCGCCGCTGCTGGCGCGTGGCCGCGGGGTGTGGCCTGCCGGTCCTGCCGGCCTACTGGCTGGTGCACGTCCGCCCGCGGCGACCCTAGGTGGGCCGCCCCCGGGCGTCGGGGTGGCTCAGTGCTGACCGCGGAGTGCGAGCACGTACGCGCCGCCCTGCTTCAGGCCCACGTTCGAGTCGATGCCGTCCCAGCCGTGCGTCACCGCGCGCCACGACGCGGTCAGGGACAGGTCACCGACCTTCACGACGTCCACCTCGGGGTTGCCCACGGGCACCGGGGTGCACAGCACCGGGACGAGCGTGTTCACGAGCGAGCAGCTGTTGGTCACCGCGCCGGCGACGCCGTCAGCGACGTCCGCGTCGACGACCTTCGCGCAGATGGTGTTCGCGCACGCGTAGGTCGCCGGCGGCACAGCCGCCTGCGCGGTGCCGGGAACCGCCACGGCCGCAGCCGCGAACGCCGCCGTGACCGTCGCTCGTGTGATCATCCTCATCCCCGCGTCCCCCTTGGTCGAGTCTGCTGCGACCGTCGCAGAATGCACCGCTTCCTAGGGGATCGTGCGACGAGCGGCGCACGCGCAGCGTCGTCGAGGCCCGGTGCGGCACCCCGGCGGCGTCGCGGAGCTTGCGCGAGAGGGCGATCGACGCGCGAGGGCCCGAGAGTCGCTAGCCGGCGCGGCGGGCGATGGCGGCGCCCGACGCGCGCGCCCGCGTGAAGAGCACGACCGGGGCGCCGGAGGCCCCCGGCTCGAAGGCCACGGCGGCGTCCTCGTCAGCGTCCTCGGCGACGAGCTCGCCTGCCCCGAACGTCGCGGCGCCCGGAGCGCGGAGCGCCACGAACAGCGGCGACGGGCCGCCCTCGAGCGGCACGCCGGTCGCGTAGGGGACGGCGAACGTGCCGTCGGCGCGCGCGGCGACCTGGCCGACGACGCCGTCGGACGCGAGCTCCTGCGGCGCGGTGAACCGCGCGGCGGCGTCCTGCACGGAGACCCGCGCGGCCGTGACCGTGTTGGCGTCGCCCGGGGTGCCGGTCCCGACGTAGCGGCCCGAGAGCGTGTAGCCGAGGACCGTCGTGCCGTCGGGCGCGGCGGCGAGCGACGGCGGGCTGGGCTCGGTCGCCAGGGCGCCCGGCGCGGCGCGGTCGAGGATCGTCTGGCCGGCGAAGGTCGCGCGGCCGGCGGGCGCGACGTTCGTGCGCACCTCCGTCGGCTCGTTCTGCTCCTCGCCTCCGTCGTGCGTGGCCCAGGCGACCGTCGCCCGCCCCGTCGGCGCGATGACCGCCGCCGCGCTCGCGATGCCGAGCTGGTTGCCGACGGTCTGCACGCCGCCGAGGCTCCCGCCGGTCGTGCCGAGCCGCGCCTCGACCGTCCGGGTGCGCCCGGCGCCGAACACGTAGGCCAGCACGAAGCGCCCGCGGTCGTTGACCGAGACGGCGACCGACCGCACGGAGCCGCTGCCGCGCACGACCCGCGGGGTCGTGAAGCGCGAGGCGCCGGCCCGGCGCGTCGAGAGCCAGAGGCGCGTCGAGCCGCCGCGCTCCTCGGCGAACGCGATGATCGCGTGGCCGTTGGGCGAGACGGCGAGCTCGGCCTCGCCGGGACGCAGCTGGACGGTGCGCAGCCCGCGGACCGTCCCCACGGCCCCGGTGTCCTGGCGCCCGAAGGAGAACCCGAGGGCGGTGCGCTGCCCGACCGCCCGGCGGCGCAGGACGACGGTGCGCGTCTGCGCGTAGGGCAGCGGCCCGTCCTCGACGCTCTGGACGTCGCGCGACGCCGTGACCACGGGCTGCTGCCCGGCGCGCAGACTCAGCAGGCGCGTGGAACCCGGCCCGAAGCCGAAGGTCGCGACGCCGGTCGAGCCGGTGCCGAAGGCGAGCGCGGGCTGGCGCACCGCGGCGTCGGAGACCACCTGCGGCGCGGTCCACGGCGGGGCGGCCGCTGCGGGGGCGGCCAGCACCCCGAGCCCGGCTGCGGCGGCGAGGGTCGGAAGGGCGTGTCGAAGCTCCATGCCTCCCGAACGCGTGCCCGGCGTGCGCGGCGACGCACGCCGGGCGACCTCTCACGAACTCCTCACTGGTCGCGGGGCTCAGCCCAGCAGGCCCGCGCTGTCGCTGCTGGGCAGGTGCGCCGCGTCGCCGGCGAAGCGCGCGGTGACGCCGCCGGACACCAGCGCCTGCAGCCACCCGACCGTCGCGGTGCACGTCGCCACACCGGCGCGGTTCGTCGTGGCGGTGCACCCGGGCGCGCCTGCGCGCGTGCGGAAGACGACCGATCCGCCCGCCACGGGGCCGAAGCGGTCGGTGACCTTGGCCGTGAAGCGCAGCAGGCCGAGGGCCGGCGGGACGAAGCGCAGGAGCACGGGGTCGACGTCCGTCGTGGTCGCGTGCACGGGCTGCACCGCGAGGTGGCGGCCGTCGGAGGCGTCCTCGGTGTTCGGGATGCGCGCGAGCGGCTGGTCAGGACCGGCCAGGGCGTTGAACCGGAACAGGCCCTGGGTGGGCTGGCCCCCGAGCGACCGGATCGCGCGCACGACGCCGCCGGAGGTCGGGGTCGTCTCCGGATCGCCGCTGACCCCGGCCACCACGCCGACGGGCGGGCCGGCCGGCGGCGCCATGCGCAGGACGTCGCCCGCCTGGCGGGTGAGCAACCATGCGGCCTCGGGCGCGAACGAGACGCCGCTCACGGTCGCGAGCCGAGGGACACCGCCGAAGACCGCGTCGACGGTCGGGGCGTAGCTCAACAGCGTGTCGACCGCACTCTGGGTCACGAAGGCCAGACCGCCGGCAGTGCCGACGTCGAACGCCTGGGCGATGACGCCACCCCAGGGGCCGGCCTTGACGACGGCCGGCGCGGCGCCCGCCGTGAGCATCGTCCACCGCCACAGGACGGGCCGCGTGCTCACCTGCCCCGTCTCGGGGTCGACGCCGATCTCGCCCCCGATGCCGAGGACCGCCTCGCCGTCGACCGCCCAGCGCAGGTCCTCGAGCGACGCGAAGCCCGTGTGCGGCGTCGCGCTCACCGGCACCTGCATGAGCGTCCGCGCACCGGTCACGACGTCGTGGAGCGCGACCTTCCACTGCCCCTGGGCGTCCTTGGCCAGCAGCACGAGCCGGCGGCCGTCGGGGCTGAAGCCGCCGGGACGCTGCGTCCCGGCTCCGAGCCCGCGCTTGTCGGTCCCGTCGGGCCGGACGAGCTTGACCCCGCTCGCCGTGTCGTAGGCGATGTAGCCGTCGGCGTCGCCCGGCGGCGCAGCGCTCGCCGGCGCGGCCAGCGCCAGCGCGGTGATGGCTGCGAGCCCGCAGCCGATGGTCCTGCGCATCCCGACGTCCCCCTTCGTCCGATGTCCCTGCCGGGCGAGCGTAGACGAGCTCCGACGCTCCGGACGACCGGCGATCAGCCGCCCGTCTCCTCGCGGCACCGTCATCGATACGGTCCGGCGCCGCATGAGCGACCCGATCTTCCGCATGGTCTGCGTCCCCGGCGCCCTCCTCGGGACGCCCGAGGGCTGGGCCGCCGACCTGCTGACCGAGGGCGAGCTCGTCCTCGCCGCCGGCCCGGGCGGCCTCGAGGACGTCGACCGCGTCCTGCACGCGCTGGACTTCTGGACCGCGAAGGTCGTGCGCACCGAGGCCGACACGGCGACGCAGGAGCAGACCGTCATGGCCTACACGAGCCGCTACGCCCTCGTCTGGGTCGCGCCGAGCTTCAGCGACAAGGCCCGCGAGTGGGCGACCCGCCGCGGCCCGATGACCCTCCTCGTCGAGACCGACACGACGCTGCCCGACGCCGAGCGCTCGCGCATCGAGCGCTTCGTCGCGCTGCTCGGGCGCCAGGCCGAGTAGCGCGCGGATCGCCGTGGCTCAGCGGCGCTGACCCTGGACGAGGTCCTCGGCCGTGAGCCGCGTCACCCGTGGGTCGGGTGCCAGCCGTGCCGTCCACGCGACCTTCCCGTTCTTGCCGACGTGCTCCAGGGCGACCTCGACGGGCATCTCCAGCGCCTCCTGCGGCGCGTAGTCGAAGGAGAGCCGGATGGCGAGCAGGACGTCGCAGGGCTCGGTGACGGCGCCGATGATCGTGCGGGGCCGCTCGGGCGTCGCGCGCAGCGTCTTCACCTGCACGCGGCGCCCCCGCTGGTCGACGAGGTCGTAGCCCGGCGTGAACGCGTCGGCCAGGTCCACGCCGTAGTAGCGGGCGGCGATCTGCTCGCCGAGGTCACCGACGAGCACCCGGCTGCGCACGACGCCCAGCTCGATGAGCTCTCCGATCGCCGCGTGGCGCTCGCGCTCGGCCGCGCGCAGGCGCGCCATCGCCCGGTCGACTGCATCCACGCCGCGAGACCTACCCAGAAACGCGAAGACCCCGGTAGAGGCCCGGGGTCATCGCAGTACCGCCACGGGGATTCGAACCCCGGTTTCCGCCGTGAGAGGGCGGCGTCCTAGTCCCCTAGACGATGGCGGCAGGACGGCGGTCAGCGTAGCAAAGGGGCGCCGCCGTCTGAGGGGTCGTGGAGCGCGCGCAGGCGCTACAGTGCTGCGTCCCGCGGATGTGGCGGAATTGGTAGACGCGCAGGCTTCAGGTGCCTGTGGGCTTCACGCCCGTGGAGGTTCGAGTCCTCTCATCCGCATCCGGCACGACGGCCCGCCCCCGGCGGGCCGTCGGCGTTCCGGGGCCGCGAGGCCCATGACGCGCGGCGGCGTGGGACGCGGGCGACGCGCAGGTGCTTGAGCACCGCGAGCGCGCGCAGCGTCTCCCCTGCCGGCCGGGACGAGCGCAGGTCGCCGCGGCGCAGGGCCGCCGCCGGGTCGAGCCGGCCGTCGAGCAGGCGCTCGAGCAGCTCGGCGGTGCAGCGCACGACGAGGTCGGCCCCTGCCGCCGCGGCCTCGGGACCCAACCGGGCCTCGCCGTCGCGGAGGTCCAGGACGAGCGCGCAGGCGGGCGTCCGGCAGACGAAGGCGACGCGCAGGCCGAGCCGGCCGAGTCGCGCGCGCAGCGCCGCGTCCTCGTCGAGCGCCTCGCGCACGCGCGCGTGCAGCTCGGCGCGCACCGCGTCGGCGTCGGCGAAGCGCGGGCGGTCGCGCTCGGCCTCGAGTGCCCGCTGCACGTCCGCCCACGACCCGACCGGCGGGATGGCCCGCAGGCGCTCGAGCCGGACGTCGAGGAACGGGTCCCCGCGCTCAGGGCCGGCGAGACCCGCCGCATAGGCGCGACCCGCGTCGGGACCCCAGGCGCACCCCGCGGCGTCGGTCGCCCAGTCGCTGGGCAGCAGCCGCACCAGCCACGAGGGCCCGTGGTCGCCGAGCCCGGCGGCGGTCCGCGGGTTGACCGCGGCGACCATCCCGCTGACGGGCGACCAGATCGCCAGCGGGCCACCGGCGACCGGGCGCAGGGTCCCGAGGCGGTCGCCCGCGCTGACCACCGACCCCGCCGGCACGAGCTCGATCGCCGCCTCAGCGCCGGCCTCCTCGACGAGCTGCGGCGTGAGCCCGGTCAGGACGCAGCCCAGGGCCGTCTCGAGCCACAGGTGCGCGTCGGGCACGATGCCGCGCGCCGGACCCACGAACGTGTCGGGCTCGATCGGCGGGTGCCCGGCCGCGACCGGCACCGCGCCCGCGACCCCGCGGCCCAGCCCGCCGGCGGCGGCGCCCGCGCCCCACAGGTCGGGCAGCGGCTCGCCGTGCTTGGCCGCCTCGGCGCTCAGCCGGGCCGCCGGGACGAGCGCCACGCGGTGGCGCGCCGCCGCTCGCTCGAGGCGCTCGAGCAGCTCGACGTCGGGCCGGTCGGGCACCGCGAGCGCCACGACGCACGCGTGCTCCGCACGGAACCCGGTGCGATGGACCTCCAGGTCGCCCCAGGCGGCGATGGCCCCCACGACCTGGTCGCCGGTGAAGCGCAGCCGCCGGTCCGACGGGTCGCTGAGCGCGTAGAGCCCGCACGAGCAGTCGGCCACCGGCGGCCGGTGCGACGCCGCCCGCACGCAGCGCGCGGTCGTCACGCCCGGCTCCCAGATCGCGTCGCGGAACGTCCACGCGCGCAGCACCCCGTCGTCGTCCAGGTGCCACGCGCGGAAGCCCACGACCGGGGCGTGGAAGCACGGCGCGTCGGTCACGCTGGGGCGGGCTCGGGCTCGCGCTCGGGCAGCGGCTCGCCCGCCGGCGCGGGCTCGTCGTGCGCCGGCTCGCGAACCGGCTCAGGCAGGCGCAGGGGCTCCACCCGGATGCGCCGCGACGGGCCCGGCAGGTCCAGCAGCTGCGGCACGGGGACGAGCCTACGACCGCGCCCGGACGGCGTCCGTGTGCGGTCGGTCCACCCCCGTTTCAACCGCTCGCCAGGTGGAACCCCAGACCTCGACGATCCTGCTGATGACGATGCTCGAGGTCGACATCCACCGTGACGCGACGGCGCCTGCCATGGCGCGCCGGGCCGTCGAGCGCCTGGGCGCCCAGCTCGAGCCCGAGGTCGTCCCCGACGTGAAGCTCCTCGTCTCGGAGATCGTCACGAACTCGGTGAAGTACGGCGGCGTGGGCGACGTGCGCCTCGTCATGGCCTCCGACCACCCGCGCCACGTGCGCGTCGAGGTCGTCGACCAGGGCGTCGGCTTCACCCCCGTCGCGCGCGACCGGCCCAAGACCGACGTCGGAGGCTGGGGCCTGCACCTCGTCGAGGCGCTCTCCCAGCGCTGGGGCGTGCACGAGGGCTCGACCCACGTCTGGTTCGAGATCGACCGTCGCGCCGCGCGCGACGGCCACGAGACCGGCTAGCCGTCGAGCCGGCCGCCGAGCTGCGCGCGCAGCGAGGCGATCTCGGTGACCGCGAGCCCGACGAGCGTCGAGCGGACGTCGGCGATCTCCTGACGGAGGTCGGCCATGTACATCGGGTCGTGGTCCAGGCCGCACAGCCCGGCGAGCGCCCGCTCGCTCTCGAGCACCTGGAGGTGCTCGCGAGCAGCCTGGGCGGTGTCGATGCCCTCGGTGACGCTGCTGCCGATCATGTGGAGGATCGTCGTCCCCGGCGCGGGCCCGGCACATGCGGCAGGCAGGCGAGCGCGGCGTACGGCCACCCGCACCGCCCTGGCGGGGCCGCCACCGACGGCGGTCCGGGCCGCCTCAGCGGTCGGCGCCCGCGGGGACGACGCGGACCGCCGCGATGCGCACGCCGTCGAGCTCCTCGACCGCCAGGCGCGTCCCCCCGAGGCGGACCTCGTCGCCCAGCTCGGGCCGCCGCCCCAGCGCCTCGAAGACCACGCCACCGGTGGTGCGCGCGCTCGTCGGCGGGAGCTCGACGCCGGCCCGCGCCAGCTCGCGGACGGGCAGCGAGCCGGGCACCCGCAGCACGCCGCCGTCGAGCTCCTCGACCGGCGACGCGGCGACGTCGTACTCGTCCTCGATCTCGCCGACGAGCTGCTCGATGAGGTCCTCGAGGGTGACGATGCCCGCGACGCCGCCGTACTCGTCGACGACGACGGCCAGCTGCAGCCGCCGCGCGCGCAGCTCGTCGAGCAGCTCGCGCAGCGGCTTGCCCTCGGGGACGACGTGCGCCGGGCTCGCGGCGTCGCCGATCGTGCGCGCCGGCGACGTCCGCGCCGCCGCCACCAGCTCGCGCACGTGGACCACGCCGACGAGCCGGTCCAGCGACCCGCGGCCCACCGGGTAGCGGCTGTGGGGCTCCGCGACCATCCGCTCCAGCCCCTCCTCCACCGTCGCGTCCGCGTCGAGCCACGCGACCTCGGAGGCGGGGACGATCGCGTCGCGCACGTCGCGCTCGCCGAAGTCCAGGACGTTGTGCAGCAACGTCTCCTGCTCCTCGGGGATGACGCCCGAGCCCTCGGCCTCGTCGACGAGCTGGCGCAGCTCGTCGGCGCTGCGGATCGTCTCGCCCGCGACGACCTCGCGGATCCCGAACGGCCGCAGCAGCAGCTGCGCGGCCCCCTGCAGGACCCACACCGCCGGGCGGAAGAGGACCGACAGCGCCTCGATGGGCCGGGCCACGAGCATCGCGAGCGTCTCCGCGCGGTCGAGCGTCAGCGCCTTGGGCACGAGCTCGCCGAGCACGACGGACAGGAACGTCACCACGCCGAAGGAGAGGACGAACGCGGCCCAGTGGGGCAGCGCGTCGCCGATGACCTCGCGCACGAGCGGTTCGCCCAGCGCACCGGTGAGGATCCCCAGCGCCGTGATCCCGACCTGCACCGTCGAGATCACGCGCACGGGGTCGTCCATGAGCCGCAGCGCGGCCTGCGCCCGCGCGCTCCCTGCTTCCGCACGGCCCGTGAGACCCGCGCGACGCGCCGTGACCACCGCGTACTCGCCGACGACGAAGAAGGCGTTGGCGCCGACGAGCGCGAGCACGGCCAGCAGCCGCAGGAGGTCGTCCATCGCCCCGGAGGCTAGGGCGTCGCCGCTCGCCCCCACGGCACCCGCGGACTAGGCTGGCGCTCCTCATGGACCTCGACGTGCGTGAGCCCGCCCCGGGCGTCCGGCGCTTCACCGTCCCGCTGGCGCTGCCCTCGCCGGACCACCTGCACGTCCACGTGCTCGACACGCCCGAGGGCGACCTCGTCGTCGACTGCGGCGCCGTCGGCTCCGAGGACGCGCTGAGCGCGGGCCTCGAGGCGGTCGGCGCGGCGCCCAGCCGGGTCCTGCTCACCCACGGCCACGTGGACCACTGGGGGCTGGCGACCACGCTGCAGGACACCGTGCTCGCCCATCCGCGCGTGGGCCCGAGCATCCGCCTCGGCTCGGCCGACCTCGGCGAGCGCCGGCAGGAGATGCCGGCGTGGCTCGACGTGGACCGCATGCTCGCCGCCTTCGAGGGCATGCGGGGCCTCATCGCCGGCATCCCGGAGGTCGCGCCGCTGGCCGACGGCGACCGCCTCGGCGACTGGGAGGTCCTGCACACCCCCGGCCACGACCCCGGGCACGTCTGCCTCTTCCGCGAGGCCGACGGCGTGCTGCTGTGCGGCGACCTGCTGCTGCGCGACTTCACGCCCAACGTCCAGCCCGACTGGAGCGGGGCCGACGCGCTGGCCGACTTCCTCGCCTCGCTCGATCGCATCGCCGCGCTCGACGTCCGGCTCGTCCTGCCGTCCCACGGCCCGCTCTACGAGGACGCCACCGCACGGGTGCGCCAGCTGCACGACCACCACGCGCGCCGGCTGGCGGCGCTCATGGCCAGCGTCGAGGGCGGGCCGAGGACGCTGCGCGAGCTGCGCGCGGCGGCCTTCGGCCAGAACCTGGACGCCTCCGCCGACCGCATGCTCGCGGCGATGGAGACCTTCGCCCACATCGACCACCTGCGCCGGCGCGGCGACGTCCGGATGGACCTCGCCTCCGGCACCTGGTCGCTGGCCGCCTAGGCGCCGCTGGGCGCGGGCGCCTCCTCGCGCTCGAGGACGTCGAACGACCAGATCTCGCTGGCGGTGCCGACCGGGCCGCCCTCGCGGTGCTGCGCGTGGCCGGCCTGGAAGTCGGCGCTGCGCAGCCACGCCTGGAAGTCCTCCTCGCTGCGCCAGCGCGTGACGACCAGGCAGACCTCGCGGTCGTCGTTGGGACGCAGGAGCTCGAAGGCCTCGAAGCCCGGTGCGCTGGAGACCCTGCCGGCGCGGGTGGCGAAGCGGTGCTCGAAGTCGGCGAAGCGCTCACGCGGGACCGTGATCGCGTTGATCTTGACGACGCTCATCGCGGCGGATCGTACGTCGCGTGCGAGGATCCACCTGTGCGAGGGGCGTGGGACCACCCGGCGCTGCGCGCGGCCGTGCCCGTCCTCCTCGGGCTGTTCTACCTGGTGACGGTGCAGGACGCCGGCCGTGGCCCGCTGCTCACGGCGGTGGGCAGCATCCTCGCCCTGGTGCAGGCCGGGGCGGTCGCGGCGCGCCACCGCCACCTGGCGGTGGCGGTTGCCGTCGGCCTGCCCGCCGCGTTGGGCCTCCAGCTCATCGCTCCCGAGGTCCTCGTGCCCTTCGGCGCGCTGTTCCTGCTGTGGGCGGTCACCGTCGCCCACGGGCCTGCGACGTCGGTGCCCATGCTCCTGGTCGTGCTCGGCCTGCTCGGCTCGGTGGCCGCGGAGCACCGCTCCGAGGACGTGCTGTTCCTCGGGGCCCTGACCATCGCGCTCTGGGCGCTGGCCGAGGCCTGGCGCGGCCGCGCCCGGGCCCTGGAGGAAGCCGGTCGTCGCGCGCTGGCCGACGAGCAGGCGCGCATCGCGCGCGAGCTGCACGACGTGCTGGCCCACAGCGTCTCGGTCATCGTCGTGCAGGCCGCCGCGGCCGACGACGTCTTCGACGACCGCCCGGACCAGGCGCGCGCCGCGCTGCGCGCGATCGAGGCCGCGGGACGCGACGCGCTTGGCGAGCTGCGCCGGCTGCTCTCGGCGGTGCGGCCCGGCGCGGAGGAGGAGGCGACCGCGCCGGCACCGCGGCTGGCCGAGCTCGACGCGCTGGCTGCACCGCTGCGCCACGCCGGGCTCGAGGTGGCCGTCCGCCGCGACGGCGAGGCGCGGCCGCTGCCGGCGGGCGTCGAGCTGTCGGCCTACCGCATCGTGCAGGAGGCGTTGACCAACACGCTGCGCCACGCCGGAGCCACCCGCGCCGACGTCAGACTGCACTACGCGCCCGAGGCGCTCGAGCTCGAGGTCGTCGACGACGGCCGGGGCGCGGCGGCGGCCACCAGGACCGGGCGTGGGATCTCGGGCATGCGCGAGCGCGCCGCCCTCGTGACCGGGACGCTCGAGGCGGGTCCACATCCGGACGGCGGCTTCCGCGTCCACGCCCGCCTGCCGGTGGAGGCGGCGCGATGACGGTGCGCGTCGTGCTCGCCGACGACCAGGCGCTCGTGCGCGGCGGCTTCCGGATGATCCTCGACGCGCGCGAGGACCTCGAGGTGGTCGGCGAGGCGGCGACCGGCGCCGAGGCCCTCGGGATCGTGGAGGAGCTCGACCCGGACGTCGTGCTGATGGACGTGCGGATGCCCGAGCTCGACGGGATCGAGGCGACCCGCCGGCTCGTCGCGAGCGGCGCCCGGGCGCGCGTCGTCGTCCTCACGACCTACGACGCCGACGACCACGTCCTCGCGGCGCTGCGGGCGGGCGCGAGCGGGTTCCTGCTCAAGGACGTGCGGCCGGCCGAGCTCGTCGACGCGGTTCGCGTGGTCGCGCGCGGCGACGCCCTCGTGGACCCCTCGGTGACGCGGCGCCTGCTGGACCGCTTCGCCGACCGCCTGCCCGACCCGGCCGCCGCCCCACCGCCGGCCCTCGACGAGCTGACCGACCGCGAGGTCGAGGTCCTGCGGCTGGTCGCCCAGGCCCTGACCAACGCCGAGATCGCCGAGCGGCTCGTGCTCACCGAGGCGACGGTGAAGACCCACGTCTCGGCGGTGCTGCGCAAGCTCGGGCTCCGCGATCGCGTCCAGGCGGTGGTGGTGGCCTACGAGGTCGGCCTCGTGCGCCCCGGCGTCTCCCCCTAGAGACGGACCCCAAGACCGTCCCGCAGACCGATGTGCGATCGGCGACGCCGCCGTACCGTCGGCGCCGTGATCGAGGTCCGCGAGCTCGTCAAGCGCTTCGGCGACACGCCCGCGGTCGACCGCCTGTCGTTCACGGTCGTCCCCGGTGCCGTGACGGGCTTCCTCGGCCCCAACGGCGCCGGCAAGTCGACGACCATGCGGATGGTGCTGGGCCTCGACGCGCCGACCTCCGGCGTCGCCCTCGTCGACGGCCGGCCCTACCGCGAGCTGCCCGCACCGCAGCGGGCGGTCGGCGCGCTGCTCGACGCCCGCGCGGTCAACCCGCGGCGCCGCGCGCGCGACCACCTGCGCTGGCTGTGCGACGCCGGGGACCTCCCGCGCTCGCGCGCCGATGAGACGCTCGAGCTCGTCGGGCTCACCGCGGCCGCGGGCCGCCGCGCCGGTGACTTCTCGCTGGGCATGCTCCAGCGCCTCGGCGTCGCGGCCGCCCTGCTCGGCGACCCACGGACCCTCGTCCTCGACGAGCCGATCAACGGCCTCGACGCCGAGGGCATCCGCTTCGTGCGCGGCCTGCTGCGGCGGCTGGCCGACGACGGGCGCGCCGTCCTGGTGTCGAGCCACGTCCTGCGCGAGATGGAGCAGACCGCCGACCGCGTGCTCGTCATCGGCCGCGGCCGGCTCATCGCCGACGCGACGGTCGAGGAGGTCACCCGCCGCGCGGCGGGGACCTTCGTCCGCGTCGTCTCGCCCGACGCCGCGCGGCTGCGCGCCGCGGTCCAGCGTGCCGGCGGCAGTGCCGCAGCCGTGGACGGCACGCTCGAGGTCACCGGGCTCGACGCACCGGCGATCGGCGACCTCGCCGCGGAGCTGGGCCTGCGCCTGCACGAGCTCGCGCCGCAGCGCGCCAGCCTCGAGGAGGCGTTCCTCGAGCTCACCGACGACAGCGTGGAGCACCGCGCCCACGCGGAGGCCGCCGCATGACCGGCGCCCCCGTCCCGTTCGTGGCGACCGTGCGCGCCGAGTGGACCAAGGCCGCGACGCTGCGCTCGACAGCGGTCGTCGCGACCGTCGCGGTCCTCGGGTCGATCGCGCTGACGGTCCTGCTCTCCGTGGTCGTCGGCGCCACCCACGACGACTGGTCGGCGGCCGATCGCGCCGACTACGACCCGCTGCTGTACAGCCTCACGGGCGGGCTGGTCAGCGGCGTCGCGCTCACCGTGTTCGGCGTGAGCGTGATGGCCGGGGAGTTCGCCACCGGCAACATCCGCGCGACGCTCGTGGCCACGCCCGACCGCCGGCGTGTGCTGGTCGCCAAGGGCCTCGTCGTCGCGGCCTTCACCGGCGCGGTGGGCACGGTCGCCGCGGTCGCGATGGTCGTCGTCGGCCAGCTCGTGCTCGGCGCCTACGACCTCGAGACCGCCGACCTCCTCACCGCCGGCGCGCTGCGCGCCACCCTGCTCAGCGGCCTGCTGACCTTCGTCTTCCCGGTGCTCGGCGTCGCGGCCGCGGCGGTCACCCGCTCGACGGCCGGTGGCGTCGGCGTCCTGCTCGCGCTGCTGTTCGGACCGCTCGTCCTCGGCAGCGTCGGCGCGATCCCCTCGTCGCTGGAGGACGTCCTGGACCTCCTCCCGGCTCCCGCAGGCGACGCGATCGCCATCGGCCACCTCGACGAGGGGGGCGACCACCTCGCCGCCGGGCTCGCCGTCCCGGTGCTCGCGGGCTGGCTCGTCCTGGCCTTCGCCCTAGCGGCGGTCGTCCTCGAGCGGCGCGACGTCTGAGGCGCCCGAAGCCAGCCAGTGGTCGAGCTCCAGCGCCAGCGCGACGGGCAGCAGGCGGTCGACGACCGGGCGCGGCAGCAGCGCCTGGGCGCGAGCGACCCGGTTGAGGACCGTGTTGCGGTGGGTGAACAGCCGCGTCGCGGCGCGGGTGGCGCTGCCCTGCTCCTGCAGGTGGACGCGCAGCGTCTCGCGCAGCTCCGGCTTGGCGCCGAGCAGCGGCCCGAGGGTCCGCTCCACGAAGCGCTGCGCGCGCTCGGCGTGCGCGCCGGCGAGGACCGCGACCTCCACCTCCTCGTAGGTCGTCACGCGCGCGCAGCCGGGGCGGCGGCGCGCCAGGCGCTGGACGTCGAGCGCCTCCTCGTGGCTGCGACGGAAGCCCGCGATGCCGGTCGCCGGGGAGCCGACGGCGACGTGGACGTCGCGCAGGCCGGCCTGCGTCAGCGCTGTGCGCAGCGCCTCGCCGTCGGGGTCCCCCGACGCGGGCGCCCACGCCCACATCGCCGTCGTCCCGAGAGGCACGGTGAGTGGCCGGACCGCGCCCAGCGCGCGGGTGACGACCTCGGCGGTGCGCTCGAGGACGCCGTGGCCGGCCTCGGCCTCGGTCGTCCACAGCACGACGGCCACGTGGTCGCGCCGCAGCTCGTAGCCGAGCCGGGCGCTCGCCCGCTGCTCGGTGATCGGCGCGCCCTCGAGGACGAGCTGGACGGTCTCGACCCGCTGGGCCAGGCCGCCGCCGAGGAGCTGGTCGCGCTCCCGGCCGACCTGCGCGTCGACGTTCACCAGGACGTCGTCGATGAAGTCGAAGAGCGAGCGGGCCGTCGCCTCGAGGGCCTCGGCCAGGACCGCTGACCACGGCGGCCGTGCCGCGGCCTGCGCCGTCAGCTCGCGCATCCACGCCCGCCACAGGGCGTTCTGCCCCAGCCGGTAGCCCGTCCACAGCACCTCGCGGTCCAGCCCTCGGCGCACCACGTCGCGGGCGATCTCCAGCGCCTCGGGCGTCACGTCGGGCCCGACCGTCCCGCCCGGGCGCTGGGCCATCGCCGTCAGCCACCGGGTGATGTTGGCGTGGTCGGTGGCGCGCACCTCGGCGGTCAGCTCGTCGTCGGCGGCGATCACCGGCAGGGCGCCGAGCACCGCGGCGTCGACCTCCGTGAACACCCGGGCCGGCTCGGCGACCAGCGCCTGCGCCGCGGCGCGGACGAGGTCGGCGGCGGCGGGCGACAGCGGTTCGACGGCGGTGACGGCCATGCCCGACGACGCTAGGCGCCCAGCACAACCGCATCCCGTCTTCGGGGCACAACGCCCAAGCGCGGCGTTGGCCTGCGGGGCTAGCGTCGGCCCACGTCATCTACGGGAGGAGCGGACGGGTGAGCACCCAGACGGAAGGGCGCGTGACGACCACGCGCGTGGCGATCATCGGCGCGGGCCTGAGCGGCATCGCTGCCGCGGTGAACCTGAAGGACGCCGGCATCGACGACTTCGTGCTGCTCGAGCGCGCCGGCGACGTCGGCGGCGTCTGGCGCGACAACACGTACCCCGGGGCGGCGTGCGACACCCCGTCCCACCTGTACTCCTTCTCGTTCGCGACGAACCCCGGGTGGCGGCGCTCGTACGGGCGCCAGGCGCAGATCCACCAGTACACCCGGGAGGTCGTCGACCGCCACGGGCTGCGCGCCCACCTGCGCCTCGACCACGAGGTGCTCGACGCCTCGTGGGACGACGACGCCCAGCAGTGGGTCGTCACGACGCCCGGTGAGACGGTCCGCGCCCGGGTCCTGCTCGACTGCGCCGGCCCGCTCGTCGAGCCTTCGCTCCCCGCGATCGAGGGCCTCGAGAGCTTCGACGGGCCGATGTTCCACTCGGCCCGCTGGGACCACGACGTCGCGCTCGCCGGCAAGCGCGTCGCCGTGATCGGCACGGGCGCCTCGGCCGTCCAGTTCGTCCCCGAGCTGCAGCCCAACGTCGAGCGGCTGCTCGTCTTCCAGCGCACGGCCCCCTGGGTCTCGCCGAAGGTCGACCGCCACATCGGCCCCGTCGAGCGCCGGGTCCTCTCCGCCGTCCCGGCGATCGCCAAGGCGCTGCGCGCCAACCAGTTCGCCTACCGCGAGGCCGCGCACTACCCCGTGATGCGCCGCAAGCGCGCCGTGGCCAAGACCGTCGAGGCGCTCACTCGGGCGATCATGTGCATTCAGGTCCGCGACCCCGAGCTGCGCCGCCGGCTGCAGCCCGACTTCGAGGTCGGCTGCAAGCGGATCCTGATGTCCAACACCTGGTACTCGACGCTGGCCAAGCCCAACGTCGACGTCGTCACGGAGCGCATCGAGCGCATCACCCCCACGGGCCTGCGCACCGCCGACGGCGTCGACCACCACGTCGACGCGATCGTGCTGGGCACCGGCTTCCACATCTTCGACGCGGAGATCGCCCACCGCGTGCACGGCCGCGACGGGCGGTCGCTGGCCGAGGCGTGGGGCGACCAGCCGCGGGTCTTCCGCGGCACGACGGTCGCCGGCTTCCCCAACATGTTCCGCTTCGCCAGCGTCGGCAGCGGCCTGGGCCACGGCTCGATGGTCTGGCAGATGGAGGCCCAGGCGGCCTACGTCGTCGACGCCCTGCGCACGCTCGACGAGCGCGGGATGGCCAGCGCGGAGGTCCGCGCCGACGCGGTCGACGCGTACTTCGACGACGTGCTGGAGGGCCTGCGGACCTCGGTGTGGATGGGCGGCGGCTGTCGCTCCTGGTACCAGGACGCCTCCGGCGCGCCGACGGTCCTGTGGCCGAAGTCGATGACGGAGTACCGGCGCATGACGCGCCGCTTCGACGCCGAGAGCTACGAGCTGCGACCGGCCGCCGTCGGCGCGCAGCGCGAGGCGGTGACGGCGTGAGCTCGTCGTCCTGGAGCGGGCGCAAGCGCGTCGACGGCCAGCGCCTCGGGCCGCTGCTCGCCGCGCTCAGCGGCCCGACGACCCCGGTCCTGCACGCCGCGTCCAAGCACCCGCTGGCGCCGGTGCGCGCGCTGCTGGACCGGACGTTCGCGCTGGTGGGCGGGCCGCGTGGCCACGGCGTCGACGAGACCGACCTCGAGGTCTCCGGCGGGGGCGGGGCGCGCATCCCGGCGCGGCTCTACACCCCGGTGGGCATCGGCGCGAGCGCCCCGCTGCTCGTCTTCACCCACGGCGGCGGGTTCGTCGTCGGCTCGATCGACTCCCACGGGCGCGGCTGCCGGCTGACCGCCCGCGAGGCGCGCTGCAAGGTGCTGTCCGTCGGCTACCGCAAGGCGCCCGAGAACCCCTTCCCCGGACCGCTGGACGACGCGGTCGCGGCCTTCCGCTGGGCGGTGATGAACGCCCACGCGCTCGGGGTCGACCGGCAGCGCATCGCCGTCGGCGGCGACAGCGCCGGCGGCAACCTCGCCGCGGGCGTCTGCGTCGCGACGGCCGGCGACGACGTGCGCCCCGCAGCGGCGTGGCTCGTCTACCCCTTCGTCGACGCCGACATCCGGAGCTTCGCGTCGGGCCGGACGTTCGCCGAGGGCCCGTTGCTCAGCACCGCCTGCGCGGAGACGATGCTCGGCCAGTACGCCCCGGACCCGAGCGCCTACGCCGACCCGCGGCTGTCGGTCCTGCGCACCCAGGACCTCGACGGCTTCCCGCCGACCTACGTGGCCACGGCGGGCATGGACCCTCTGCGCGACCAGGGCGAGGCCTTCGCCGCCAAGCTGCGCGACGCGGGCGTCGACGTGGAGGTCCAGCGCTTCGGCGACCTCCCCCACGGCTTCGCGCTCCTGCTCGTCGACCGCCACGCCCGCGGCGCGACGGTGACGGCCGCCCGCGCGCTGCGCACGCTGCTCGAACCCCGCGTGGTCACTGCCCGCGAGGAGGCGACGACGGCCTAGGGCGCACCCGGGTCCAGCGGACCGGCGGGTCCCCGCCCCCGCAGTCGGGGGACCGCCCCATCGCCGGGCGTGGCGGTGCAGGCCACCGTGGGTCCATGCCGACCTCCGCCCTGGCGATGACCGACGGCGGGCTCGAGACGAGCCTGCTCTTCCACGACGGGATCGACCTCCCGTGCTTCGCGGCGTTCCCGCTGCTGGAGGACGAGGCGGGACGCGCCGCCCTGCGCCGCTGGTTCGCGCCGTTCCTCCAGACCGCCCGCGAGCGCGGCGTCGGCATGGTCCTCGACACGCCGACCTGGCGGGCCAACCCGGACTGGGGCCGCGAGCTCGGCTACGACCGGGACCGCCTCGCCGCCGTCAACCGCGACGCCGTGCACTTCGCCCGCGAGCTGGCCGACGGCCTGCCGGGCGTCGTCGTCAACGGCGTCCTGGGCCCGCGCGGCGACGGCTACGTGGTCGGCGAGGTGATGAGCGCCGACGCGGCGGCGGAGTACCACGGCTGGCAGGTCGGCGTGCTCGCCCGCGCCGGGGCCGACCGCATCACCGCACTCACGCTCACCTACCCGGCCGAGGCGATCGGCGTCGTGCGCGCCGCGGTGCGCCACGGCATCGAGGTCGTCCCGTCGTTCACCGTCGAGACCGACGGCCGGCTCCCCGACGGCACCTCCGTCGCCGAGGCCATCGCGCAGGTCGACGAGGCCACCGACGGCGCCGCCGCGTGCTTCTTCCTCAACTGCGCCCACCCGACCCACATCGCGGCGGGCCTCGACGGGGAGCCCGAGCTCGCCCGCCTCGCCGGCGTGCGGGTCAACGCCTCGACGATGAGCCACGCCGAGCTCGACGAGGCGCAGGAGCTCGACGAGGGCGATCCCGAGACGCTCGGCCACGAGACCGCGGCGCTGGCCGACCTCCTCCCCGCCCTGGCCACCGTCGGCGGCTGCTGCGGCACCGACCACCGCCACGTGAGCCGGATCGTCGCCGCCTGCAGTTCTTGACGGCACCGTATGGAACCAGGTAGGACTCCGCACGTGACCGACGTGCGGATGACCTACGTGGGCGGCCCGACCGCGCTGATCGAGGTCGGCGGGTGGCGCCTGCTGACCGACCCGACCTTCGACCCGGCCGGCGGGCGCTACTTCTTCGGCGCCGGGACCTACTCGCGCAAGCTCCAGAGCCCGGCCCTCGGGTTCGAGCAGCTCGCGCCCGTCGACGCCGTCCTGCTCAGCCACGACCACCACGAGGACAACCTCGACGCCAAGGGCCGGGAGCTGCTGCCCCGGATGGGCACGGTCGTCACGACCGCGCCGGGCGCCACGCGCCTGGGCGGCGAGGCGCGCGGCCTGAAGCCGTGGGAGACGACGGTCCTCGAGGCGCCGGGCAAGGTCCCCATCGAGGTGACCGCGACGCCGTGCCGCCACGGGCCGCCCGGCTCCAAGCCGCTGGTCGGCGACGTCATCGGCTTCGCCCTGCGCTGGGAGGGCCAGGAGCACGGCGCCTTCTGGATCAGCGGCGACACCGTCCTCTACGACGGCGTGCGCGAGGTCGCCCAGCGCTTCGACGTCGGCACCGCCGTCGTCCACCTCGGGGGCGTGCGGTTCTGGTGGATCTCGGGACCGCTGCGCTACACGATGACCGCGCAGGACGCCGTCGAGCTCTGCGGCCTGCTCAACCCGCGCACGATCCTCCCGATCCACGCCGAGGGCTGGCGCCACTTCGTCCAGCGCCGTCCCACGGCCGAGGCGGTCCTCGCCGGCTCCCCGCTGGCCGACCGCGTGCGCTGGCTGCCGTCCGGCGAGCCCACGACCCTGGAGGTGTGAGCCCCGGCGGCCGCCCCGCGACGACGCCCCCCGACGCCTGGGCGCAGGCGGCCCTCGACGAGGTCGAGGCTGCCGGCGTCAAGGCGCTGAGCGTCGAGGCCGTCGCCCGCCGCCTCGGCGTCAGCAAGGGCGGCGCCTACCACCACTTCCGCGACCGCCGCGACCTGCTGCGCGCGGCGCTGGCGTTGTGGGAGCGCCGCCAGGTCACCGAGCTCAACGCGCAGTTCGCGGCGGTGGCCGACCCGCGCGAGCGCCTCCATGTCGCGCTGGTCGAGGCGTTCGTGGCCCTCGAACCGACCGTCATCGTGCAGTTCATGGCGGCCTCCGACGACCCGGACGTCGCCGCCGCGCTCGAGCGCTCGACCGCCGCACGCCTCGCCCTGCTGCGCCGGACCTTCCGCCAGCTCGGTGCGACGCGCGCGCAGGCCGAGCACCGGGCGATCCTCGCCTACGGCCACTACCTCGGCTTCGCGCAGCTGCGCCGCCACGCGCCGGACCTCCTCGCCACACCGGCGCGGCTGCGCGCGCACCTCGCCCAGCTCGAGCGCAGCCTGCTCGAGGGCCTTTAGTGGGGGCGGACGGCTGCGAACCGTGCCGCGCCAGGCCGGCCCGCCCGTCAGCCCGCCCGCATCTCGGCAAGCGAGCTGCGCTGGAAGCGGGGGGCTCGTCGCTCGGTCACGCTGCAGAGACGCTGCGTGCTGCAGGTCGTGCCGCGAGGGACCGACAGCGTGTACCAGCTCGACCTGCCGACGGCGAAGGAGGACATGGCTCGAGGCGCTCGGGCGGTGCTCACACGGCCAGAGCTCGGGGCGTAGCGCCACCAGCGAACAGCATCCCCGGCGCGTCGGGCGAAGACGAGACTGCTCCCGTCCCAAGCCGGTCCCAAGAGGGAGTGCGAAGAGTCCTCGAGGGTCACAAGCGTCCTCGTCCGGTGACGTCGAAGGTCGTGGATGCGCAAGCTGAACCGCACCGCCCGCGGTCTGGGGTTCCACCTCCACACGTAGGCGAGCCTCGGGCCGCGAAGCGCCAGGCCCGTTGGACCGGCTTGCCCGACCCCTGCCGGACCACCCGGTACGCGTCCGAGGGGTCTTGTCTCGGTCGGCCGGTGCATGAGCACCGCCGGTGCGGTGCCCACCCCGAACCGCGCGAACGCCACGGCTCCGCCGTAGATCGCGGGCAGACGGTCCTCAGCGAGTTCCGGCGTCTGCGTGACGAGTGCCGGAACGGGTTGCTCGCGGCCAGCGCGGACGGTGAAGATGGAACAGCCCGGCTGGTCCCGTACGACCTGCACGGGGCAGCGCGAGAAGGCGACCGAGGGGTCTGCCACGGACGTGGGGTCGGCGCTGACGTCGAACGGACGCGAGCTGAAGCCGAGAGCCTCGATCCGGGCTGCCCCACCCCCGGACCGCGCGAGGAACCCGAAGAACGGCTCGCCGTTAGGACCCGCGCTTGGGTTGAAGCCCGTCACGAGTACCGCGCGCGCGGCACCCGGCATCACGGCCAGCGGACTGGCGAGCGGGACGCGGGCGACGGTCTGCGCTGAAGCCGAACCGCTCAGGACGACGAGCGCCATCAGCGAGGTCGCGATCGAGACTCCTTTGACGACGGGCATGCTCAGGAAACGCTCGGCAACGAGTCAAGTCGCTCAGAGACGCCCGGGATAGTTGCGCCACACGTCCGTCCACGCCTGCCTAGGCGAGAGGTTGAGATTCACTAGGCCAGTGTCGTAGGTGGGGTGAGTGATGAGCAGGTAGTTGGTCACCATCTCAGCGATCCTCGCCTACGGCCACTACCTCGGCTTCGCGCAGCTGCGCCGCCACGCGCCCGAGCTGCTCGCAACGCCCGCGCGGTTGCGCGCGCACCTCGCCCAGCTCGAGGCGAGCCTCCTCGCCGGCCTGTAGCCGCGTGCGGCAGCGTCGCTCACACCGCGTGGCGCACCCGCGGCAGGCGCCGGTCCAGCCACCCCGGCATCCACCAGTTCCAGCGACCGGCGACGCGCATGAAGGCCGGCACCATCGCAGCTCGGATGACGGTCGCGTCGATGAGCACCGCCGCTGCAAGTCCGAAGCCCATCTGCTTCATCTCCGGCGCCCGGGCCAGCATGAACGACCCGAACACCACCACCATGATGAGTGCCGCGCTCGTCACGACCACGCCCGTGCGCTCGAGCCCGAGCGCGACGGCCTCGGTGGTGTCCCGGGTGCGTGCGTGCTCCTCGCGCATGCGGCTGACCATGAACACCTCGTAGTCCATGGACAGGCCGAAGACGATCATGAAGAGCGTCAGCGGCATCCAGGACTGCAGGTAGCCCGGTGAGGTGAAGTCCAGGACCTCCTCCCCCAGGCCCTCCTGGAAGACCAGCACCACCAGCCCGAACGCGGCGGCGAGGCTCAGCAGGTTGAGGACGATCGCCTTGAGCGCCAGGAGCGGGCTGCGGAAGACGGTGAGCAGCACCAGGAAGCAGAGCGCGAGCGCCAGGCCGATGACCAGCGGCGTCCCGGCGTGCATCTCGGACGTGAAGTCCAGGCTCTCGGCGCTGTAGCCGCCGACGAGCGTCCGCGTCGCCGCGCCGTCCCGGGCCAGGTCTTCGCGCAGCCGCTCGACCGTGGCGGTGGCCTGCGCGGAGTCGACGGCCGCGGCCGGCGTCGCCAGCACCAGGTGGACGCCGCCCGAGAGCGTCAGCTCCTCGGTGGCGCGCAGGCCGGGATGCCCGTCCAGCACGCGCCGGGCGGCGTCGGCCGCGGTGCGGTCGGGCGAGACCAGCAACACCGAGGAGGCCGCCACCTCCGGGAAGTGTCGCTCGAGCACCAGTGCACCGGCCCCCGAGGCGTCCGCGTGGAGGGCCCGCACGTTGAGGTCGTTGCCCTCCTCCAGCGAGGCCGCCGGCGCCGCGCAGGCCAGCAGGACGGCCAGCCCCACGGACATCACCACGAGCGGCCGGCGCATCACCAGCCGCGCCCACGCCGCCCAGCGGCCGCCTGCCGCCGGCCTGCGCCGGGCACGCACCCGGCCGCGGTCGATCCGGCTGCCGAGCACCAACAGCAGCGCGGGGAGCACCGTCAGGGCGGCAGCGGACACCGCGATGAGCACCGCCACCGCGCCGATCGCCGTCTCCGCGAAGAACGGCAGGCCGGTGATCGAGAGCGGCAGCAGGCACACGACGACCGCTGCTGCCGAGAACGCGACGGTCCGCCCGGCGGTGGCCATCGTCCGAGCCAGCGCCTCGGCGTCGGAGGTCCCGTCGCGCCCTCGCTCTTCCTGGTAGCGGCGCACGACGAGCATCGCGTAGTCGATGCCGACACCGAGGCCGATCATCGCCGCGACGCTCTCCACGAAGACGTTGAACGGCGACCACAGCGACAGGGCACCCAGCACTCCGAGGGTCACGACCAGGCCGAAGACCGCAACGACGATCGGCAGCGCGGCCGCCACGACCGAGCCCATGACGAGCAGCAGCACGACGAAGGCCAGGGGAAGCCCGACGGCATCGGCCTTGACGATGTCGACCTCCTCCTGGTGCAGCAGGTCGGCGAACAGCGGCGAGACACCGGTGACGTCGAGCTCGACGGCACCCGTGTCGAGGGCGTCGATGCGGCGCTGGAGCGATCGGGCGTCGTCCTGGCGTTCGCCGCTCGTGCCCGACAGCCCCAGCGGCGCGTACGCGGCCCGCCCGTCGCGCGAGAGGCGTGCCGGCCCGACGGCGACGACGGTGCCGGCGGACTCCAGCCGCGGGCGGGCGGCGTCGATGGCCCGCCGCAACGCCGTGCCGTCGCCGCCCGTGGCGACGACGGCCGCGAACTCCGCCGGACCGCCGGCCTCCTGGACGACCTCGAGCGCGGCGGCCGACTCGGTCCCGGCTGCCTCGTAGCCGATGCCCTCCAGCGAGCCGCGGAACTGCGGCACGAACGCGGCCGCGACGACGAGGACGACGCCGGCGACCAGGAGCACCGCCCGCGGGCGGCGGGCGATGAACGCCCCGAGCGCGCGGGAGCCGCGCGCCTCCTCGTCGGCCGCCATCGACCGTCCCGGTCAGGCCAGCGTCGGCTGCGCCGCGGCGGGGACGTCCGCCACCGGCTGCGGCTGCTCCTGCTCCTCGAGGCGCTGCGCCTTGAGCGAGCGCAGCAGGAGCCACGACTGCACGCCGATCCAGAGCCCGAACAGCGTCAGCGGCGACCAGAACACGAACAGGCCGTTCCAGGCGAAGGCGCCCGTTCGCGGCAGGAACGCGATGGCTCCCGCCTCGAACATCAGCGCCGTCCAGATCGTCAGGTAGCCGAACCAGCGCGGGAACGGCGAGTGGCGCACCGTAGTGGGCGTGAGGCAGATGACCGCGATGGCCACCCACATGAAGATGTAGTACTGGTCGGTCGTCACGAGCGTCAGGAGCCCGAGCTCGTGCATGAGCGCCGTGACCTCGGGCGAGCGGTCGGGGCTGAAGGCGGCGACGCCGAAGAACAGCGGCGGCAGCACCAGGAAGATCGACATCATCGCTCCCCCGCAGATGGTGAGCAGCGACCAGATCGGTCGCCCGCGCTCCTGACGGCGCATCTGCAGCGCGATGACCGCGGCCAGCGGGAGCATGAACGCGCCGGTCCAGGCGGCGATCACCGCGCCGACGCGGACCTGCGTGTGGCGGTCGTCGTACCAGGCGTCGATCGCCTGCGCGTCCATCACCGCGTCGGGCGGCGGGATCATGTCGAGCAGGAGGCCCAGGGCGATCCCGTAGATGGCGGTGAACGCCAGCGCCCACCACACGACGACGATCTGACTGCGTTCGGACATGGGTTCCTCCTCGTGACCTCGACAGCCGCTGGCGCGGCGTCGCGACTGTAAACGATCGTTTGCTACCGAGGCAAGCGCATCGCCCGTCAACCGGCGTCGCCGGTGACGAGCAAGGCCACCACGGCGATGCCTACGAGGACCACCCAGGCCTCGAAGGCGACGCGCAGGGCGAGCGGCGCGTGGCGCAGCTCCATGAAGTCGAGACCGATCCAGCGGATCTTCAGGAAGGCGACGGCGAGTGCGACGGCGGCGCCGGCGGTGTGCCCGTCGGATCCCGAGAACCCGTGGTCTGTCCCGACCCAGAGCGAGACGAAGGTCGCCAGCAGCAGGGCCCCGAAGACGACGACAGGACGGCTGAGACGCTGCACGGCCATGGTCGTCACGAGGCCAGGTAGAGCAGCGGGAACAGCACGACCCACAGCAGGTCGACCATGTGCCAGAAGGTCGCCCCGACCTCGACCGCGCGCTGGTCACCCGGCTTGGCCGTCGCTCGAAGCGCGATGCGCCAGAGCACGACCAGCGCGACCATCCCCAGCACCACGTGCGCCGCGTGGATGCCGGTGAGGATGAAGAAGTACATGAAGAAGTCGTTGGTCCCCGGGTCGTGCCCGCCCGCGACCTTGTCGGCGTACTCGATGCCCTTGATGGTCAGGAACACCGCGGCGCAGGCGGCCGCGCCGACGAACATGCGGGCGGCAGGCGCACGGGCCCCCCGCCGCATCGAGCGGACCGCGAGGGCGACCAGCAGCGAGCTCGTCAGCAGGACGACGACGTTGACCGCGCCGAAGCCCTGCGTGAGCTCCTCTCTCGAGGCGGCGAAGACCGCCGGGTCCTCAGAGCGCGCGACCAGGAAGACGCCGAAGAGGACGGCGAAGACGAGCATGTCGCCCAGGACGAGGATCCAGACCCCGATCTCGCCGGGGACGTGGCCCCGGGTCCAGCGCGAAGGGGCGGCCGCTGCCGGTCCGGCCTCCTCGCGGTCGTCGCCGATGACCTCGGAGGGGATCGTGGCCGTCATGGGCGCGGCGACCTCAGCTCCGGGCCTTGAGCCCGAGGCGCCGGCGCCAGTCACGGGCCGCGATGAGCGGCAGCATCACGGCGGTCAGCCGCCCCTTGCGCCGGGTGTGGGGGTACCAGTGCATCTCGGTCTTCGGCTCCACGCGTGCCGTGACGTAGACCTGCGGGTGCGTGTACTTGCGGATGCCGCCCGCCCCGCCGAAGCGCGACCCCACGCCCGACGAGCGCCAGCCCCCATGCGGGACCGGGAACTGGAAGACGTTCATCATCGCGTCGTTGTGGTTGACCGCTCCGGCCTGCAGGCGATCGGCCACCCACTCGGCCTTCGCCGCGTCCTTGGTCCACACGCTCGCCGACAGGCCGTAGTCGGTCTCGTTGGCACGGTCGACCGCCTCATCCACGTCGGCCACCCGCATGATCGGCAGCGTCGGCCCGAAGGTCTCCTCCTGCATGCAGGCCATGCCGGTGTCCACGTCGAGCAGCACGGTCGCGGGGTAGTTGCAGTGCTCGCCCCGCCGGCCGCCGGTGACGGCGCGAGCGCCCCGGGCGACGGCCTCCTGCACGTGCCGGTCGATGAGCTGCACCTGCTTCTCGTTGGCGATCGCACCGAAGTCGGTCGCGTAGGACCCGGGCGTGTCCATCCCCTGGCGCAGCGCCCGGGCCTTCTCCACGACAAGCGCCACGAACCGGTCGTAGACCGGGGCTTCGACGAAGACCCGCTCGACGGCGGTGCACGACTGGCCACCGTTGAAGAACCCGCCCCAGATGGCCCCGTTGGCCGCCCGCTCGAGGTCGGCGTCGGCCAGCACGATCATCGGGTCCTTGCCGCCGAGCTCCAGACTCGCCGGGATGAGGCGCTCGCCGCAGCGCGCGCCGATCTTGCGGCCCGTCGCCGTGGAGCCCGTGAACTGCACCATGTCCACCGTGTCGACCACCGATGCGCCCGTCGGGCCCAGGCCGGTCGTGCACGCCAGGACGTTGGGCGCACCGAGGTCCTCCTGCCAGCCCCGGACGGCCTCCTGCCACGCCAGCGGCGTCTCCTCGGAGGGCTTCGAGAGCACGGCGCAGCCCGCCAGCAGCGCCTGCGGCACGTCCATGAACGGCATCGCCAGCGGGTAGTTCCACGGCGTGATCACGCCCACCAGCTGGTGCGGGTGGTGGCGGACGCGCAGCCGCTTGACCTGGTTGGCCAGGCCAGCGGGCCGCGGGTGCTCGTCGGCGAGGAAGTCCTTGCCGTGGCCCACGTAGTAGTTGATGACCTCGACGGCGGCGAGGATCTCGATGCTCGCGTCCCCGTAGGACTTGCCGGCCTCCTGCTGCAGGAGCTCGAGCAACCGCTCCTGGTGGTCGAGCACCCAGTCGCGCCAGCGCCCCAGCCACCGCGCTCGCTCGTCGAACCCCGACGCCGCCCAGGCCGGCTGGGCGAGGCGCAGCTCCTGGGCGATGGCCCCGACCTCGTCGGGCGTGTGGTCCTTGACCTCGGCCACGACCCGGCCGTCGGCGGGGCACCGGACGGTGATGGTGCGACCGGCCCGCTCCTGCGTCGCGACCTCCACGGGCTTCTGCGTGCTCATGGCCAGAGCCTACACGGATGTGAGCGATCGTTCGCAACCTGCGTGAACGAGCGTGTACGGTCGTCGCCATGACCACCTCCACCGATGCGCACCGCGCGGCCGTCGACGTCGTCGGCGACTTCCTGGACGCCGTCGCCGGCGCGAACCTGGAGCGCGCGCTGGCCCTGCTGGCCGGCGACGTCACGGTGCACGAACCCGAGAGCCTCCCCTACGGCGGCGACCACCGCGGGCCCGACGCCTTCGCCGCCATGCTCGGCCAGATCGCGGGCGCGTATCGCGTGCGACTCGACGGCCACGAGCTCCACGACGCGGGGGACGTGGTCGTCGCCCACGTGCGGTGCCGCATGACCTCGCGGACCACGGGCCGGGAGCTCGACGTGCCGATCATCGAGCTCTACCGCGTTCGCGACGGCCGGATCCTCGCCCTCGACGCCTTCCCGAAGGACACCGCGGCGATGCTGGCGCTCCACACCGCCGCAGGCTGAAAGCGCCCCGACGAACGGGACCAGGACGCCGGCGGCTCGCGTGTCTCAGCGGTCCACCGGCGTCCTGGAGGAGAGCGCCGCGCGGTGCGTGCCAGTGCGGGTCGGATGCCCACGCGACCGCCGCACCGTACCGCAGAGCGTCGTCTTCAAGCAAACGGTCGTTCACGAGGGCGTCGGGTCGAGTCCTTTCGTGCGCCCCGGATGAGCGGCGGCGGTTTCGGCCTCGTTAACGCCGGTGTGCGCCAATGCGCTCAGCACCGGGCGGGCTGCCCGGACCACGGAGGAGGAGAGCCTCATGTCCCAAGTCGTGCCGGTCATCGACGACCGCATCGCCGTCGACGTCGAACGGGCCTCGGGAGGCCACGTGCGTCTGCACCCCCAGGAGACGCGGATGCTGCGGCTGCTGCACCTGTGCGGCCCGCAGGCGGCACTGGACCTCGCGGGCGACGCACCGGTGACGGTCGTCGCCGGCCTGCCGCCGTCGGTCGTCACGGCCGTCGGTCGCGAGGCCGGCTGCGTGCCGATCTGCGACGCCCCCGCGCACCTCGACCGCCTCGCTGCACGCGGCCTGGTGCGGCTCTCGCGCCGCGCCCTCGACCCCGGCCGCTACCTCGTCCTCGAGGACGAGCACGGCCATGAGGGCGCGCGGCGCTGCAGCGTGCAGCTCACCGCCGCCGGCCGGGCCTTCTGCACGGCCGGGGCGGGCACCGCGACGGAGGCGAGCGTCCTGCGCGCCTGACCCGCTAGCGCCGCAGCGCCTCGAGCAACCGGCGGGTGCTGCTGGACGGGGCCGCCCCGAACTCGGCGAGCGCC
The DNA here is from genome assembly GCF_017084525.1 of Conexibacter sp. SYSU D00693. Classification (GTDB taxonomy): domain Bacteria; phylum Actinomycetota; class Thermoleophilia; order Solirubrobacterales; family Solirubrobacteraceae; genus Baekduia. Next base: position 1,257,161 of record NZ_CP070950.1, read on the forward strand.
TGCTCGCATGCGTGGAACGCGCGCAGGACCGCGTCGTCGTCGCCGAGGGCCTCGAGGACGCGCATGCGCAGCCGCCACGCGGCCTCCCGGAAGGGCTCGTGCCCAAGGACCTCCTCGACGAGGTCGGCGGCCCGGTCGTACCGGCCGAGGTCGAAGGCGACCGTGGCGGTCTCGTAGCGGTGCTCCGTGGCGGTGGAGCGCAGCTGCTCCCGTCGCTCGAGCGCCCAGGGTCCGCGCGGACCCGGCAGGTACTCACCTTCGAGGGCCTCGAGGGCCGGCAGCGCCGCGTCCAGGCGCTCCTGGCCACGCAACCGCGCCGCCTCGAGCAGCCGGACCTCGACGTCCTGGGACTGCGCGCGGACCCCCACGTCGGGGCGCAGGTGCGCGACGCCGTCCTGGACGCTGATCGCCTCAGGGGGCAGCGTCTTGCGCAGCCAGTGCAGTGCCTGGCGCAGGTAGGCCTTGGCGCCGTCGTCGCGACGCTCGCCGAAGAGCGCCTCGAGCAGCGCCTCGCGCGGTGCCCGCCGGCCGGGCGCCGTGCTCAGGTAGGCCAGCGCCTCGTAGCTCTTGGCGATCCGCGGGCGCTGGTCCTCCCCGTCCACTCGCAGGACGGCCTGGCCGAGGTCGAGCAGCTCCACCCGGGCCCGGACGCCGGCGACCTCCACCGCCGCGGCCGACAGCGAGCGCGCGACCTGGTGCCAGGCCGAGTCGCGGTCGCGCTCGGCATCCAGCCGGCGGGAGGCCACGGACGGGAACCGGCCCAAGGCCTGGAGGAGCAGGTGGTTGGAGCCCTGCGCGCCGGCGGCGGCCAGTGCCGTGTCGGCCGCCCGGTCGGCGGCCTCCTCGTTGCCGGCGCGCCACTCCGCCTCCGCCAGCCAGACCGCCGCGCACGGCAGCTCGAGCAGACGCTTGTTGTGCTGCATGGAGCTCGCGACGCGTCGCAGACGGGTGAGGGCCTCGTCGTCGCGGTCCTCGAGCAGGAGCGCGAGCCCGTACCAGGTGTCGGCCAGCTCGGCGATGAACGTCATCTGCTCTGCGGCGCGCACGCACTCGGGAGCCTCCAGCGCTGCGCGGGCGCGCTCGGGGTCGCGGTCCACCCGCAGCGCGTACTTGGCCTCGGCCAGCCGGGCGCCGGCCTGCCATGGCGGGCCGCCGCCCGCGAAGGCGAGCCGGCGGCCCTCTTCGATCACCGCCGCCGCCTCGTCGTGGCGACCGGCGTCGAGGAAGACCTCGGGCGCCGCCCAGGTCAGCAGTGGCTGGCGGTTGAGCGGCCGCTCGAGCGCCGGCAGCAGGAGCTCCAGCGCTTCGCTGGTCTTGCCCAGCGCGCGGAGGGCGGCGATCTGCCACGGGCCCTCCATCACCGAGAGCCAGCGAGTGGCCCGTGCCTCGGTGAGGGCCGTGAGCTGCCCGCGGCAGAACAGCGCCACGTGCGCCATGGCGTGCAGCGGGCCGAGGTCGCCGACGACGACGTCGGTCGGTGCGTCCGGCAGGTCCATCACCGCGCCCATCGTCATCCGCACGACGTCCTGCTCGGCCCCGGCGTCCACGTGCTCCAGCAGGGCTTCGGCCTCGTCGAAGCGCGCCATGAAGAGCAGGCACCAGATGACCAGCCACGGCGCCCGTTCGTCGGCCCGTGCCAGGGCGTCGCGCTGGCCGGCCTCGCCGAGTCGATCGATCAGGGCGCTGGCCCGCGCCGGTTGGTCGTGGGCCACGCCGATCATGAGCTCGGCGACGTCCAGCCGCGAGGCCACGAGGCGCCGAACCGGCGCCAGCGTCGCCAGCCACCGCTCCGCGACCTCGACGTCGAGGCGCTCGACGACCGGGATGATCGCCCGCTCCGCCGGCCGCAGCGCCGCCTCGAGCTCGCCGAGGGCGAGCAGCTCCTCGGTGGCCAGCTCGTCGTGGCGCTCGCGTTCGAGGCGCTGGGCGTGGGCCAGGCGCAGCCGATGGACCTCCGCCTCGTCGCGGTCCTGGAGCTCCGCGCGCAGGAAGTCGCGCAGGTAGGAGTGCAGGCGCAAGGTGCGTCCGTCGGCGCTCCACGTGGCCGGCAGGTGCACGGCGCGCAGCTCCCGCAGGCGCTGGGCCGCGTCGGGCAGGGCCAGCGCCGAGGCGCGGGCCGCCGTCACCTCGTCGAGCAGCGACGTCACCACGAGGAACTCGCGCTGGTGCGGCTGGAGCTCGGCGAGGATCTGCGAGGCCAGGTAGCCGTAGAGCGGGTCCGTCTCGCCGCCCAGCCCCTCCAGCGCGCCGCCGGAACGCCAGGCCTCGAAGAGCACGCCGGTCACCCACCCGTCGGTCGTGCGCACCGCGTGCTCGGCATCGGCCCCGCTCTTGCCGCAGCGTTCGAGCGCGCGGCCGGCCTCCTCGGCGGTGAACGCGAGGTCGCGATCGCCGAGGACCGCGATGTCCGCCGCCCGGACGGCGCGCAGCGACGACGGCAGGGCCCGCCGGCTGACCAGGACGAAGCGCACGGCCGGCGGCGCGTAGCGCAGGACGGCATCGACGATCGCCCAAGGCTCGTCGGCGTCGCCGAGCTGCTCCAGCTCGTCGAAGACCACAGTGAGGGGCCGGTCGCCGACCGCCTCGGCGGCCAGGCCCGCCGCTTCCGGCTGCGGGATCGCCGCCGCCATCGCGTCGGTCGCGACGCCCTCCACCTCCGGGACCACGCGCGCCAGCGCGGCCTCCACGTAGGTGACCAGGCGCCCTGGCGCGGCGTCGGAGCGGTCCACCGTCAACCACGCCACCTCGGTGTCGGCCGACGCCAGCGCCTCGACCAGGGCGGTGGTCTTGCCCGAGCCTGCGGTGGCCGCCAGCAGCACGAGGCGCTTGCTCTGCAGCAGGGCGACCAGTCGCTCCCGCAGGCGCGGGCGCTCCGCGAAGTGGTCCGGCAGCGGGGGGACCGCCAGCTTGGCCTGGATCACGGATCGGCGCGGGGGCTGGCGGGCTGTCGTCTCGACCACGGTGGACCTGTCCTTCGGGGGCCTCCGCGATCTTCCCCTAGCGGCGAAGCCCCGTGCGTCGCCAGCCGGTCAGTCGTCGATGGAGATCGCCTGGACCGGACAGCGCCGAACGGCGTCCTCGACGCACGATCGCTGCTCCTCACCGGGCGTCGGGTCGAGCAGCAGGACGACGTGGTCCTCGTCCAGGGCGAAGACGTCGGGCGCCGCCATGACGCAGTCGCCGTGGGCGTCGCACCTCGAGCTGTCGACGATGACCTTCACTGCGTGGACCCCTCCCGCGTCGCGCCGGCGAGGTCCGCCGCGCGCTTCGACCCTACGCTAACTCTCGTTCACTGGGTTGCGCAAGTCCAGGCACGGAGCGCGTACCTGGGGGGCGCTGAACGACCCCTCACGCCGAACCGTAGGACTCCACCATGGCCAGCAACCCCTGGCGCAGCTGCGGGTCGTCGGTCAGCGGGCCCGCGACCGCCACGGTCGCCGCCTCGGTGAACGACAGGCCCTCGGCGATGAGCTGCCCCGCGGCGATGAGCGTGCGCGTCGAAGCGGCTTCCCTCAAGCCCGCGTCCTTGACTCGGCGGATGGCCTGGGCCAGGGCCACGAGGTCGTCGGCCACCCCCTCGTCCACGCCCGCCTCCCGACGGAGGACCTCGCGCTCGACCTCCGCGGTCGGGAAGTCGAGCTCGATGGCCACCATCCGCTGGCGGGTGGAGGTCTTGAGGTCCTTGAGGACACTCTGGTAGCCCGGGTTGTAGGAGACGACGAGGCAGAAGCCCTCGGCCGCCTTCAGCGTCATGCCGCCGCGGCGCTCGAGATGGAGCTCGCGCCGGTGGTCGGTGAGCGAGTGGATGGCCACGGTGGCGTCCTGACGGGCCTCGACGACCTCGTCGAGGTAGCAGATGCCGCCCTCGCGAACGGCACGGGTGAGCGGACCGTCGATCCACTCGGTGTCGCCGCCCTGCAGGACGTAGCGGCCGAGCAGGTCGCTGGCGGTCATGTCCTCGTGGCAGCTCACCGTGTGCAGCGAGACGCCGAGACGGTGGGCGACGTGCTCGACCAGCCGCGTCTTGCCACAGCCGGTCGGGCCCTTGAGCATCACCGGCAGGCCGCGCCGCGCGGCCGCTTCGAAGACCTCCACCTCGCGGCCGACGGGCGCGTAGAACGGGGCCGCGGACCGGCGCTCGTCGACCATCTGGGAGGCCACGATCAGCCCTCGAGGCGGATCGCGGCCACCGGGCAGTCGTCGGCCGCCTGCCGGACCTGCTCGCGCAGCGCCTCGGGCGGGTCGGCCATGAGCAGGACCGCGACGTTGTCCTCCTCGTCGAGGTCGAAGACGTCGGGCGCGGCCATGACGCAGTCGCCATGGGCCTCGCACCGGGCCGTGTCGATGAGCACCCGCATCAGCGCACCCCGGCCAGCGGCCGGCCCGCCGTGGCCTCGCCGCGGGCGTGGCCGTTGCCCGAACCCGGGCCGCCGCCGCGGAAGTCCATCCAGTGGCCGTGTGGGGTCCACCCCATGAGGAACGGGATGTCGATCGTGCAGACCGGGCCGGCGGCGATGTCGTCGGTGTCGAAGACCATGAACTGGCCGAGGTTCTCGGCCCAGCGCGAGACGGGGACGATGAGGTAGCCGTCGCCCTCCGGCGCGTCGGGGGTGCGCGGCGCGAACGTCGGCTCGAGCACCGCCAGCGGCTGGTCGTTGCGGATGCGGAACTCCCGCTCCTCGCCGGTCACCACGTCGTAGTGGATGACGCTCTTCATCGACATCCCGTTGCGCTTGGCGTCCCCGCCGACGAGGAAGCCGTTGCGGTAGCCCTTGCCGTAGAAGCGCTCGTCGACCTTCGGCAGCTCGGACGGGCGGTCGCTGAGGCGCTCGGAGGTGAGCTTGCCCGTCTCGAGGTCCAGCGTCCACCGCCCGAGCGTGCTCTTGGCGATCGAGAAGAACAGCGCGACGTCGTCGCCCTCGCGGAAGTCGAACTCGAAGGGGAACGGCGGCCGGTCGAAGATCGGCGCGTCGAACGTGAGCGTCGTGCCGTCGCTGTTGGCCTGCAGCGTGTGCATGACGTACTCGGGCTCGATGTCCGCCTCGATCCAGCGGATCTCGCCGTCGGCGAAGTCGTGGCGCGGGATGAGCCCGAGGACGATGGGCAGGTCGGTGTCCCAGCCGAAGACGCCGAGCCCCTGCTCGATGCGCTTCGTCGACGCGATGAACGGCTGGAAGGGCAGGACGACGTAGTCCGTCGTGAGCCAGATGTCGTGGGCCACCGAGTTGTAGGGGGCGTCCCACAGCTCGCGGGTGAAGACCGCCCCGTCCGGGAGGATCTTGTGGATCGTCACGTACGGGCGCTCGTCCCGGTAGGCCCAGCCGTAGAGCTCGCCGGTCTCGTGGTCCCACTTCGGGTGCGCGGTGAACGCGGCGTCGCCGTAGGCGGCGGGCTCGTGCAGGCCCGGAGACAGCTTGGTGGACCAGCGCACGAAGCCCTTGGTCTCGAGGGTGAACGGGTCGATGGCGATGGGCGGGCCACCCTGCTCGCTGGCGGCCAGCACCTCGCCAGCGAACGGGAAGACGTTGATGTTGGCGGTCCCCTGCGAGACGCCCAGCGTGTGCTCGTCGCGCTTCACCGTGCCGTAGCCGAAGTTGCGCCAGTCGTTCCACTGGCCGTCGGACCACTCGAACATCCCCTTGCCGTGCTGGTCCTCCAGCAGGTACTTCGGGGTGCGCACCCAGCGGTTGCGGAAGTCGGCGCGCCCGTCGGCGATCACCAGCCCCTGGACCATGCCGTCCATCGAGAGCAGGCCGTTGGTGCCCTGCTTGGTCGGCCGCTTCCACGTGGGACCCGTGCGGTAGAAGCCGCCGGCGAGGTCCTCGGGGATCTCGCCCTGCGACACGATGCAGTCCTCGACGGTCGCCTCGAAGCGCATCGGCTTGAACGGGCCCTTGAGCCGCGCGTCGTTGGGAACTGGGGCGCCCATCAGCAGTCCTCGCTCTCGGTGGTCGGCATCTCGCGATGGAGGATAGCGCAGTGTGAACGGTCGTTGACAAACGATCGTTCCCGGTCGGGCCACCCGGCGGGTTGGTGGACGTCCAGGTGATTCAGTTAACGTTCGTTCAGTACGATGCAGGGCCATGGACATCTCCCACCCCGTCGTCCCTGCAGGCCTGCGGCACGAGACGACCGCCGGCGGCATCGCCGTGCTGACCATCGACCGGCCCGAGCGGCGCAACGCGATCGACAAGGCCACCGCCCAGGCGATCTCCGACGCCCTCGACGCCGTCGACGCCGACGACGCGGTGCGCGTCGCCGTCATCACCGGGGCGGGCGGGACGTTCTCCGCGGGGATGGACCTCAAGGCGCTCGACGCCACAGGCGAGCGGCCGATCGTGGAAGGGCGCGGGCAGTTCGGGATCTGCCGGCGCCCGCCCGAGAAGCCGCTGATCGCCGCAGTGGAGGGCGCGGCGCTGGGAGGCGGCACCGAGATCGCGCTCGCGGCGGACGTCATCGTCGCCGCTGAGGACGCGGTCTTCGGCCTGCCCGAGGTCAAGCTCGGCCTCGCCGCCGCGGCGGGCGGTGCGATCCGGCTGCCGCGACGGATCCCCTACGGGCTGGCGGTCGAGCACGTGCTCACCGGGCGCCCGCTGCCCGCCCCGCGCGCCCACGAGCTCGGGCTCGTCAACCACCTCACCGCGTCCGGCGGTGCCCTCGAGGTCGCCATGCGCATCGCGAAGGAGATCGCCGGCAACGCGCCGCTGGGCGTGCGGCTCTCCAAGCAGGTGATGCTCCAGGCCCAGGACGTCAGCGTCGAGGAGGCCTTCCGCCTCCAGGAGCCGCTCATGCAGGTCATCCGCAGCTCGCAGGACGCCGCCGAGGGCGCCCGAGCGTTCGTCGAGAAGCGCCCGGCGGTCTGGCAGGGGCGATGAGCCGCGAGACCTGGTTCGCGCCGCAGGGCGGCACGTCGGACGAGTGGCTGGCGTGGGCCAACCGCCTGCCGCTGGCCGACGACCTGGGCATGACCTGCGGCCGGCTCGGCGACGGCGAGGGGGTCTTCCACCTCGCCCGCGCACCGCTCACCCCCAACCCCAACGGCGGGGTCAACGGGGGCCTGGTCGCCGCGGCCGCCGATCAGGTCATGGGGGCGCTCGGGATGATGGAGGCGCCCGACGGCCATGCGATCGCCACCGCGAGCCTCACCGTCCAGTTCCAGCGCCCCGCACTGGCGCCCCTCACGTTCCACGGCCGTACGACCAAGCGCGGCCGCACGCTGGTCTTCATCGACGTCGATGTGCTCGACGGCGACGGCCGGCTGTGCAGCAGCGCGAAGGGCACGATGATGGTCGTGCCCTTCGCCCAGCCCTGACTCAGGCGGCCGCCCGCTCCTTGGGCGCCTTGCCGTTGCCCTGCGGCGCCGCCGGCGCCGGCCCCTGCGCGGCGCCGCCCAGGACCGCCGCCTCGTAGCGCTCGCGCGCGGCGGTGTCGACGTTGAGCAGCAGCTTGTCCGAGCCGGTCACCCGCGCCAGGAAGCCGCGCACGCGGTAGGGCAGGACCGAGTACGTCAGGGCCATCACGCCCATCGCCTTGGGCACGAAGATCGCGAAGCGCGGCTGCTTGAGCCCCTCGACGATGGCGGCCGCGACCTCGTCGGGCGAGCTGGCTTTGAGGCCCTTGACCTCGCCGATGCCGGTCGACATCTGGCTCTTGATCACGGCCGGCGCGACCACCGACACGTCCACGCCGCTGCCGTGGAGCTCGAGCGCGAGGGCCTCGGTGAGGCCCACCACGCCGAACTTCGTCGCTGAGTACGTGGCGCCGCCGGCGCCCGGGACCCACCCGGCACCCGACGCGACGTTCACGACGTGGCCGTGGCCGCGAGGCTTGAAGCGCCTGAGCGCCTCCTTCGTGCCGTGCAGCACCGCGTGGAGGTTGACGTCGACCTGCTTGGCCGCCGTCGCCTCGGGCTCCTGCTCGAACGGCCCCACGGGCATGATGCCGGCGTTGTTGACCAGGACGTCCAGGGCCCCGAGCTGCTCCTCGGTCCACTCGATGAACGCCGTGTAAGCCGCGCGGTCGGCGAGGTCGAGCGCGCGCCCGATGATGCGGCCGGCTCCGGCGCCCGAGGAGACCTCCTGCACCTTGGCCGCCACGGCGTCGGCGTTGATGTCGCAGATCGAGACGTGGGCGCCCTCCTGGTAGAGCTGGCGCGCCAACGCGCCGCCGACGCCGCCGGCCGCGCCGGTGACGATGACGACCTTGCCGGCGAGCGTGCGAGGGGTCTTGGCCATCTGGTCCTCCTGCTCAGGGGCACGCCAGCGGCGCACCCAGTTAGTGAACGTTTCCTAGCCTAGCGGGCGACCGGCCCTGCGTCACCCACCGAGCAGGCCCACCGCCACCTCGTCGCGCAGCCGCTGGGTGCTGCCGCCGTGCAGGCGCAGGAAG